>WRMU01000065.1 GCA_009776965.1 Microgenomates group bacterium | reverse complement strand
GGCGCAAAAGTCAACTTTGGCGATGGTGAGATTAATGTTTTTTAAGACCTCCACCTCTCCACCATCAGTTTTATAATTTTTGACTAGCTGGCGAATGACAATAGCATCAGTGGTCATTTTTTAGGGCCCTCTTTGGATGACGGTCGGCTGTCCGCCGCCACCCTGATTGTTGGTACCATTGCCGCGCTGGACATTGTTCCCGCCGCCAGCCCCAGAGCCAGTGGTCATTCTAGCTCCGCCTGGGCCCATCATCATCAGGGGGTTGTCGGGCCCACCGACAAGGTCGCGCCAGTCAGTCATTTGCACTCGGTCTCCGAGATTTAAGCCACTAAGTACTTGGGTGTTACTAGCATCTGTTTCGCCAATGGTGATGATTCGTTCTTCGGTGATGGGGTTTTTTTCGTCGCCACCAGTAACCACAGTAACTAAACTTTGGTCGCCACGACTAGTGATGGCGATGCTGGGCACGAGGAGAGCATTAGCGATTTGTTTGGTGATAATTTCCACTTTAGCCGACATATTGGGAAGAATGACTAGGCTTTGATCGGCCTCGAAGCTGATGAGAACAGGATAAACTGCTCCATTGGAGCCGAGAGTGCCAACTTGGTCGATACTGATAATTTCTCCTTGAAAGACTTGTCCTTTGATGGAGGAAAGGGTGATGTTGGCGGATTGTCCCACCTTGAGTTTGCCAATATCCATCTCTCCTACTTCGATGCCGACAACCAAAGTATTGCCACCCTTGACGACGGCTAGGCGCTGGGAATTGACATCGGTATTGCTCACCATCAGGCCTTCGGTGACGGCAATGCCCATGACCTCACCAGAGGTGGGAGCGGTGACGGTGGCGGCATATTGGCTATAATCTTGTTGGCTAGCGGTGAGGCGTTTTTGGGAGAGCTCAATTTGCTCTCGGGAGATTACGTATTGGGCTTCGGCGGCCTTCCAAGTATTATATTTGGAAATATAGGCAGCGGTGCCTTCTTCTTTATCTTTGAGCTCTACGTCGTCGTCGTCCATAAAATCGACAAAAGCTTGGTTGGCAGTGAATTGCTGGGCTTGGGAGGTCCACTCATTAGCTTGGGCGGTTTTGAGGGAGATCTGGGCATTAACTAGGTTGTTATAGGCGTTTTGGGCGGCTTGTTGGCTCTCTGGAGAAAGCTCAATTTCAAACATTTTTTCTCCGGCTCGGACATATTGACCGTTTTGGACATAAACGCGAGTGATAATGCCATTGGCTTTGGTGTTGACTGGAGTGAGATAAGAGGTCTGGACATTGCCCGACAGCTCCAAACTTTCTTGAATGACCCCTTCGGTGACCGTTAAAATGGGCAGAAACTGACTGGGTTGGTTGCGGTTGAGAATGGCTCTAGTGACTATAACGCCGACGATAACTAGGATAATTATTCCAATGACTAGATATAGTTTTTTCGATTTACGTTTATTTTTCGGCATAAGAGTTCATTTTATATCATAAGCAGCTGAAGGGATGCTGAAAGTTAATTATACCAGACTATGCTAAAAGTGGCTCCTTCTTTTTGGTTATTGGTGGCGGTGATTTTTAGGTTCATTTGCGAGCTTAGGTTTTGGGCTAGGGATAGTCCTAGGCCAAAGCCCTCGCTAGTGCGGGACTGTTCGGCGCGATAGAAGCGCTCAAAAATATGAGGGAGATCTTCGGGGGCAATGCCACAACCTTGGTCGATGACCTGTAATTTATGATCTTGAAACTTAATATGGACGGTGGTGTCGGGAGGGCTATATTTGATGGCGTTCTCGACTAAAATACTCACCAAACTTACTAAAGCTGGAAAGTTGGCTTTGACGGAGTGAGGTTTGAGCTCTGACTTGAGCGTGATATTTTTAGCTTTGGCGATGGGGGTGAGTTTGGTAATTACTTCGCTCACCACTTTTTTAATTGGCACTAGAGTTAATTCGAGGGACTGATCTTTGCCTAGCTGGAGTAAGTAGTTGGTTAAGCGCTGCAGCTTGCTCATTTCTTCTATATTGCTATGGATTTGGGTGAGTAAATCTTCTTTGGTAATGTCTGGCTTAAGGAGGAGAACTTCGTTCTCGAGAAGGATGGAGGTGATGGGAGTGCGCAGTTCATGGCTGGCATCGGAAACGAAGCGACTTTGAGCTTCCATCATATCATTGATGGGTTGGAGGGTGCGGCGGGCAAGAAAGTAGCTGGCGACAATAGTGGCCACAGTCAAGCATAAGTTGATATAGATGAGCTTATTGAGGAGATTGACGCGCAGCAGATTATCGCGCTCGCGCATGACGAGAGCTAATTCTCCATGATATTCGTTGAAAATGGCGATACGGGAGGTGGTGCGAGGCCTGTCGAGCTCCAGATTGATGAGTTGATAAAAACCATAACTGAGGCTAAGCTCGAGAAAAAGGAGGAGACAGGCATAGATGATGGTGAGCTTGAGGACGGCTTTATCAAATATTTTCATGGGATTTTTCTGATCATGTAGCCGAAGCCGCGGTGAGTTTCGAGCAGAGGCTTTTTGGAGGGAAAAG
>WRMU01000064.1 GCA_009776965.1 Microgenomates group bacterium | reverse complement strand
ATTAGCATTATGGAATAGCTACTACAATGACCTTCCTCATTGTGGTTTGAAAGGAAAAAGTCCGAATCAATATCTAAGAGAGTGGAAATAGTGCAGAATGTCCTGTCACATTACATATTAAATATTGACAAATTGTATGAAATATCATACAATACACTTGTGTCAATTGAAGTCATAAAAACAGATCTTTTTGATAAATGGCTTGCGAAGCTCAAGAATGGAGAGGCTCGCAGTAAAGTTACCGACCACATCTACCGCATGATGAATGGAAATCTCGGCAACACTAAAAGTGTCGGTAATGGTATTTTTGAAAAAAAGATCAATTATGCAGGCGGCTACCGCCTTTACTACTTTTTCAAATTAGAAAATCAAATAATTTTATTATGTGGAGGAGACAAATCCACGCAACAAAAGGATATCGATAAAGCCAAACAAATAAAGAAAGGATTAGGATGAAAGCAAAACTAAGTAAGTTCAATCCCATTGACTATCTAAAAACACAGGAAGATATTGCGGGTTTTTTAGAATCTGCTAATGAAACTGGCGACACCGAATATATTGTCAAAGCACTAGCAGTCGCTATCAAGGCACAGGGCCTTCTCAAAACATCAAAAGAGACTGGATTGAACCGTAGCGGTATTTATCATTCATTTTTTGGCGAGAAAAGTCGTAACCCAGGCATTCTCACTGTAGCTAAAATTGCCAATAATTTGGGATGGGACTTAATTCTAAAACAAAGAACCAAAGTCGCTTCTAGCTAAGTAGAGTATGTACCCCCAACTAATTTCCCCCTTCCTCGCCCGCCTAATCGCCCAAAACAACCACCATCCCGCTCTCCTCTCGCAATTCACCTATGACCCTCGCGAGGAGATAATCTCCCCCGATGAAACCCCCGATCCTCTCGATGAAGCTCCAGCCACCGTCGCCCCCAACCTCCTCCATCGCTACCCCCATAAAGCCCTCTGGCTAGTCAACAACACTTGCACCAGCAACTGCCGCTTTTGTTTCCGCAAACTCTCCCGCCCCAGCCAATCCCCCCTCGACATCCCTGCAGTTGTCCACTACCTAAAAACCCATTCTGCCATCAACGAACTCATTTTCTCCGGAGGCGAGCCCCTCCTCCTGCCTTTTTCCACTCTCTCCCAGATCGTCAGCAAGCTCATCTCTCTCCAACATCTCACCATCTTGCGCTTCCATACCCGCCTCCCTCTTTTTTCTCCCCAACTGATCACCGCCGACCTATTTTCCCTCTGGTCCAGTATCATCAAGCAGGGTAGGGAAGTGGTTATCGTTCTCCATCTCAACCATCCCCTCGAACTTACCCCCCAACTAAAAACCATCGTCACCAAAATGAACGATTTATCCATCAAAGTCAAAGCTCAGGGTGTGCTCCTTAAAGGTGTTAATGACTCCGCCCAAACTCTCGCCACCCTCTGGAGGGAAGAATTAGCCGCCGGCATTGAGCCCTACTACCTCCATCACCTCGACCATATCTGCGGCACTAGCCACTTTCGCCTTTCCCTAGAAGAAGGACTAGACATCTACCAATCCGCTCTTAAATTATTCTCCAACCCATCCCACCAACCTAAATATATTTTAGATTTGGGGCGAGAGGGAAAAAGAGAGGTTAAAGATCTGGCTCGGTCTCTTACAAAAATCCAAATGCAGACAAACTAAATTACTAAAGCGAAGCATAAGATGAAAATAACCATTTAGGCGAGCTTCCCTACTCCTGATACATATAGACAGTATTCCTCCTCATCCAGCTTGGAATATTCACCACCAAATCCGGCCGGTAAATAAACGTCTCCGCCGGAACTCGGTTATTATAAATCCCAAAAGCATCATCGACACATCCGCGTTCCCTGTTCGAGAAATCTCGCTTCATCTCAGCATGTCCCCAAACCACCATACTCCCCTGATGAATATACCTCTTATCCGTCTCTGCCGCACAATTCACTCCCGACTCCCTGCTCTTAATATCCAAATTGCCGTCAACTATAAAGATACCCTCGGTAACTCCCGCCGCTGAGTTCTGAGTTGCCACATTACTGGGCCGACTATAACCAGCCACCGTCGCCGAATGTCCCTCCCAACACTGACCCGTTTGGCTACTCAAAGTCGCGCCACTATATGGATTAGGCATCGCCAACCCCACATTCGGCTCAATGTCCATATTGCCCAAAACTACCAAGCTCAAGAAATTGCCCACATCCACCGCAATCGCCGCCGCATCACTACTATAACCCGAACTATTTCTAATAATCACATCTCCCTTAACAAACACTGTTAGTTTCTGGAACTTCCCCGCCTGCTCGCGCAACACCCAAGGGCCGCCATAAGTGCCGCCCGCATCAATCACCAAACTTGCATCTTCCGTATCTATATAACACACCCAGCTCTCACTATCAGCATCACTCTCCTGCATCTGCATACAACCTTCCTCGCGATTAAAACCAATTAAATCATTTAGATGTTTTGAAGAAGTGAACTTTCGCCCATCCTGACCAATTTGCGCCCCCGCTCCTCCTCCCGTTTCCTGCGCCGCGCTATTAGCCAGATTCAAGAAATAAGCAAAATCCTCTCTGGGAGGCACATACCCCAAATCGCTA
>WRMU01000063.1 GCA_009776965.1 Microgenomates group bacterium | reverse complement strand
AACAAAAACCAATGCGATTGAGAATTGCGCCGAGTCCGACGGGGATTGCTCATATTGGGACGGCTTGGCTGGCGATGTTTAATTTGGCGCTAGCGCGCCAAAGTAAGGGTAAGTTTTTGATTAGAATTGAGGATACTGATAGAGCGCGATTTGTACCAGAAGCGGAAAAGTTGATTTATGAGGGCCTCGGGTGGCTGGGAATTGATTATGATGAGGGAGGAGCTAAGGGAGGGCCGCATGCGCCGTATCGCCAGAGTGAAAGGCTGGAGATTTATCGCAAGTATGTGGAGCAATTAGTGGCTAAAGGACATGCTTATTATTGTTTCTGTACGAAGGAAGATTTGGAAAAGATGCGGGCAGAGCAATTGGCGGCAGGAGAGCTACCAAAATATAACCGGAAATGGCGAGATGCGGACAAAACGGTGGTGCGGCAGAAATTAGCGGCGGGGGAGCCGTATGTGATCAGACTAAAAGTGCCGGACGGCAGAGAAATAAAATGGCAGGATTTAATTCGCGGAGAAGTTGTTTTTCAGAGTAGTTTACTGGATGATCAGGTGTTGCTCAAGGCCGATGGCTATCCGACTTATCATCTGGGGGTGGTGGTGGATGATCATTTAATGGAAATTACTCATATCCTGCGCGGGGAAGAATGGATTAGCTCCACCCCGAAGCATATTTTGCTTTATGAGGCATTTGGGTGGAAGATGCCAGAGTTTGCGCATATGCCTCTTATCCGCAACGCGGATAAAAGCAAGATGTCAAAAAGAAAAAATGATGTGTCGATTTTGAGCTATCGAGACAAGGGTTATTTGCCAGAGGCAGTACGCAATTTTATTGCTCTGCTGGGCTGGTCTCACCCAGAGGAAAAAGAAGTGTTTAGTTTTAGGGAGTTTTTGAAAGTGGTGAGTTTGGAGAGAGTGCAGAAGACGGGGCCAGTATTTGATGTGGAAAAATTGAATTGGTATAACGGGTTTTATATCCGAACGATTGTGAAAAAACGAGGCTTGGATGCGCTGCATGAAAGGCTAAAACCTTTTTATCCCCAAGATTATGCTTGGGAGCAGGCGTTGACAATTTTGGCTTTAGTTTATGAGAGACTAGTGACACTGACGGACATCGAGGAACTGACGAGCTTTTTTTACCGAGAAATCGAAGTGGAGACAGATTTATTGCTAAAAAAGAGTGATGTGGCTAGTGTGGCAGAACAACTGACACGAACCATTGATGAGCTGGGGAAGATTGAGGAAAATGACTGGACAACTGCTAAGATTGAGGAGATAGTGCGCGGGGTGTGCGAGACTCAGGGTTATAAAAAGAGTCAATATTTTATGATGGTGAGAGTGGCGGTGACAGGAAAGAAGGCCACTCCCCCACTCTTTGAGACAATGGAAGTGTTGGGTAAAGAAAAAGTAGTGAAACGCTTGGAAGGGGCGCTAACAAAACTAGAAAACTATGGCTAAAAAGAAAAATAAAACATTACCAATAGTAGTGGCGGCAGTGGCGGTGGTGGGAGTGGTTGGAGGAGTGATAGCATGGAGGATGAGCAAAGGAAATGAGCCAGCTATGGAGGAAGAAGCTCCAACTACTAGGAGACGCATTAGCGTGCCGACCAATGTGATAGCGATAAGTGAGCGACCGTATATTGAGGTTATTCCTTTTACAGGGCGAGAAGGGAGGAGTTTGAGAATTGTGATCGAAACTATAGAAAAAGACGCTAAGGAAGCGGAATACGTATTGGAAACAGAAGTGGGAGGAGCGAGCGCGAAGAACGCAGCGGGGAGAGATATTGGAGTGCCGGAAACGGAAAATCCGGTTGGCCTGCAAGGGTCAATGGGGATTGTTGATATTAGTAGCTTACCAGCGCAAGCGGAAAGTTTATTGGGCAGTTGTAGCGCCGGAGGGGCTTGTATCCATTACAGCGGGTTAGGCGGCGGGAGAGTGCAAATTACGTTTAGTGGCGGAGGAGAGAATTATGCGGTGGCGAGCGGGTTTAACTACATTGAGAACACGAGCAGGACACAAACCAAGGCTACTTCTAAAGATGGACTGTTTACGATTGAAGGCAAGGCTTTGGAGAGATTGCAAAATTATGTTATCACTAATAGTGCTGGACTGCCGAGCGGGTTGGAGGGCGAGGTGATTGAGGTAAATGACGAGGAAAATGAGAGAGATGGAGCGAAGGTGGTCTTGGCCTATCAATTAAGTAGCACAGAAACTGCTCCTAGCGGGACAATGACGGTGACAATTGAGGGCGAGGGAGTTATTTATGCTTATGATAAAAAGACCAAAGCTTGGACGGCGCTGGAAACAGAAATGAGCGCAGGAGTAGCGAGCGCACAGACGGAGTGGGCGGACATTTTTGCCCTAGTGAGATGAGTGGTATAATAGAGATTATGGCAGGAAAGAAGGAAGTTCCAAGGCGCGACCCAAGAAAATACGCGCCGACACTGGAAAACTGGAGAGGCGATGAGAAGAAGTGGTGGTCGATGATTGCTTTGCCCAAAAAAATGAAGTCGAGTGTTTTGCTAGAAGATGAGGAGATTTTGTTGGTGGTGAGGCAACACTGGATTGTGTTTGTGCCTAAGCTGCTAGTGGTGGCGATGTTGTTGTTTGTGCCGATCATGGTTTGTCAAGTGGAGTTGATGAGAGAAGTGAGTGGCTTAAGACTGCTGATTGGCGCGTGTTTGTTGAGTTATTTAGCGATTGCGGGATATTTGTTGCATGTGATAGTGACTTGGTTTTTTAATGTGTATATTATTACCGACGAGAGACTGATTGATGTGGCTTTTGACACAATTTTGAGCAGCGATATTTCGATTATGAAAACTGATAAAATCCAAGATCATAGTTTGAAATCGAATGGTTTTTGGGAAACATTACTGCGCTATGGAACAATTGTGATCCAGACGGCGGGCGCGGAGAATG
>WRMU01000062.1 GCA_009776965.1 Microgenomates group bacterium | reverse complement strand
AAAGTTTACTGACTTATTAGGAGAATAAGTATATCCATCATAGACTCTAATGTAGATGGTATGACTACCAGCAGATAAACCTGCTGGTAGATTTACTGTTCCCGACCAAGGTTGATTACTACCATTAGCGGTGAGGGTAGTTAAGTTAGACCAGCTCCCTGCAGTACTATCTATTTGGTATTGGATAGTTAGGGTTTGGCCTACATCTAAGTCATTTACTGTTCCTGCTAGGGTTAGGCTAGAGTACTCACTAACATAACTGGCAAAAGCCCCGATGCTAGGATCGGCTGAGTTGGTTACTGTGGGGTCGGGGGTGGGGAGGGTAGGAGGGGTATTACAAACTTCCAGCGTATGAGGAGAAGCATAAGTCCCCAAGCCTCCAGACGTGCAAAAGCTAGATGAGAGCCAAGCGATGGGGAGAGAGCCATACGACAATGTCACGTCACGTCCACTCATCATCCCTCCCGTCAAAGGACTACCGCCGATACTCCACGCACTCCCCGAGTCAAGAGTAGTTCCAGATCGTAACCACGGATAGTTAAAATTGCTACTGATGCCCGAGCCTACACAAACAATCCCTTTCCAAGCCGTGCAAAATAGCTGACCCACAGATCCAAAAGAGGGCTCCGACTCAATGTCGCCCCAAGCGTCAAGGGTAGTTCCTTGCCATTCTCGATAAGAAACAAAAGAGATGGGAGAAACGGAAGTGACTGTATTAGTGCAAGAACCAGTTTGAGTGCAGCTATCCCATTGCCAAGTATGAGAGCCGAGAGCCACTGCTTTAGCTACTCCGTCAATAGTGGCGGGAAGATTAGTGTAAATTGTGCCAACGTCGGAAGTTGTAGAAATGGCAGTACTAGGGTTAGTGTTGCTTAGTCCCCAAGCATAATTACCATAGTTATACATCGCCATGATATATACATAGCCACTCTTAGTGCCAGTTTGGGCAGTTGACTGGACCACTAGCCAAGGATTACCATCGCCCAAGTCAATCACCTTGCCTTTCATGGAAGGGTCAGAAAGGGCAGTCTGGGCTAAAGCTAGTTGAGGGCGAGCTAACACCGCTCCAACCACCACTAAGTAAAAACAAACCCCCTTTATAACTTTTTTAACCGGAGAAATCAGTCGCGTCAGTAAAGTATGCATAGGCTCTCCATCGAGCCGCCGCTACAAAAAGGCAACTCTTGGGTTGCTTAAACATATTTGAGAACCTCGAAAGGATACATCCAAACTGTTTCCCGAAAGTTGCCTTTCTGGCGTTTGGACGCAAACCTACGAAAAAATCGAGATCCACACCAAATATGTTTAAGCAATGCTTATTATGAAGTAAAAAATAGAAATTAACAAGCCCTAAAAAAACTGAACACCCACCCCCAACTACGGAACCCACTTAACTAGCCAAAAAGTTCATCACCAACAAAATTATCATCTCTTTTTCTTCTGACTTACTCAACGCCGCCATCAGAGCAATTGCTGTCAGAGTATTATTATTGATATTGTTTAGCGATTTGTTTTTAGCTAAGAAATACACGAAAAGCGCCGCCGCCGAGCGTTTATTCCCATCATAGAACGGATGGTCTTTAATTATCAAATAAAGAAGATTGGCAGCTTTTTCTTCCACACTAGCATAGAGTTCCTGCCCTCCAAAAGTTTGATAGAGAGCAGCAATCACCCCCTTAAAGCTTTCATTACGCTCGCGAGCAAAATTGCTATTAGTTTGCGAGAACTCTAAACCATCCAAAACCGATCTAGCTTCTTCATAAGTAAGTTGATAATCTGGATTTTTACCCTCAACAACCGGCAATTCCCCCTCATCATACTTCTCCAACCAATTCAAAGCGGTAGTATAATTTTTCACCACGTCAGCCACCCCCGCCACCTCAGTAATCTCACTGCGACTAGTAATTTCCAATATTTTGTTGAGCTGATCAAGGCGTTTCTGATTAATAGCCACCCCTTTTAGTAAATAGGACTTCAAAACCTTATTGGCCCAAATCCTAAAACGTACACCCTCTCTCGATTTCACTCTATACCCAACCGACAAGATCGCATCAAGACTATAGTGCTCAATCTGACGCTCAACAGAGCGTCCTCCTTCGTTTTGAACTGTCGCAAATTTTGCGACAGTTGAAAAACCCTCTAATTCCTCATCAAGAGCATTATTAATATGCTTACCAATAGTTTTCACATCCCGCCCAAAAAGTTCAGCAATTTGGTGGCGGTTGAGCCAAACAGTTTCCCCATCAAACTTCACCTCAATCGACAGGTCCCCATTCTTACTCTGGTAAATTGCAACTTTGTTTTCCATACTAAGTTTGATTATAGCAGAGAATCTTTCCAAAAATAAACACAGATAGAAACAAAATATCAATTAATCAATCAAAGCACCAGCCTACCCCAACCTCTCCACCACCTCCCCCAGCCTCCTCGCCTCCTTCTCGCTAATATTCCTATGCGTCGGCAAATTAAAAATTACTTGCGCCAACTTCTCCCCCCTCGGGCAGCTCCTTCTTTTATACTTCGATTTACCAAAATACTTACTCGGCGCCACCACCGTATCATACCAAACATCCCCCAAATAAAACCCTCTCCGCTCCAGCGCTCTCACCAACTTTTCGCGCTGTTCTTTATTCTTTAACTTCACCGGATAGCGCACCAAACTCCCATTTTGGATATTCGCGCTCGTCACCTCCAAAAACCTCTTTTCCGCACCCAGTTTTT
Source organism: Microgenomates group bacterium (assembly GCA_009776965.1). Lineage (GTDB taxonomy): Bacteria > Patescibacteriota > Microgenomatia > UBA1400 > PJMF01 > WRMU01. The sequence goes on along the minus strand of WRMU01000062.1, from coordinate 377 downwards.
GATAATAAACCATAGCTATTTTGCGCCTTCTCGTCAATTCTTTTTCCAGATTATGTTCTCTCATTTTTTCTCTCACTGAGCGCTTAGCCATACTCGTCATTTCATGCAATTTCTCATCCTCATCGCCCATATATTGCATCGGATTACTTAGCTTCTTTCGCTTCTTCAACCACCAATGCATCATCTTCCCCACCCCCACTCCATAAAAAGTCCTAATCCTCCAAGTCCTTATCGGATAGGCCCTGTCCTTCCATTGTTGCTTCCCCGCCATCGGCTCCACCACACCAACGCTGATACTTTCCAGATTAGATGAGTTTGACTGTTTTGGACAAAAATTGAGCGCAGACGTGCTATCTGCACGTTGAGCATCAATTTTT
>WRMU01000061.1 GCA_009776965.1 Microgenomates group bacterium | reverse complement strand
ACGCTTGCCGCCAACAGCATCCAACCCTCATTTTTTATCCAAACAGTAAACTTCTCCTTCATATCACCAGTGCGCCAAGCGAATCCTAATAATATCCACCAGCATCCGCCAAGAATCCTTAATCGGCGCCACTCTGTCCGTGGCATGATGATGCCATACAATCTCCACTTCTTTGAAGGGAATATGTTTTTTCCGCGCCAACAACAACAACTCCACGTCCAGCGCCCCAGTAAACGCATCCTTTTTGATATTTTTTTCCTGCGTATAAATCTTCAATTGCGGCAATAAATAATCAATCGTCGTCCCCAAAAACATCTTAAAACCACACTGTGTATCTCTCACCCCCGGCACTGCCAAAATCTGCACCAACCAATTAAATCCTCTCCCCATGATGTGGCGCATCACTGGCTCTTTTTCCCTTTTTGCTCCCTCTCCTTCCCGCGAGCCAAAAATAATGCCATAGCCATCATCTTTATATTTCCATAGCTTCTCTATCTCCTCAAGCGGCGTCGATTGATCAAAATCTACAAACAATCTCCATTCCCCCGTAGCCTCTTTCATTCCCGAGATAATAGTCTGCGCCTTGCCAGCATGCTCATTGTGCACCACTGCCAAACCCTTAGTTTTTTGCTGTTTTATCCATTCCTCGATCGCGTCCGCCGTCCCGTCAGTGCTCCCGTCATCACTAAAAATCACCTCCCAAGTGTAAGTTTGTTTCCTCAGATACCCCAAAATCTCATCCAAAACTCCCCGCTCCACATTTTTCATTTCATTATAGCTCGGCACCACCACCGACAAAAAAACTTCACTCATATTGATGCTTTTTAGTATAACACAAAAACTACTAATTTTTGTTATATAATAAGCTCGTATGCCTTTCTTTACTATTGTCATCCCCACTCTTAATGAAGAAAAATGTCTCCCCGTATTATTACGTAATCTGGCCGCCCAGACTTTTTCCGATTTTAATATTATTCATATTGATGCTGTCAGCGAAGACAAAACAGTGTCTCGCGCTGCCTCTTTTGCTAAAAAACTCGATCTTACCACCATCACCTCCGACAAAAGAAATGTAGCCTTCCAGCGCAATCTCGGCGCCTCTCACGCCGACGGCGAGTGGGTCATCTTTATGGACGCTGACGTGGAACTGCCTCCCTTCTTTCTCCAAGGCATCAAATACCATATTGAACGCACCACTCTCGGTGCCAGACATAAAAAACGTTTTGACGTGTTTTCCACTCTCATTCATCTCAATGATAAAGACAGTCGTAACCGCCTCAACAAAACCACCGCCACCTTCTTAAATACTTTGTTACGCGCTGTAGAAACTTCCGATCGCCCCAGTGCCTTTGGAGCGCTCATTGGTGTTTCCCGTGCCATGTCCAAGAAAGTCAAGTTCCGTACCAACACTAAAATCCTAGAGGATGGCTTATTTATTGAAGATGTCATTAAAGCAGGGGGGCGCTTTTCCCTTCTCTCCGACCCCACCTACGCCTACTCGCTTCGCCGCATCCATACCGCCGGCCTTCCCAAAACTGCCTCTAGCTTCATCCTTATGCAGGCTAGACGCTACCTCTTAAACGACGACTTTAGCGAACACGATTGTGACTATAAGATGCTTGGCGGCGGCGAATATAAGTAGGTGATAATGGACTCGAACCATTGACCTCTATCTTATCAGGATAGCGCTCTAACCAACTGAGCTAATCACCTTTAAGGAAGTAAATTATAACATATCCTCCAAAAAAATTCGAGGTAACTGCTCACCGCCTGTCCAGGAGCGACGAACTTAATCCTCGAATTTTTAAGTCTAGGAACGTACTACCCGGTGAGGGGTGAACCTTCCTAGCTACCCTCCATTATATCATAACAAACCATATTTGTCAATTGCTAACTATATCAATCTCTCCGATAGTGCAACGCCTGCGCCACTTGAGGAAAACCAATAATTTTTTCTTCTTCTAAATCCGCAATCGTCTGTGCCACTCGATGGATTTTGAAAAAACTCCGCGCCGACAGAGAAAATTGACTCGCCGCCTTCAGCAGCATTTCATGAGCTTCTTTACTCATCGGACAAAGAGCTGCTAGGTCCGCTGACACAATTTGAGCATTAACCCTATAAGGCGTATTAGCTAATCGCTCCTGCTGTCTTCGGCGCGCTTTTTTCACCCGCTCGCGCACTATCACTGAAGTTTCGCCTTTCCCCTCTCCTCGCCCTCTCGCCAAATCCGCAAACTCCACCGCACTCACTTGCAGGTTTTGATCAAACCTATCCATCATTGGTCCCGACAATTTATTAAGATAGTTTTCTCTCGCCGCCCTACTACATACGCATTGATGCTGCTCATCCTTACTGTCAGCATAACCACAAGGACAAGGATTGGCTGCCGCCACCAAGGTAAATTGTGCTGGGAAAGTCACCTGCCCTGCCGCTCTAGCAATATTAATCTCGCCTGCCTCCAATGGTTGACGCATCGCCTCCACCACGTGACGAGCAAACTCCGGAAACTCGTCCAAAAACAAAACCCCCCGATGGGCCAAGCTAATTTCTCCGGGGCGCAAATTACTTCCCCCGCCCAATAATCCCACCGCGCTGATACTGTGGTGGGGAGAACGAAAAGGTCGCTTTGTGATTAACCCTCCCTGATTCAGACCGCAAATAGAATAGATTTTAGTGATTTCAATCATTTCCTCCTCAGTCAAATCTGGCAAAATTGATCCCAGTGCTTGCGACAACATACTCTTTCCCGCACCGGGTGGCCCAATCATCAGTAAATTATGTCCTCCTGCTGCCGAAATCTCCAAGCATTTTTTTGCCACCACCTGTCCACAAATATCACTCAAATCCACCCCTCTCGCCGTCTCACTTCCTCCCCTTTTTTTATTTCTTATTACCTTCGGTGTCAACGGCCTTACTTCTTCTTGCCATAAATCGGTCATTTTCCGCAAAGGATAAATATTAATTCCTTTAGCGCTAATAATAGCCACTTCCGCCGCATTCCCCTCAGGGATCACAATATTCCTAAACCCCATTTCTCGAGCCGCCAGTACCAAGGGAAGTGCTCCTCTAATCGCTCTCAATTCCCCGCTCAGCGACAATTCTCCCAGATAAAGCGTGTTATCTGCCGTCCATCTCGGCAAAACCGGCGGCTCTGGCGAAAAACTAAGC
>WRMU01000060.1 GCA_009776965.1 Microgenomates group bacterium | reverse complement strand
GTATAATTATCAATTAGCATTATGGAATAGCTACTACAATGACCTTCCTCATTGTGGTTTGAAAGGAAAAAGTCCGAATCAATATCTAAGAGAGTGGAAATAGTGCAGAATGTCCTGTCACATTACATAACCCTAAACCCTATCCACCGCAATATCCAAAAACCTACCTTTCTTCTCGAAAAATCCCTGATTCTACACTACGGATAAAATCAGGACATAACACTGTCCAGCCTATTTGCTCATTTATTATCTTTCAATTGGGGCGATATATTTTTTACCAGATAATAGCGTCGGCCTTTGCCCATATCTTTAATTGCTGCCAAGCATATCCTACCTTACTTATCACAAGCGATGCCATCATTGTCTCTATCCAAACTGCTACGGTAGCACTCATGGTCTCGTGTCATATTTGTCATGCCCATCGCTCTCGCCTCGGTGCAGTTTTTAGGACAAGTAGCAGCTGGTGGAGCCACATTTGTCTGAGACGCTGGCGGCGTTTCCACCGCTGGCGCCGGAGACACCGGAGCTGGAGTCGGTTTTGGAGTAGGAGTTGGTTGTGGAGTAGGCGTAGGAGTGGGAACTGGTGTCGGCGTAGGAGTTGGTTCGGGGGTTGGTGTTGGCGTAGGCTCTGGTGTTGGAACTGGTGTTGCTTCTACCTCCTCAAGTTCTTGAACAATCTCTTGCTGACCTTCTTCTTGTTTTGGTCGGTCTGGAGTAGTGAGAAACGAAGCCATCCAGACAAACGATAAAGCAGCCACTATGATTATTTTTACATCCCAGCCGAACTTAAACTTTTGATAGATTGAATCTGCTAATGGAGACACCGCGAAAGCAAGTAGTAGGCTTGTCAAAAAAACAATAAAGTATCCAGAGCCATTTCCCAGGCACCCAAGAGCAAACAAAAGAAAGAAGCCCATCCCAACCCAACGAATAACTCTAATGTTTTCTATCATAAGCAAACCTTATGATCCCCGACTAGGATTCGAACCTAGATCATCAGAGCCAGAATCTGAGGTGCTGCCATTACACTATCGGGGAGTGCCCCGCTATTATACCATCATTTCTATGCTATAATTGGCCTTATGCCGGACCTTAAAACGCCCCCTCATGACCTCCCTGCTGAGCGCTCTGTCCTCGCCGCCACCCTCTTTGATCCCCAAGTTATCACCAAAATCGCCAACATCATTACCCCTGCCAGTTTTTACGAACCTAAGCACCAGCTTATTTTTCAAGCCTGCCGCAATCTCTACGAAAAAAACGCCGCTATTGACGTTTTAACTGTTGCCGCTGAGCTCAAAAAAATGAAGGCCACTGGCGTTGACGCCGCCTATCTCGGAGAACTGGTGGCTCAGCTTGTCACTAGCGCCAACGTTGTTGAATATGCCCGACTCGTCGCCGACAACTACGTCAAGCGCCAAATCATTTCCCTAGGCGGCGACCTTGCCACTCTCGCCTTCGACGAAAGCAAAGAAACCCGCGACATTCTCGACCTCGCCGAACAAAAAGTCCTCTCCATTTCCGCTAACAAAAGACGCCGCAATTTTATTCCCATTCAAGAAGCTCTTAGCGATAGCTTCGATCGTCTCGAGGAATTGCGCAAAAACGGCGCTGCCTTCCAAGGCCTCCCTACTGGTTTTACTGCTCTCGACAATATTCTCTCCGGCATGCATCCCTCCAATCTCCTCATTCTCGCCGCTCGCCCCGGTACTGGTAAAACCGCTTTTGCCCTTAATATCGCTCAATATCTCACTGTTGTTAAGAAAAAACGTGTCGCCTTTTTCTCTCTCGAAATGAGCAGCGAAGAACTCGTCAATCGCCTTCTCTCCGCCCAAGGAGACATTGACGGCTTCAAATTAAAGACCGGTCGCCTTGACCAAGACGTTGATCTCCCCAAACTCTCCGAAGCTATGGGTGTTCTTTCCGAAGCCGAGATTTTTATCGACGACACTCCCAGTCTTTCCATCTTTGAAATGCGCACTCAAGCCCGCCGCCTTATGTCCGAGCATCAAATCGACATGCTCATCGTCGATTACCTCCAACTCGCCACTGGCCGGACTAAAGACAATCGCGTCCAAGAAGTCGCCGAAATCTCCCAAGGCCTCAAAAACATCGCTCGCGAACTCAAAATCCCCGTCCTCGCTCTCTCTCAGCTCAACCGCGCTCTGGAAAGTCGCGCCGGCACTAAAGTTCCTCAGCTCAGCGACTTGCGTGAATCCGGCGCCATCGAACAAGACGCTGATGTGGTGATGTTCCTCTATCGCAAAGACGAAGACACTCGCGACCAAGTCACCGTCAAAATCTCCAAACACCGCAATGGCCCCCCCGGAGAAATCACTCTCGGCTTTTTGGGCAAAAAACTCAAGTTCGTCAACCTTGAGACTTCCCGCCAACCCTAATGTATGTTACACTTACACCACGATGTTCCTTCGCTCTCAGCTACCGCCATCTTTCCGCTGCGTCTGTCTAAGTACAGATAGCTTCTCCAGACACACACACACACACACACACACACACACACACAAATAGGATTTGTTAGTTCCCTAAAATCAAAACTGCTTTCTGTTTTCCAAAAGTCTTCTGACATTCAAAAATCTTCTAACAAACTTTTCTCCTTTCTAGGGTTTTATAAATTGCTCACCGTTTATAGAAACACAGCCTTTTCAAGAATACCTCTAGTGGTAGAATGGTCAACACATCGAAAGTCGAAAAGCTGTCAGAAGATTTTTGTCTGCCTACTTTTGTCTCTTTTCCTTCGTCCTCAACCAGTCTCTGCCCAAACCACCCTCGGCGCCCTCACTCGCGGTCAAATCATCCAAATAGCTCCCAACTCAGGGACCTTTATGTGCGGTGCCTCCACTTGTACCTCCAATGGCGCCGCCGCCGAACCCTACAAACTAATGTACTCCGGCCTCTCCGATGGAGCCACTCGTGGCTTTATCATGATAGATAACTACTGTGCTTGGAGGAGTGCGGATTGTACTTATGCATATAATAATTCCCCTGGGGTAAAACGCTGGTATGGAACTTCGTTCAACTCCAATGCTGGTAATACCACCCACAATAATGACCTTGGCGGTGGCCGCCAAAGTCAACATATCCTGATGCAATTAGAAAACTTCTACAACTCTCTCCCCACCACTATCGGCGGAGTGGCCAAGGCCACCGCCATACCAACCAGAACCTTCAACATGATCGGTATTCCCTATACCTCTGGCTCAGGAGCTATCTCCTCCGGCAACTGCCAAACCTCCACTAACTC
>WRMU01000059.1 GCA_009776965.1 Microgenomates group bacterium | reverse complement strand
AAAGACATAGATATTATTCGCCCCCGCCGCGAGAGTAACCGAAGTCCCCACACTCCCTCCGCCAGTACAAGTGGCGTTTAGATTATTAGTAGTGGAATACCTAGTCTCCGCCACCCCGCTCCCGCCGACTTCGTCAGCGGGAGCAACGGTCACGGCAGTAGCTGTTGTCCAGTTGCTAGTCCCTGTTGGAGTGGGGGAGAGGGTGAAAGTGGGGGCAGTAGTATCCACAGTGAATGTTCTACTCACCGCCGTCGAGCATGCCGTCCCGTCACATACCCAGACGTGGACCGTCCTACTCCCCGCCGCTGCGGTAATATTACCACTAAAGGGGCCATTTGTGGCCGGCGCGCTCACTGTCGTGAGCGCGCTTCCGCCTCCCGATGTTCCGTTCCCCACTGTAGTATCCAAATTGTATCGTATGGTCAAAGTCTGTCCTGAGTCTGGATCCGTGACTGTTCCTGATACGACTACCGTAGTGGAGTTGAGAAAGGTGGACGCAGTAGGATTTGAAAGATTCAAAGTCGGCGATGTGTTCAGGACTCCAAGTGTGTAAGGATTAGCATAGGTGCCTGCTCCAGACGAGATTGGGATTGAAGATTGAAAATAAAGCCAGGGCAGAACCCCATAGCTGAGGCTCGCAAAGTCACGGAGAGCGAATAAGTCGTGTTGTTCGCACTAACATAGAACACGTTCGTCGTGTTGCCCGAATGCGGGCTTCTAAGCCAAGGATAGTAGGGACGTTTAAGGTAGTTGGATTGATTGAACTTATTAGTAGCAGTGGTAGCCAGACCATCTACTGTAGAACCAGCTTGATTGCATCCCGCAGCACCATATCTGGCTTGACAGAAGGCGTAGCCTAGTGTGCCAGAAGGAGGGTAATATCCATAACCATAGAGGCCTCCCAACCATTCTTCCACTGAGGGTAAAGAGACGCGGGAGGTCATAGTGCAGGTGCCTGAGGAACCAATGGTTCCAGTGAAGGTAGCTTGGATATTGCCATAGGGGGTGGAATTAGTAGAGGTCTGGCAAACTCCTGAGGAGATAGCTCCAGTACCGGAGGTCCAAGGAATACCAATCATATTAAAGGTTCTGGAGGGGATGGCGGTGGCCTTAGCTACTCCGCCGATGGTGGCGGGGAGAGAGTTATAGAAGTTTTCTAATTGCATCAGGATGTGCTGACTTTGGCGGCCACCGCCAAGGTCATTGTTATAGGTGGTGTTACCAGCATTAGAGTTGAATGAGGTTCCGTACCAGTATTTTACCCCGGGGGAGTTATTATATGCATGAGTACAATCCGCACTTCTCCAAGCACAGTAGTTATCTATCATGATAAAGCCTCTGGTAGCTCCGTCGGAAAGGCCGGAGTACATTAGCTTGTAGGGTTCTGCTGCTGCGCCATTGGAGGTACAAGTGGAGGCGCCGCACATGTAGGTTCCGGAGTTGGGAGCGATTTGGAAAATCTGGCCAATACTCATGCTGCCGAGGGTGGTTTGGGCGGAAACGCTTTGAGGATTCCCCGCCAGCACCCCTGCCATAATTGCTCCCACTACCAGCAGACAAAACTTCCTCTGTAGTGATTTCTTAGGTGAAGAAAACGGTGGAATGTCTTTCATAGGCTCTTTATAACCCCCTATTATGAAGGTAAAAAAACCATCTGTCAATACCCGCCGCCCCTCAGCACCAGCTCTTTACTCATCTTCTGCCTTAAACGATAAGTATTGCCATGTTTCGCATGTCCCAACCAACTCGCATAGCTCTGTTTGGTTTGTTTGGCGATCTCCTCTCTCTCCCTGTCCGTATTAGCCCTCGCATATGCCTTCATCATCTCCTTATTTTTCCTCCTGCGGCGCACCTTCGAATCCTTGCGCAACAGTTGGTAAATCTTTCCCTGCCCGCCAATATAAAAATGCCACCCCAAAAAATCCACTCCCTGACTCATCCTAAAAATCTGCGTCTTATTATTCAATTCCAGCTTTTCTGCCTCCACAAAATCCCTAATCGCCATCAAACAGTAGCGTAAATACTCCTTATCTGGGTGCACCAACACCAAATCATCCATATAGCGCACATAATACCTAATTTGCAGCTGCTCTTTAATAAAATGATCGAGATCCGACAAATAAAAAATCGCACAAAACTGACTCATCAAGTTCCCAATCGCCAGCCCCTTGCCCTTTTTTTCCAGTCCAGTATCTGGGTCCACCAAATCCGGCGTCGCGTCCAAAATCATCTCTGCCAGCCACCAAACATCCTTGTCATCAATCATTCGCCTCAGCTTGCTTTTTAATATCTCCCTGTCAATATTATAGAAAAATCCCTTTATATCCATCTTTAAGCAATATAATTGCTCATAGCGTCTCGTCCCCTCAGCCAGATGTTGTCGAAACAATCTAATTCCATAATGAGTGCCTTTATAATTCCGATTGGCACAATTCGCCGTCACAAAATGCCTCTCCAGCCTCGGGCGCAAATAAAAACACAAAGCATGTTGCACCAAATGGTCCTTGAAAGGCAGCGACATAATCACCCTCTCCTTGGGCTCTGTCACCATAAAAATCTCATAATTCTCCTTCCTCAATCTATATCGTTTTGTCTGCAGCATTTCTGCCAGATAGCCCAAATTGGCCCATAAATTATTTTTTAGCTTTATGACTGCTCCCTTCCCGCTTTTGCCCTTTTTGGCCAGTAAAAAGGCCTCATACAAGGCCTCAATACTAGTGAGATCAGCAAAACTATCACACCGGACAGTTTTTTTAGGTCTAAAACGTCTTTTCATAGAAGCTAGTCTATAACTGTCTTTTTTTCTCGTTGTTTACTAAAAAACAACCGATAGATTTTACTCGCCTTTGGTTGGGCGATGGCTCGGCCAAATTGGACGCATGGGCCAATTTTGTTATTGCACACATCCCTCGCCACATAAAAAACCAAATCCTAGGGCAGAACCCCATTGTTGTTGTTCGCATTGTTATTGTTGAGCGAATTAGTCGTGTTGTTCGCATTAACATTGAACACGTTCGTCGTGTTGCCCGAATTCGGACTTATCGAGTAGAACCTAATGAGTCATTTTTTCGATTTGTTCAAGATCTGATTTAATCCATCCTAATATTCTAGCCCGCAAACCGGATAGTTTTTTACTCCAAGAGTCTAATTGCTTAGGACTCAACGCTTTCATCTGCACCGCCAAAGCCATCAAGTTGTCGGCCACTGTCAATCCTGCCAGCGCTTGATTTTGCAGCCGTATGCGCCTCGCTCTCCCTTCTCGTATCTTCAGGTTTTC
>WRMU01000058.1 GCA_009776965.1 Microgenomates group bacterium | reverse complement strand
TATAAATCCGCCATAGGCTCAGATAGTGTTGCTCAAGCTCTTGTGTCAACGAACCCTCCTGTTCTTTTTTCTCGACCTCAGAGATTTCTTGCTCTAATTCTTCTTTTCTCTCGCCGACAAAACTAAACACCTGATTACGTATCTCTCGTGTCACCCGCTCATACTGTTTCTGATTCATATTTCTACAAATTGCGCTCAATAATAGCCTGCATTCCCACCGCCGTCACCGACCCAATATATCTCTCCACTTCCTCACCTTTCTTATACACAATAAAAGTTGGAATGCTCATCACTCCTTGATCGGTCGCCGTGTCTAGCGCCTCATCAATATCCACTTCCGCCCAACTTATCTCTGGATGATTAGTCGCAAAACTCCCTGCCGCTAAATCATGGAAAATCGGCGAAGTAATTTGGCATGGTCCACACCAAGCTGCATAATACTTCACCACCACCACCTCCTTGTCCTTCAAAAAAGAAGTTGAGTTGTCGTCGGTCAAATGGTGGACTTCTGCCATAATATTTCCATTATAACATAGCTATGTTATAATACACCTCTCAAACCGAGCAAGTTGGCAAACCAACCCCTGAAACTTAGGTGAGTGAATAATTCCCTCCATAAAGATCAGGTATCAAGTATTGCTTTGCCGAGAGATTTGGTGTATAATCTCAATTCTTGCTTTCAAGAGGAAATATATGGCAGCTAAAGACTTAAAAAACCAGTATAAAATCCGCGTGAGATTAAAATCTTATGATCACCGCGTTATTGATAATACCGCCCACAAAATTATCGAGACCGCCCTTACCACTGGCGCCAAAGTTGTCGGCCCCGTACCTCTCCCCATCGACAAAAAATGGTTCACCGTCCTTGCTTCCCCCCATACCGATAAGGACGCTCAAGAACATTATGTCATCCGCACCCACAAAAGACTCATCGACATTGTCGATCCCACCAATAAAACTATTGATACCCTAATGCATTTGGAATTGCCCGCCGGTGTAGATATTCGCATTAAGATGTAAGACTATGTTATCGCAATTGTTCGCTACCAAGATTTCCATGGCTCAAGCTTGGACTTCTGCTGGCAAGAGACTTCCTATTACCAAATGTAAGGTCGAGGATAATCGCATAGTCAGCATCGCCCAAAAACAAGTCAAGGATAGGCAAGACACTAGCCCCGTTTATAACCGCACTGCCTGCCAGATCATCGAAGTTGCCTATGGCTCCAAAAAAATGAAGTCCATGAGCAAACCTCTTAAAACAAGATTAGAAAAGGTTAATATCGCCGCTGGTGCCAAACAAATTAAAGGTATCCGTGAATACTCCGATGTATCCAGCGTCAAAGAAGGCGAAGTTCTCAGTATCAGCAGTATCCTCCAAGTTGGCGACATTGTCGCCGTCCAAGGCAGATCCAAAGGCAAAGGGTTTGCTGGTGTGGTTAAGCGTCATGGTTTCGCTGGTGGCCCCGCCACCCACGGCCAGACCGATCGCGAAAGAGCGCCCGGCTCCATCGGCCAAGGCACCACCCCTGGACGTGTCTATAAAGGCCATCTCATGGCCGGACATATGGGCGATGCCCTCACCACCGTCAAAGGTTTAATTGTTGTCCATATCGACGAGACCAGCAATGAAATCTGGCTCTCCGGCCCCACCCCCGGCGCTAATAAGGGTATTCTTCGCCTCACCAAAGTCGGCTCCCTCAAAAAAGCCATTCTTTTGAACAAAGCCGCCTCTGGGATCAAGGAAGATGAAAAGGAGAAAGAAGAAACCACCACTCCAGCCAAGGAAGATACTACTCCAGCAGCAGAAGCCAAACCCGAGTCAGAAGCCCCCACCCCAACAGATGAAACCAAGGAAGCAACAGTAGCAGAAACCAAAGAAAAAACCCAACCAGAAGAAACCACCAAGTAATGCCAGCAGCTAATAAATTACCCACCAGCATCTTCGACACCCCCATCAACCAAGAGCTATTAGCTCAAGCCACTCGAGTTTACTTGGCCAACTTACGCCAAGACACCGCCAAAACCAAAACTCGCTCCGAAATCAACCGCACCCACAAAAAATGGTTCCGCCAAAAAGGCACCGGCAATGCCCGCCATGGCGCTCGCAACCCCAACATTTTTGTCGGTGGCGGTGTGGCTTTTGGCCCCACCGGAGAGCAAAACCATTCCCTCACTCTCCCCACCAAAATGAAAAAGGCCGCTCTCCTAAGCGCTCTTTCTTGGCAAAAACCCAATTCCTCCGTCAATGACGGTATTCTTGAGCTCGACGGAAAAACCAAAACCGCTTATACCCTGCTCAAAGATAAACTCCAAGACGACGCTCGCCTTATCTGGGTAGCCGATGATATTAGTCCCGAGGCCCGCCGCAGCTTAAGCAACCTCTCTCAAGTTTTGCTCGTCAGCTCTCGCCGCCTCAATACCCTCCAAGTTTTGAATGCCCACCACCTCTTATTTACCACTTCTGCACTCAAATCTCTAGAGGAACGCCTTAAACCCAAAAAGAAGTAATCATGATCAACTATATTATTAAAAAACCACTAGTCACCGAAAAAACGCTGCAGTTAGCCGCGCAAAAAAACACCTATGTTTTTGAAGTGGCCCGCACCGCCGAGAAAAACCAAATCAAGGCCATCATCGAGGAGCTTTTTGGCGTTAAAGTTATTTCGGTTAATACCGTTCTCGGGCATTCCCACACCAAAAAAACTGGCCGCAAAAGACTGCGCGCCGTCCAGCCCCGCGTCAAAAAAGCTATGGTGCAATTGGCTGCCGACCAAAAAATTGACTTATTCGATATAGAAGGTATGGAGAAGTAATATGCTCAAAAAAGTTAGACCCACCTCTCCTGCCCGCCGCCACCGTATCGACTTAGATCGAAGTTCCCTACATAAGGGCAAGCCCGAGAAGTCTCTCCTGATGAGTGGCCATCTAAAGCGCCAAGGTCGCGACAGCCAAGGGCATATCAGTGTCCGCCATCGCGGTGGCGGTGTTAAAAAGAGACTACGCATCATCGACTGGAGGAGAGACAAGGTCGGCGTGGAAGGCATCGTAAAGCAAATTGAATATGATCCTAATCGCTCCGCTAATATTGCTCTAGTTTTTTATGTTGACGGCGAGAAACGCTATATCCTCGCTCCCGAAGGCCTTAAAGCAGGTGATAAAATCATCAATCACCCTCAGGCAGAAATCAAAGCGGGCAACACTCTCAAAATGGCCGATATTCCCGTTGGTCTACCCATCCATAATCTCGAGCTCACCCCGGGGAAAAAAGCCAAATGTGTTCGCTCCGCCGGCACTAGCGCCATCATCCAAGCCAAAGACACCAAGTTTGCCACTGTTCTTCTTCCTAGTAAAGAAATCCGCCTTTTTGATCT
>WRMU01000057.1 GCA_009776965.1 Microgenomates group bacterium | reverse complement strand
GCCCCCCCGCCTATAAACTTGATCCTCACCGCCTCAAAACTGGCATTTCCGCCTCCACCGGTTTTTCCACTCCCAGCCACGCCGCCAAATCATAAATTCTCCTCGCTAAATCAGGAGCCAAATCCACCACCTTCAACCATTCCTGCTCTTTGAGTTCCTCCGGCAAATAAGACAGATTTGTTGTCCATACTTCATCCACTTTCCCCTCCTTTACCGCCTTACTAAACTCCGCAATTCCCTCAGTGAAAAAAGCAAAACTCACCGCCACCAACACTTCCCTTGCCCCTCTCTTTTTTAATTCTTCTGCCACGTCCAATACCGATCCTCCTGTCGCAATCATGTCGTCCACAATAACTGCCTTCATACCAGTCAAATCTCGCCCTAGATAAATCTGCTCCACAATCGGATTTTTTCCATTCTCCACCACCGAATAGTCTCTCCGCTTATAAAACATCCCCACATCCGACTGTAAACAAGTCGCCCAGTAGCGAGCTCTCCCCATCGCCCCCGTGTCTGGCGAAATAATCAAAGTATTAGTCGCCTCCATATTTTCATGTAGTCGCCGCATACTTTTAAGCATCTCATCATGTGGGAAAAAATTATAAAAAGGTAGGTTCGGCACCGCATTCTCCACCGCCGGATTATGCGCATCATAAGTGATAATCACCTCCACTCCCAGCTTTTCCAATTCCTGCAGCGCCATGGCGCAATCCAAGCTCTCCCTCGCGCTCGAGCGCTTGTCTTGGCGTGATTGATAAAGCAAGGGCATAATCACCGTAATTTTATTCGCCCGCCCGCCGATCGCCGAAATCACCCGCTTAATATCTTGAAAATGTTCGTCCGGAGCCATAATATGCTCTTGTCCTCGAAAAGGATAAGTCTGTCCCCAATTGCCCACGTCCGCCACCAAATAAATATCCTGCCCGCAAACTCCTTGTACCACTGTCTTTCCCTCGCCATTGCTAAATCTTTCTTGCTTCAAGGGCAGTAAAAAACTCTCCTGAGCCTGATAGAGTCTTTGTAGCTCCCGATCAACCTTTTGTGCCAACTGCTCGCTGCTTTTAAGGGTAATAATATTGAACATATCCGCCATTATTATAGCATACTTGACTTATATCCCATAACATGATATACTAGGAATGTTAGCTGCGGCCAGCCATTCTTTACATAAACAAAAATAAGGAGGAACATAAAATGGTTAAGAAGGTCGGAAAATGTCTCGCAATCATTGGATTAGTGATAATCCTCGGCGTAAGCTTTGTCTCTCTGGTGGCACCTAGGTTTTTTAGCGTCGATAATCTTCCATTTTGGAGTCATCAAACAGAAAAAGTTTTAGCTATGGTAATCATGGGAGCTTTTTTTGTTTGTCTCGGAGGAATGTTCCTCGTTATATTCTCTGAGATAATGGGTATCAGTATAGAGGACTGACAGCTACACCCCGCCCCGACGCTTTTTCCAAAGCGTCGGGGCTAAGTTTTTATTCTCATCAATCTTTTACATCATTCCACCCATGCCGCTCATATCGGGCATGGCCGGTTTTTCGGGGGCGGGAGCATCAGCCACCAAACAGTCAGTCGTCAAAATCATACTAGCCACCGAAGCCGCGTTTTGGAGGGCGCTAATCGCCACTTTCGCCGGCTCAATCACTCCGTCTTTCACCATGTCGCCAAACTCATTCGTCAGCGCATTAAATCCATAAGTAGCAGAGTTCTGCTCGCGGATCTTCTGCACCACCCACCCCGCATCCACCCCGCTATTCGCGGCCAACAAGCGCAGTGGTTCTTCCAGCACTTCGGCCACCAAATCAATGCCGACCTGCTCATCTTCAACTGCAGAAGTAACTTTTTCCAGAGCTTTCGCCGCTTGGATATAAGTAACTCCACCCCCAGGGATAATCCCTTCTTCAATAGCTGCTTTGGTGGCGCCCTTAGCGTCCTTCACCCGCTCTTGGAGATTTTTCATCTCAATTTCGGTGGTGGCCCCAACTTGAATCACCGCCACTCCACCAGACAATTTGGCTTTGCGCTCAGTGAGTTTTTCCTTATCAAAGTCCGAGGAGGAATTGGTGTATTCGCGCTCAATTTGAGCGATCCTACCATCTATCTCGGCCTTATTGCCCTTGCCGCCCACAATCCGCGTGCTGTCTTTAGTGGAGCGCACACTATCCGCACTCCCCAAATCACCAATTTCCACGCTCTTAAGATCGCGACCAACTTCGCTGCTAATAAAATTAGCGCCGGTCAAGATAGCGATGTCTTTAAGCATTTCCTTGCGTCGGTCTCCAAACCCTGGGGCTTTAATAGCTAGAGCTTTGAAGGTGCCTCGCATATTATTTAATACCAGAGTGGTCAGCGCTTCGCCATCAATTTCGTCGGCAATAATCACAATATTTTTGGTGGCCGCCATAGCTTTCTCCAAGAATGGCAACAGGTCATTTTGCACATTAGAGATTTTATGGTCAGTGACCAAAATCAGCGGCGTCTCTATAATGGACTCCATGCGATCGGTGTCGGTGACAAAATAAGCGCTCGCATAGCCCTTATCAAACTCCATTCCCTCTTTGTGGTCAATCACAATTTCCATGGTCTTACCTTCTTCAACTTCCACCACCCCATCTTTGCCCACTAATTTAAGCGCATCCGCAATTTTCTTGCCAATTTGCTCATCTTGCGCCGAAATGGTAGCCACTTTCTCCCAATCACTTTCCTTCACGTCTTTGGCGAGTTTTTTAATCGCTTTAGTGGTGGCCACCACTGCCTCGTTGATTCCGCGCTTCATGATCATCGGATTAACTCCCGCCGCCACATAGCGCATGCCCTTAATAGTTAATTGCTGAGCCAGTAAAGTGGCGGTGGTGGTACCGTCTCCCGCTGCATCATTAGTCTTAGCGGCGGCTTCTTTCACTAACGCCGCGCCCATATTTTCGAACTTATCTTCCAGAGCGATATCTTTAGCCACTGTCACTCCGTCGTGGGTGACATTAGGAGCGCCCCAAGAGCGATCCAAGGCCACGTTTTTGCCTTTTGGTCCCAAAGTAATCGTCACTGCGCTGGAAAGTTTATTCACCCCAGCAAGTAACTTTTGTCTGGCTTCATCACCAGAAATAATTTGTTTAGCTGCCATAATAATTGCCTTTCTTTTTGCTTAAACTAACTGCGCGAGGATGTGGGCAAACTCGCAAATCTGATACTTTTGAGCGTCAACTTCAATGTCTTCTCCGCCCCATTTTTTATAAATCACTCGATCGCCAACTTTAACCGGCGCTTTAATAGTGAAGCCATCCTTAATGAGATCGTCGCCCACCGCCAAAACTTCGCCATACTGAGGTTTCTCGCCGTCATTAGCCGGCAGAATAATTCCCGAAGCAGTTTTAGTCTCGTTTTCGGCAGGTTTGACAATAATATAGCCCGACATGGGTTTGAGTTTGAGTTTACTCATGAAAATCCTTTCTCTTTTGATACTCGGTATAATACAACAGAGTTTTAGCAATGTCAAGTGGAGATTGCTAAGGAGGGATGGTGTGGGAGATGGTGGCGGCGGTGACAGCGGCGGTGCAGCGGCGGTGCGGCACTGTGTAGGTTCAAACACATTTCGGACTTTTATCCTAGATAAATAGGAGAAAGGATAACGAA
>WRMU01000056.1 GCA_009776965.1 Microgenomates group bacterium | reverse complement strand
GATGACTTGCAGGGCGTTGGCCCTGACTTTCTTCTAGCCACCAGCGAAAAATACTGTCGTTTGCTCTCTAGTCACAAAAAAATCAAACTAAGCTCTCTTTTTGGGGATTATAGGCGATCTTAACTTTGTGTTCCCAATGGGATTCATTTTCACGCCCGGGGATATTAAAACGCCAAGTCTCGAGGTGCCAGTCCTGCCAAGGAATGATGACAAGATGGGAGGAGGAGAGCTGGGCGAGGCGGTCACGAAGGGTGGCGGCGAGATCGGGGTCGCTGAGCTCCTCGGGGAGGTGGTTGGCAACTTTTAGTTGGTGTTTGAGGTCGGGAGAAAGATTTTCGAGCCAAGAGAGCAAGGGAGGGGTGTCGTGGGTGGAGGAAAAGGCAACTTTATGGGGAGGGTAGGCGGAAATGTCGAGAAGATGTTGATTGGCGAAGGAGGCGAGAGTGAGAATATTGGTGCCGAATAAGCCTTGATCGTCCATGAGGTGATGGAGCTCACTAGTGTCGGCGCCAATATCGTCGAGAAAAATATCTAAGGAATGCTTTCGGGCAAAATTGAGGACGGAGACCAGAGCCTCTCTGCCCGGGCCGGAAAGGATGGTGTTTTTTTCTGGAGTGGCAGGATATATGGCACCGTGATGGAAAAAGCCATCGGCGTGATCAAGTCTGATTAGATCATAAAATTGAGCCATGAAGGCGAGTCTCAAGCGAAAGATGGTGAGTACTTCCTCTTGATGAGAAGACCAATTATATAGAGGGTGCCCCCAGACTTGTTCGCCAAAAATATCATTACTCTTGGCGGCGATGCCGGAGACCACGTCTAGCTCTCCTTTGGCACTCAGAACAAAAGCGTTTTGATGGGCCCAAACTAGGGGGCTATGGTGGGCAATATAGAAGGGGAGGTCGCCGATGAGGGAGAGACCTTTGGCTGTGGCTGCCTGACGGAGTGAGGATAATTTGGTAAACAGTTGATATTGTTGGTTAATAATAGCGTTAATGAGCGGAGCTAATTTGGTTTGGTAATAGGCAAGGCTTTTGGGGGCGCGTTTTTTGATATTTTCGGGCCAGAGCCACCATTGAGGGCAGCGGAAATGTTCGCTCAAGGCATGATAAAGAGCAAAGTCTGGCAGCCAAGAGGCATTTTGAGCAAGAAATTGTTGGCGCTCGGAGGGAGAAATAGGCCGCGGGGCAGCGTCTATGTCTTCGAGGAGATCGGGAGAAATACCAATGCCGTTGTTTTTATAAGGCATAAGCAAGGGAGCGCTGATGGGTGATTGAAGCCAGCCGCGTTGTTTGCGCTTGGCCAACCAGTCAAGAAATAGATGGGCATCATGGGTATTTTTAAGCGAAGAAAGCGGCAAAAAAGTAATAATGCCAGATAACATAGAGCTCAGTTAATTATCCCCAAGTTTCGGGCAGCTTATCAGCAAATTGACCGATTAGGGGCAGAGGTTTGGTTTCGTCTTTAGACACATTAAGCATGCCCATCACCCAGAGAACAAAAACAAAGATGCCATTAGCAGAAACAAGCAGGCTGCCTAATGATCCCAAGAAGGCTGCTGGGAGGCTGAGGACAATATTGCTGCCTATGCAGTAAATAAGAAAGAGGAGTCCTTGGCGGTTATGAAACTTAATAAAGGCGTCGCCAGTTTTCATGAGAATGGGAACGATGACTAGGATGCCTAGATAGGAAAGGAAGGCGAGTTTGGGGTTGGCGGTGGGGGAGGCGGGGGCGGCAGGAGTTTCGGGGGTTGGAGAGTCAGAGGCGGGAGGCGAGGCGAGAGGAGGGAGAGGAGCAGCGGGAGCAGAGGAGGGATCCATGGAGGGAGAGTCGATGGGAGGAGCCTCAGGGGCGGGGGGAGCTTCGGAAGCATCTGAGACGACGGGAGGGAGATCAGCCGAGGGAGCTTCGGGGGCAGAGTCGGCAGCTGGGGATACAGGAGTGGTATCTAGAGGAGGAAGGTTATTGGTTAGGGCCGGCTCGGCGAGAGGAGCTTCTTGAGGGTCGAGAGGAGGGAGGGAGGGAGTGGTGGCGTCGAGGGAAGGAACATCGGGGGTGGGAGAAGGCTGGGCCGTGGGATTAGTATATAAAGTCTGGGGGGTTTGATTACTATCTTGCATGGAAACATTATAGAGAGGAAATTGAGGGTTGTCAACTTTGCTGATTATGATATAGTTTTAGATGGACTGCGCTATTTAACTTAAAGCCAAAAAACAAAAGGGGGACGGTAGCGATGAATGGCTGGAAAAAACATCATTTGCTGTATCCGCGGACGATGTGGGCAGCTAACCCAGAAACTAATCGACTGCGCAATCACTTCACTATTGATTTGCCGATAGAGACGGAAGAAAACATCCATAGGCAGGTGGAAATCGTCCCCGTCATTCCGATTTGTGAAGCAAATAGGCTATGGGATTTGATAGGCTCGAATGGAGGAGGAGCGGAGGAGAGATTAGCGAAGGCTAAAAGGATACTTGAGGATTTTGCTCGGGAGAAGGTTAATGAGTATAGCAGAGAGCTGTTATTATTAACCGCCAAGGCAATAGGGCATGAGCTAAGGTTGATCGGAGAATGGCGCGAAAGCAAGTTGCTGGAAAAAACTGGGTTTCATGGCGAAGGTTAAGTTTTTTCCAGAGACAGCAGTCCAGAGGGGTAGTGATACAATTTAAGATCACTGCCCCTAGTTTTTTTACCCTATAGTATCATATATCTGGGTTTTGGGGGCTTGACAAAAGGCTTATAGTATGTTATAATAACCCTAGTTTTGATAATCAAAAGTTATCAGAATGAGCTCTTTAACCGAAGATTATGAAGTGCGGGCATATTGAATTGCTCAATGAACGTCTGCGCGAGTGATTGGAGGCTAAGGATCTTTCTTTAACAATTCGTTTACTTAAATACATGATAGGATACGCTACCTACCAGACTGCTCTTGGTTTATTGGCGCTCTTTATGAGCGAGAATCTACTGAGGGTAATCTGGTGGGTAGCGATCGCTTCACTGAGCATCCTCCAACGGAAGTTGAGGCAGCTCTTGAAATGCGTAGGCCTACGCTACCCCCATGACTTTATTTAACCGGTGAAAACCGGATAAAAACAAGGGCAGAAGCGTAGCCGCCTATAACAAAAGAGCTACCATCAAAACAAGAGGGCTGACCGACTATATTTTAGGCAGTCTTATATTTTCTGAAGGAGGAAAATGAAATGTTGATTTTAGCTATAATCGCAACAGTTCTGGCCGTAGCGGCCATAGTTTTGAAGGTTGTGGGACACCGCAAGAATGCCGCCGCAGGTGGAACCACCAGTCGTTTCTGGGGGTTCTGGACAGGAGGCATCGCCCTTGCGCTCATCATCGTTTTGGCGCTGGGAGCTGTTTTGGGCTATATGTCCCATGCAGGCTTTGGAGTCCAGAGGACAAGAGATCTGTACCCGAACTCGTTTGATAACGATAAGGGCGCGGCAGCCTCTGACTCTGGCGACGACAATGCAAACTCTGACGCAAGCGACAACGCAGGCGACAACAACGGGAGCGGCAACCAGAGCGATAGCTCGAGTGGAGACACTTCGGGCAACAACTCTGACACCAATACCAATCCCGTAACGCAGCAAACCATCAACAATATCCAGATAGCTCTCGACGCAGGGATGACTGACGAAGAAATCGTTTCCTCGCTCGTGAGCGGGGGAATGGTGGAATCTGAGGTCAGAGAGTTAGTTGCTGCAGTCAGAAATGGCGACGCTCCGAGTGATATTAGCTCGGATGCTGCCACACAGGCAAGCGCAAACTTGGTGTTGCAGGCAGAGGTTCGTCACGCGTACAGCATTAGTGATTGGGTCGATTTAGATATGGCTGGCGTCTTTGAGCTGACCGAGTACGGTCAAGCCTTTGGCGTTAAGCAGAATATCCGCGGCACAATTACAGCCAATGGTGGTAATATTGCCACCGTGTTATGGGGTG
>WRMU01000055.1 GCA_009776965.1 Microgenomates group bacterium | reverse complement strand
CTTAATCCACCGTAATTTTTCCTCAACTTGGTCTTTTGGCATAATTTTTGTCATATGCCCGAATCTTAACTGCTGTTGGTAAAAGTGCAATATGTGTTGTCACATTACAGTTTAGTCATTGCATTCCTCCTCCTTTTAGTGTTATTATTAACATATGGCTGAGAATATTCTTCCCGCCACTGTTTCTGGTGGTGCCACTCCAGCAGCTCCTAGTCCACTCTTTTCTCCTCAGGGTGCGGTTTCTCCCACCCCTCCTGCTCCCGCCGCTCCTACCCCCACTCCTCCAACTCCTCCTTCCTCAGCCTCTCCCGCACCTGCAACCCCCCCACCTCCTGCCCCTGCTCCAGTAAAGCCTCCTTCTAGTTTTGGCAATCAAGGTATTAATCCCGCCGCCTTTGCCCCTTCTGCCGCCGCCAAAGGTGTGGGCATGTTTAATATGTCGAAGTCTTCCTCCTTACCCAAAAGTGCCCCCGCTGCTACTGTCCCCAAATCTGCCCCTAACTCCACCCCCGCTCCTGCCAACGCCGGCCTCCAAGCCAAAGTTAATGGCGCTGGTGGTCAATCTCCTCCGCCCCCTCCACCTTCTCCTAAATCTAAAAAAAGTCCTCTTAAGTCAGTTTTGCTTTTCCTATTCTTAGGTGTTTCCATCATTTTTTCCCTCTATTTTGTCATCTTCCAAACTAATCTCCTCAGTTCTCAAGCCGACAACCCCAATATCATGCCCAAAAACCAAAAAGTAACCAATATCACCTCCGACTCCTTCACCCTCACTTTTATCACTGTCGACCCCGTCGTCACCGCCGTCCGCTATGCCAGTTCCCCTCAAGATCTAAAAAACAAATATATTGAAGTTTACGACGAGCGCAATGAAGGCTTAGATGCCGCTAGTCGCAAGCCTTATACCTCCCACCAAATTACCCTCGAGGGCCTCAACCCTCAAGCAACTTACTATTTCCAAATTATCGTCGAGCAACCGTCTGGCTGGGGACAAAACAAAATTGTCTATACTGCGAATAACGATGAGCCATACACTCAAAAAACCTATGCTCGCAACACCTCTAATAATAATGCCACCGTTTTTGGCAATCTCAATAAGTCGGGTGCTCCTCTCGCCGAAGCTCTCGTTTATGTGGTGGTCAACGAAACCTCCAGCTATTTAGGGAATATGTCCATAGCCAGCGGCAATTGGCGTGTCCCTCTTAACTTCATCTACGACGATTCTTCTGGTGCTCCCATGGCGCTTCACGAAGAAAACCCTCTCCAAATCGACATCGTGGAAGCCAGCACCGGCGCCACTCACACTTATCAAACCACCTATAAAGTTGCTAAACAGGGATTAAATATCGACGTTAGCAAGGGCCAAGAGCAATTTGCCGATGAAGAAGATGAGGAGGAAGTATCTGCCACTCATATCGTTAATCTTGATCTAGACGTCCTGCAAACCGTCGATACTGCCACCCCCACTTTCACCGGCACCGCCCAACCCAACCAAACCGTCCAGCTCAGCATCAGTGACGAAGTCAAGGGTCCTATTATTCGCTCTGCTGTGGCTGATAAAACGGGTAAGTTCGCCTATAATCTTGCTTCCGCCTCCGATGCCGTCGACCTCACTTCTGGTGCCCATACCGTCACTTCTTCGTTAAATAGCAAGATCACCAACTTTATCGTCGATTTAGGTGATAAAGAACCCACTGCCACCGAATCGTCAGGTCTTACTCTCCCCACTCCCACCCCCGAACCTACCCCTGAGCCTACTCCCGAGCCTACCCCCGAGCCCAATGTTGGCAAAGATCTTGAGTCCGGATCTCTGTCCTCCACAGCTATCATGTTAATCGCTGGTGTCTTCTTCCTTTCTTTGAGTATGGGAACCTACCTCTTGTGGGCTAAAAATGAAGACTAATGTGTTACAATAACCGTTCATATGGAAAAGACCAAAAAAACCAAAATTGTTCAGATTCGCTTCGTTAATATTCTCTGGACGGCCCTCATCATTGCTCTATTTGCTCCTTTTATTCTTTCCTTGCTTTTTGGCCATCAAAATCGAGAAATTAGCCTTTCTCAATTCATCCATGACCTGCGTGATGATAAAGTCGAAACCATTAGAGTCGCTGGTGATAAACTCAATGTCAGCTATCGAGAAGACAATAACCCTCTGGCCGTTAAAATTGTTCGCAAAGAGGATGGTCAGACACTATTCGATGTTTTGTCTCTGGCGCAAATTGACCCCGCTCAAAGCGATATCACCATCGAAAACATGTCCTTTAGCGCCATCCTGCTAGAGTTAGTGGGCACTCTCCTCCCCCTAATTCTTATCGCCGTTATTTTTCTATTTTTTTTCCGCCAAATGAAGGGCGGTGAATTACTCGGTATTGGTAAGAGCAAAGCCAAAGTGTTTATTAAAGGCAAACAAGACATTAAGTTCGCTGACGTTGGCGGAATGGAGGAAGCCAAAAAAGAACTATCCGAAATTGTTGATTTCTTGAAAAATCCTAAGAAATATCAAAAACTCGGCGCTAGAACCCCCAAAGGCGTTCTTTTGGTCGGTCCTGCTGGTACCGGTAAGACCCTTCTGGCGCGTGCCGTGGCCGGAGAAGCTAACGTCCAGTTCCTCTCCATTGCTGGCAGTGAGTTTATGGAGATGTTGGTTGGTGTGGGCGCCTCTCGCGCTCGCGATTTATTCTCCACCGCCAAACAACTCTCTCCTTCCATCATCTTTATTGATGAAATTGATGTTATCGGTCGCATTCGCGGACAGGGTGGGGGAGCGGGTGGGGCAGAGGAGCGCGAGCAAACTCTCAACCAAATCCTCGTAGAAATGGACGGCTTCACCAAAAATGACAATGTTATTGTGATGGCCGCCACCAACCGCTCCGAACAACTCGATCCCGCCCTCATTCGCCCTGGCCGTTTTGATCGCCGCGTCCAATTATCTCTCCCAGACCTAGAGGAGCGCGAGTTTATTCTCCAAATCCATGCTAAAGATAAGCCCGTCACTGCCGATGTCCATTGGAAACAAATCGCCAAAAACACCACTGGTTTCTCTGGCGCTGATTTAGAAAACATGCTCAACGAAGCTGCCATCGCCACCGTCCAAGACAATCGCACCGCCATCAGCAAGGAAGATCTGGAGGAAGCCGCCATTAAAGTCAAAATGGGTCCTTCCAAAAAGCGTCTCATGGACAAAACTGAGCGAGAAATGACCGCCTATCATGAAATTGGTCATGCCATGGTCGCTCATTTCTCCCCTCACGCTGATAAAGTCAGTCGTATCTCCATTATTTCTCGCGGCAATGCTTTGGGTTATACCCTCACCCCTCCCGAAAAAGATAAATGGCAAACTACCAAATCCGAATTACTCGACGATATGGCCGTCCTACTTGGCGGTCGAGTCGTTGAAGAATTAGTTTTCCAAGAGCAAACCGCTGGTGCCAGCAGCGATATTGAGCGCGCCACTCGTATTGCTCGCTCCATGGTGGAAGATTTAGGGATGAGCAAGTTAGGAGTGATGTATTATGGCCCTCAGTATGAAAACAACGATTATGGTCGTTCTTGGTGGGAACCTCGCAATATTAGCGATCAACTACAGCTCAAAGTTGATCAGGAAATCCAGTCTATCGTTAAAGATGCCTATACTAAAGCTCAAAAAATCATTACTGCTCATCGCTCAAAGCTTACTCTCGCTGCCAATCGCCTACTCGAAATAGAAACTATGAATGGCGATGAGTTTGCGGCCCTAATGGGGGAGACCAAAAAAAATGCTGTTTAATCAACAACCCATTCTCTTAATTGTTGATGCTTTTGCTCTCATCTACCGTTCCTTTTATGCTTTTCCCGAAACCATCACTAATAAGGAAGGCCAATCCATGAATGCCGCCTATGGCTTCATGCGCACCCTACTAGATGCCTTTCGCAAGTTTTCCCCACAATACGCCATCGTCGCTTTCGATAGTCCCACCCAAACCATCCGCCAACAGCTCTTTTCCTACTATAAATCCACTCGCCCTCCCATGCCCGAAAGCTTACATCCTCAACTCCAACCCATTAAAGATTTTATTGCCACCCTCGACATCCCTCAGTTTTCTATTAATGGTCAAGAAGCTGATGATATTATCGGCACTTTAGTTTGCCGCACCAAACATCTCCACCCCCATCTTCTCTCCATTATTCTCACTGG
>WRMU01000054.1 GCA_009776965.1 Microgenomates group bacterium | reverse complement strand
ACCTTCCTCATTGTGGTTTGAAAGGAAAAAGTCCGAATCAATATCTAAGAGAGTGGAAATAGTGCAGAATGTCCTGTCACATTACAGGGATTGTGGGTGGATTAAAAAGCTCCCCGACTAGGATTCGAACCTAGAACCTACCGGTTAACAGCCGGGCGCTCTGCCATTGAGCTATCGGGGAATGTGTGTGTAAAGAACAAGACTGGTATTATAGCAAACTTTGGAGAAAATGCCTAGCTGTCCTTATGGGCAAGAGCAACAGCCACCACATGCCTAGCGCCGGCCTCTTTTAGAGCGCGAGCGCACTGATTGAAAGTGCTGCCAGTGGTCATGACGTCATCGACAATGAGAACGGTCTTGCCTTTAACTACCTCTTGGAATTGGGCGCGAGTGGCAAAAACACCATGGAGTTGTTTCTGGCGGGTTTGATGGTCGGCGGCGGCCTGATTGAGAGTATAGATGCGACGCTCGAGCAAAGGAAGGCGAGTCCAATTGCTTTTTTCGGAGAGGACACGGGCGAGGAGGAGGGACTGATTAAACCCACGCTGGGAAAAACGCTGTGGATGAAGCGGAACATGACAAATTAGATCAACTTCCCATGGCAGCTTACACCACCACCAAAGCCATTCGCCAAGAAGATTAGCGAGGGGTTGAATACCGGTATATTTAAGATGGCGGATGAGAGTGCCGAGAACGGGATCATAATGCGCCATGACTTCATACTCGTCAAGGTAAATATCGCCCCAGACAGACATATCCTTACTTGAATGAGCGCCGTGGTAGAAAACAATGCGGTCGGCGCAAGCAGGGCAGAGACGCAGGGCAGATCGAAAAAAATTACCGCAACAGAGGCAAGTGTGGGGGAGAAAATTATCTAACATGAGGACAGTATAATGGAAAATAGTAACAAAATAATTGCAAAATTAGAGTAAAATAGAGCATACCATGAAATTCTGGCAAAAACTCATGAATGGCTGGTTGGAACAAAAACAAACAACGGTGCTGTCGGCAGCGCTGGTGATTACGATTGCTAATGTTTGCGCGTCCTTTTCGGGGCTGCTGCGTAATAGATTGTTGACTTCGCGGTTTTTTGATACAGTACTATCGAGAGAGCAGTATGAGGCGTTTTTAGTGGCCTTTCAATTGCCGGATTTGGTTTACCAACTAATCATTTTGGGGGCATTGTCGGCGGCCTTCATCCCCCTCTTTACCCAATTGCGGAAACAAAAAAGTGAGGAGGAGGCGTTTAAGTTTACTAATATTGTGATGAATATTTTATTGCTGGGATTTTTGGTGATAGCGGTGGTGGTGTTTATTTTTGCTAGACCGCTGACGGAATGGCGGACAGGGGTCAATTTTACGAGCGCGCAGGTGGATATTGTGGTGAACATGACGCGGGCGATGTTGATTGCCCAATTGTTTTTTGCGATTTCTAATTTTTTCACCGGCATGCTGCAGTCAAGCCAAAAGTTTATTATGCCAGCATTGGCACCAATTATTTATAACTTGGGGATAGTGGTGGGGACTTATGCGCTTTATCCAGCCCTCGGGATTTATGCAGCGGGAGTGGGGGTATTAATAGGAGCATTTTTGCATATGGCCATTCAATATCCAAGCGTGAAGAAGATACAATGGCGCTATCGCTGGCAGTGGAATATCAATTTTCCAAAAGTAAAAACTTTGTTTAAGTTGATGCCGGCGAGGCTGATGACTATTGGAGTGAGTGAGCTGCAAGTGTTGAGCTTGGGTTTTTTTGCCACCCAAATTGGAAATCTATCATTTGTGATTATTAACTATGCTTCGAGTATTATTACGCTGCCGACGAGATTTTTTGGAGTGCCGATTGCTCAAGCCACGCTGCCGTTTTTGTCTAGCAAAACCAGCGAAGCCGACAGAGAAACTTATCGCATGATGATTGTGCAGTCGCTTAATCAAGTGTCATTTATGGCAGTGCCAGCGTCGGTGTTAATTTTGATACTGCGCATTCCCATTGTCCGACTGATTTATGGGGCGAGAAACTTTCCTTGGGATACCACCATATCAATGGGGAGAGTGGTGGCGATTTTGGCTTTGATTATCGGGATGCGCTCGGTCACTCCGCTACTAACCAGAGCATTTCATGCCTTGAATAATACGGCAAAGCCGTTTTGGATTTCATTGGCGAGCACAGCAGTGTTTGTGGTGGGGTGCATGGCAGTGACTTTTAGCGAGAGTCCCAACCGATTGTATGGGCTGGCAATAGTGATGGCGGTGGTGGCAGCTTTGGAATGTATTCTACATATAGTAATGTTGCATCGCTTTGCAGGGAGAATATTGAGAAAAGGATTGGTGTATCCGCAATTAAAGATTTTAGGGGCGGGAGTGTTGATGGCGATTGCTTTGTATATTCCTTTCAAATTGTTGGACGACGTGGTATTTGATACCACGCGAGTTTTGCCGCTATTAGGGTTGACAGTGGTGACGAGCGCAGTGGGGTTTGCGGTGTATGTGGGGTTTTGTGCAATGCTGAGACTTAGAGAGTTGACTTTATTGACTAAAGCGGTGAGGCTGTTGAGTAAAAACAAGTTGGTAAAGACCAGTTCGCCCATAGAAAATATGGTGACGGACGTAAACTCTTAAAATTGCGGCCATTTTGATAGGATTTTGTCGGTTTTGTGTGCGATACTCGGGGACATGAAAATCCTTTTATTTTTACTGGGGCTAATAATTAGTTTGGGGACAGCGCATCAAACAAGGGCAGCGCTAGTTAACAAAGTATCGACAAACACTCAGAGCGAGAGTACTAGTGGTAAGACAGCGCAGACAAGCTATGTGGCTTTGAGCTCGAGTCAAAGCCCTTATTCTTATTACACTATTTTGAACCGAGGGGGGACTAGGCCACAAAACTATGTTATTCCGCAGATTTTTACTGATCGAGCAAATAGAATGCAACTAAGTATTCATGAAGCGGGTTCGGGCTTGGGATTTAGTCATGACCGGAACCGGATTGAGACTATGGGGAGAAGGACTTTTTTGACGCAAATGAGAATGATCAATGTCAAATACCCCACAACCTTTTTCTTCAATTATGTTAATGAGGCTAATTATCAGGCATTGATTTGTCAGAACTGGCAATGTACTTATCAGCATAGAAAAAATGGAAGATTTGTTGAGGAGTTGGAACAGAGTATAGAATTGACGAATTATAAAAATACGCCGTTGGAGGAGAATGAATATATGACTTTAGAGTTTACCCAATATATGGTGCGAGCGCAGATTACTTTAACCCGCAATGCAGTGAGAGTGGAGAATGGAGTCACGACATATAGCGGAATGATGACTAATCGCATGGACGTGAACTTGAATAGTGAGCAGATGCTGGAGATGTGGGGTAGTTATTGGGTTGAGGATTATCTGCCTGTGGGGGCGGGCAATGAAGAAGTGGCGGGCAATCAATATATTAGCACTTCGACTATGGCTAGGCATGCAACGAGTGATCACTTAATAAATCGCTATTATCGACAGACTGACCCAGACTGGGCGAGTGCACCGCTGGGCCATTCAAGAACGCTGACGATTGGATCGGATGGCTGTGCCATGGTAAGCGCTTTAATGTTATTAGAATATTATGGACATCATACTAATTTTGAGAGAGGGAATAGTTATAATTACCAAGAAGGCACTTATGATCGACAATTGAATCCAGCTCTGTTTAATGAATGGCTAAAGAGCCGTCCTTATGGATTTTTGGAGGGGGTTTATCTTAATTGGGCGGAAATATCGCGGTTTTCTTTGGAAAGCCATCGACATTATTATTCGGCAATGGGGCCTAATTTGCCAAAATTGGAGTTTTTGGCGGTGGGGGGAGCGGGAGTGGGTGAAGGGAGAATGAGGGAGGCGATCAATGAGGACTTAACTAGCCGCTCACCAGTGATCCTTAATATTGGAGGAAGTTTTGGGCATTTTAACGTGGCGGTGAACAATCATAGCGAGGAACCTTATGACCTTTTTAGCGAGGGAGATTGGGTGGTGGCGGATCCGTATTATTCGGGCTGGCGTAGTTGGCAGCAGATTAAGGAAAAAGGGCGACATAATTTATTGGGAGTGCGGCGGTTTGTACCTAGCTTCACGGATTTGAGCTATTTGATATTTTATAGCTTTAGTGATCAGCTACAAATTAGATTGATTAATGACGAAGGTGAAGCTACATTGCTGGAGCCATGGGCGGACGAGATTACTTCCCCCCTATCTGAGGAAGAAATGCCGCTACTTTATCAATACACCCTAGCAAAGCCAGAAACAGGCTATTGGACAATAAGTATAGTTAATCCTGCTGAGGAAGGGGCGAGGGTAAGCGCTTTAATTTATAGCACGGAGGCGGAGGTATTAGCGGCAGAAGAAAATATATTGGTGGAGGCGGAAGGAGTGGTGATGCTAAATCTTGACTTGCAAAAAGAAGAAAGTCCGAGTGAAGGGCAGATGACGGCGCTAGAGGTGGTGGAGGGTAGTTGGAGTG
>WRMU01000053.1 GCA_009776965.1 Microgenomates group bacterium | reverse complement strand
AGAAAATCCCGCCCCCGATCTCGAAGACAGCACCCCTTCACCCCTTTTCTCCTCCGAACAACTCGATTTTTCCGCTGCCCCCAAGTTGGAGATAGCCGCCCAGCCCTCCTCCCTTCAAGACGGTATCCGACGCTGTTTTCTCGGACAAGGCTTCGATGCTAATATCACTCCCGATTCACAAGTCGCATTTGCCTCTTGGCTTTTTGACCAATATCCCCAGTTTCTCCCCAGTCCCAACCTCCCCTCCGAAGTTCAAGAGCAACAAAAACAAGAAATCATCTTCCAAGTCATCGCTGACCATACCTCCTCCCTTTTCTCTAGCCCTATCGAGGGCAGATTTGCCACTTCTCTCATCAACGAAGACCGCGCCATCTCCTCCTCCATGATCAACTCCTCCTTGGCTGAGTTCCATCAACAAGAAGGACAAAAGGCTCTCTCCGAAGTCAACTATGACACCAAAACGGGCCTGCGCACCCTCAAGACAGCCTCCGAGTTTCTCAGCTCCTATATGACCAAAAGTTTTGCCTCCGACCACGAATCCCGCCTCAATTTTCTCAATCGCCTCGACGTTATCGCCACCGACCTCCAAAATATGAAAGCCGCCAACGACAATATCGCTGGGCAAGAAAAGGTTGACGAATGTTTGTTGCGCATCAGTAAGTTTCATAACCATATCGCCCAGCTACTCAACCAAGACAGTCCTCCTCTCTGGCAACAGGCCGTCCTCACCCCTCAGGAGATGCAAGAGCGCAGCGGCGCCGACGTTTCCGACGATCAGGAAATCATCGCCCAGATTCAACAAGACCCCGAGCTGCTCGGAATCATCTCCGAGCTCAAGTCTCTCCTCGAAGGATACTTGCCCTTCCGTCAGTACACTAGCGGCGATGAGTTTATGTATGCTTTTGTCACTCGCCGCGACTCCGCCGAAGATAAAGAGCGCTCCAAAGCTCTCATTGATCAGCTAATCACCAAAGTTCTCGACCATACCCCTCTAGAAATTAATCCCGACATTCCCCATGCCGACTCTTATCACCAGCTCGTCCGCGAAAGCTTTGCCCTCTTTTTTAACAATATTTGCTACAAATACCCCAAAGCCGACTTCGATCTCATCAATTCCTTTGTGGATCGCGACCCCACTCTCGAACAAACCAGCATTGCCGACCTCTCCAAAAACCCTCAGCTCTCTCCCGCCATCAACACCGTTTTTCAACTCTATAAAAATGTAGTTTTTGCTGAGCTTTTCACCAAGTTCCTTACCATGCCCAACAACCACTTCTTTGACCCCCTACAGGATGGAGAACCCTTCCTTTTTGGTTTTGTAGGCAGCCATATTAACAAAAACAATCAGTTCTTTCCCCATCTCACCGAGGAGGAAAAACAAGCCTGCCTAGCTCGCTTCTCCAATCAAGTTATTTCTCCCGAGCTCGACGAAACATCTCGTGCCGCCACTCTCGCCCAGCCCCGAGAAGCCATCTTCAATTTTTTCTCCCGCGCTCTAGAGAACGGCGTCAACACTAATAAAGCCCCCAAAAACTGTCTCGGGCTCATCAGCGCCTATACTGGCAATCCCGCCGACATCAAACGCATGGCCCCCCAGACCATCGGCAGCCGCAAAATAACCGAAAACGTCAATTTTAGTTTGGTAGTCAGAATCCTCGGTGAGGTTTATGGCCGGATGCCCGAATCCAACTCCGATCCTCAGCTAGACAGCTTTTTGCGGTCTTGGCATGACATCACCCCTGCCAATACCACTCTCGAGCAACTTATCACCACTCTTAATCGCCGCCATCTCCGCCGCCGCCAAGACGATGATGAGATCCTCACTCAATCTCATTTCCACAACTACGCCACGCCTTGAATCGCTCATTTTCTTCTGCTATAATCCCTGCTATGCCTCATGATTTACCCCCGAGCGAACAAATTAATATTTGGCGCGAAGACCTTGTTGATGCTGACTCTATGCTCTCTCAGGAAGATGCGCTCAGAGAAGCCCCAGAAACCTTCGAGGGCTATTTTGTAGTCCCTTTGGTAATAGAAAAGTGATATTTATGAGCCCAAAAACCAGTCCCTATCGCTTAATTTGTGGTTTAGAAATCCATGTCGAGCTCGCCACCGCCTCCAAAATGTTCTGCTCTTGCAAGAATGATCCCTTTTTTGCTCCAGATCCCAATATTTATACTTGCGACTACTGCCTCGGGCGCGAGACCAAAGCTCCCTCTCCCAACAAAAAAGCCATTGAATATACCATCAAGTTTGGCCTCTTTACCTCTAGCAAAATTAACCAACACTCCTATTTTGAGCGCAAACATTATGTCTATCCCGACGTGCCCAAAGGCTATCAAATCAGCCAGTGCACTCGCCATTTTGCTTTCGATGGAGTCGTCGCCACTAGTGAGGGGCCCGTCCGCCTCGCCGAGGCTCATCTCGAGGAAGATGTGGCCAAACTTATCCATCGTCCCGTCCGCGGCCAAGAAGTAACCCTCATTGATTTTAATCGCTCCGGAGTGCCTCTTATCGAGATCGTCAGCCAGCCCGACCTTCATTCCAGCGCTCAGGCCGTGGAATATGCCAAAAACATCCAAGCTATTACTCGCTATCTGGGCATTGCCCACGCCGATATGGAAAAAGGCCAAATGCGCTTTGATGCTAATATTTCTCTCCAGACCAAAGAACAGCAAAAAACTCATAAATTGCCCGACTATAAAGTCGAAGTAAAAAACATCAACTCCTTCAAATCTCTCGGCTTGGCCATTGATTTTGAAATTAAACGCCAAACCAAGCTCCTCGAGAGTGGTCAAGTTGTCCCTCAAGAAACCAGAGGCTTCGATATGGACACCAACACCACCTTCTTCCAGCGCTCCAAAGGGACTTTTGTGGACTTCAAGGCCCTGATTTGTCCCGATATGTCCAAAATTGAGCTCAGCGACGAGCTACTCGCTCAGTGGCGAAGCGAACTCCCCCCTCAGCGAGAGGAGACTCTAGATCGCTGGCAACAACAATATCAAGTCGAGCCCAGATTCTCTCAGTTGCTTTTGCGCGACCCAGCAACTGTTGCTTGGGCCGAAGAACTATTCGCTCAGTCGCTAAAGAAAAAACTCCATACCAATAAGCTAGCCAACTTTTTAGTCAATGGCAAGCTCCAGTCTCAAGTCGGCGATGGGGTAGGGGAGACACTCGCCGAGTTCATTTCGCTCGAACGGACAGCCGATTTTGATGAGGCCCAGATAGCCACAATCATCGACTCCGTTCTCGCTGCCCATCCAGATGCCCGAGAGCGCTATCGGTCCGGACAAAAACAAGTCCTAGGTTTTTTTGTCGGTGAGGCCATGAAAGCCATCGCCAAAAAAGTCGATGTCCAGCGCGTCAAACAGCTCATCGAAGATCGACTATAAACCTTATTTGACAATTCATCCCCCATCATTGATAATAGACCTTGATTAAACGTGCCGTATAATACCTCGACTCTTTTTCGTAGGTATATGAGGGTTACATAAACTCTAGAAAGGCAACTTTCGGGAACAGTTTATGTGCCCTTCGAGGAAATAGACACGTTTAATCAGCCCTAGAGTTGCCTTTTTGTAGTGGCGGCTCTCCAAACGAGCCTATGCATAACTTACCGCCAGCAGCCAAATCAAATCAGCAGCCGAGCTGCTCTAGAGGGAAGTTTTGTTTCTTTATGGTGTGCTTAGTATTCCTCTTAGGGGCTCGCCTACTCGTCCCCCAACCCATCTCCGCTCAAACCACCCTCGCCGGCCTTTCCCAAGGCCAAATCATCCAAATCGCCCCTAACTCGGGAACATATATGTGTAACGCCATGAATTGTACCGGTAACGGCGGCGCTGCCGAACCTTACAAACTAATGTACTCTGGCCTCTCCGACGGAGCCACTCGTGGCTTTATCATGGTCGATAACTACTGTGCTTGGCGGAGTGCGGATTGTACTTATACATATAATGGCACTCCTACTAAACACTGGTATGGCACTACTTATAACTACAGCTATGGTGATGCCACCTACAGCAATGACCTTGGCGGTGGCCGTCAAAGTCAGCATATCCTGATGCAATTAGAAAACTTCTATAACTCTCTCCCCGGCACCATCGGTGGAGTAGCTAAGGCCACTGTCATACCCTCTAGAACCTTTAACATGGTCGGTATTCCTCCAACATCAGGTACTGGAGCTATCTCCTCCGGTAATTGCCGAACCTCTACTAACTCTACCCCCTATGGCAACATGGGAGCTACCTTCGTGGGCACCATTGGTGCCACTGGGACTTGTACCATGACCTCTAGAGTCTCCCTTCCCTCATACGAGGAGTGGTTGGGAGGGCTTTATGGCTATGGTTATTACCCTCCCTCCGGAACCTTAGGATATGCCTTTTGTCAAGCCAGATACGGTGCTGCTGGATGTAATCAAACAGGCTCTACAGTAGATGGTTGGGCTACCACTGCCAACAATAAGTTTTCCATCGATAATGTCCTTAAACGTCCCTACCTCCCTGGGCTGAGAAGTCCTCAGTCGGGCAGCGAGACGGGCATGTTCTATGTCAATGCGAACAGCGCGACGTATTCGCTCGCCACTGGCAGCCCCCACAACCGCTATGGGGTTTTGCCTTGGCTTTATATTCAATCTTCGCTCGGA
>WRMU01000052.1 GCA_009776965.1 Microgenomates group bacterium | reverse complement strand
TGGCTTAATCCACCGTAATTTTTCCTCAACTTGGTCTTTTGGCATAATTTTTGTCATATGCCCGAATCTTAACTGCTGTTGGTAAAAGTGCAATATGTTTTGTCACATTACATAATAATCCTTCCACCCTCCATCACCACTCTCCCATCTGCCAATACTTGATCATTTTTCCCTCTCATGTCTTTAATAATATCTAAATGTAGCGCGGAGCGATTGTCTAGGCCGCACTCGGGGTAGCTTTCGCCCAGAGCCACATGCACTGTCCCCGCCATTTTTTCATCAAACAAGATATTGTCCATATATTGCTTACAACCTTTATTTAGCCCAATGGCCACTTCGCCCAGATAGCGTGCGCCTGCGTCAGTATCTAATAATTTTTCTAGATGGTCTTGATGGCTGCTGGCCGAAAAGTCAGTGACCTTTCCTTTCTTAAAAGTCAGCTCGATGTCTGTCATGGTTATGCCGTTATGAGTGAGGGGAAAATTAAAATAGATATGGCCATTAACTGAGGTTTTGACTGGAGTGGTAAACACTTCTCCGCCCGGCAGATTACATTTCCAGTCGGTGTCATTCCAAACTCGGCCTCCGGTCTCCATTTCCAGATCAGTTCTCCTGCCAATGAAGCGGAGGTGTTTGGCCTTATTTAATCTGTTGGCGAGCGAGGTCATTTCTTTGGACACTGCTCGCCAGTCTTGCAAAACTGCGCCAAAATAGAACTCCTCCATTTGGGAAAGACTCATCTTGGCTGCCTGGGCTACTGCTGGTGTGGGGTAATAGGTTAAACACCAAGGCTTGCGGAGTTTAATATCCTTGATTGGTTTTACTAATACGGAGCGAGCCATCATTTTTTTGGCGTCCGCCCCATTGAGATAAGTTAAGTTTTCTGGGGCGATAATTTGGACGAACTTGTCGAAATAAGTAGCTTCGAACTCTGCATGGCCGGGGTAGTAATTTAATTGATCTTTATTGGCATGGAGCCAATAATAGGCGGTGGATTCTTCGTCAACAATTTCAAAAACGGGCATGGCGCCGACGTCGATAATTTCTTGATACACCGCTCTGGCTAAGGGCATGCCGCTGGGGGTGGAAACATAGATTTGGATTTTTTCTAGAGGTTTTACTTCAAGGGATTGGCGGATGATGATTTGGGCGAGTTGGGTGAGTTTTTGGTTGCGCATGAGGACTATTCTAACATATTACGGCGGGTCCTGTCTTCGCCTTCCTTAAAGACGATGTAAAAATTGAGTAATATATCTTTTTTCTCCGACACTTGCGAAGCTTGACTGCTATCGCGTCACGGCGCTTTTAGCGCGTGGGCGCAAGTGCTCCGAAAAAACATATATCACTAACAATTTTTACTACAGTTAAATTAAAAATTAGTAGAAAACAATTCTTTCTATCAGTAACTGTTTACTGTCCTACTCGCACAATGAGTGAGGAAACAAGCGAGAGCGTCAATGGCATCATCAATAACTTTTTGTTCCAGAGGGAGGGAGAGCTCGAGGCGAACCATTTTCTCCATGGCTTTTTTGTCGGCGCGGCCGAAGCCGGTGATGGCTTGTTTGATCTGGAGGGGGGTGTATTGAGCGAGGGTGAGATCAGCGCGGAAGAAACAACTCATGATCACTCCCCTACTCTCGCTGACGGCCAGAGCAGTTTTATGATTTTTTTGGAGAAAAAGGTTTTCCATAGCGGCTTCTTGGGGCTTAAATTGATCAATGAGCACATCTAGTTGAGTGCTGAGCTGCTGGAAGCGCAGGTAGAGGGGGAGTTTCCGGTCGGTGGAGATGATGCCAAAATCGAGAATGGTTTTTTTATTGCCCTCCAGAGAGCCGATGGCGTAGCCACAGCGGTCAAATCCCGGGTCAATGGCGATAATAATGGTCTTAGGCATGGCGAGTGAGCGAAGCTAAATTGTCGAGAATGGCTTGAGCACTTTGTTCATAGGAAAACTTTTTTAGTTGGATGGCGGCTTTGGCGGCGAAGGATTTTTTCTGAGTGGGAGAGAGACGGATGACTTTGTGCATAGAATCGGCAATGTCGTCATCTTGCAGAGGATCGACTGCTAGTCCGGCCTGACCGATGACTTCGGGAAGGGAGGTGTTGTTGGCCACGACGGGCAAGGCTCCAACAGAAAGAGCCTCGAGAGCAGGGATACCAAAACCTTCGTAGAGACCGAGATTATAATTAGCTAGACAGTTGGTAAGGAGAGTGTATTTAGTGGGTTCGTCAACAAAGTCGGTGAGAGTGATTTGATCACGGAAAGGAGAACATGAGACTGCATCAAGGACTTCGTTGGCTAGCCAGCCGATTTTGCCAGCGATGACTAGATTGAAGTCGGATTTGCTTTTTTTGGTGGTCATGAAGGCGGTGAAGGCGTCGATGAGGCGAATGAGGTTTTTGCGGGGTTGAATTGTTCCCAGATAAAGAAAGAAAGGTGCATTGATGTATAGCTGAGCGAGAATGTCTTTTTGGGCGGTGGGAGGGAGGGGAGGAGGAGGCGAGCTGAAGCCGGGGGGAGCAGGGATGATTTTTTCTGGCGGCAGAGAGTAGTGTTTGGTAACTTCTTGGGCGGTGAAGCGGCTGATGACGGCGATTTTGCGAGCGCGGCGCACGCTATAGCGGGTCCAGCTGGTGAGTTGTTTGAGGTCGTGGGGGAGAAATTGAGCGGGGAACTCGAGGAAAGCGAGGTCGAGGACGGTACTGATATAGGGAATGGGAGAGAAGCGGGGGGCGTAGTGGCTGGGGGTATAAAAAACGTCGAACTGCCAGAAGTGGGAAAAAAGATAGAGCGGGAGAGCAAATTGAGTCCAGAGTTTGGCGGGTTTAATAACGCGGTAGTGATAGCGAGGCGAGGCGGGAGGGAGGGAGGCGATGGGAGGGGAGGAGAGGAGGATGGTGATGGAGTGACTGGGGTGTTTCTCGAGTAGGCGGTGGAGGGCGAGGAGCATTTCGAAGGCGTAGACGTTGCTGCCGACGCGGTTTTCTACATTGGCTTCGTTGCCGTCGATGGCGATATGCATAGGTCGATTATAGCATTAAAGATTACTTAATTCCTAAATGCTGATAAGCTGCTTTAGAGACGAGGCGGCCCTTGGGGGTTTTTTGGAGGAAGCCGATTTGGAGGAGGTAGGGCTCGATGACTTCTTCGATGGTAAGGGCGTCCTCGGAGATGGTGGCGGCGATGGTGGAGAGGCCAACGGGGCCGCCGCGGTGTTTATTGATGAGAGTAGTTAAAAAGAAGCGGTCATGCTCGGTGAGTCCTAGTTGGTCAACCTCTAGCAAATCAAGGGCTTGGGTGGCGATTTCGGGGGTGATTTGGCCAGCAAAATTGACCTCCACAAAATCACGAACTCTCTTGAGTAGCTTAAGAGCGATGCGGGGAGTGCCACGTCCTCTAGTGGCGATAAGGGCGGCAGTGGTTTTATCCAGAGGAGGAAGCTTAAGTTTTTGAGCGGCTTTTTGGAGAATAATAGTTAACTCCTCGAGAGGGTAAAAATTGAGGCGATAGATAAGGCCGAAGCGGTCGCGGAAAGGGCCAGAGAGGGCGCCAAAGCGGGTGGTGGCCCCGACGAGAGTGAAGTGGGGAAGATCGAGGCGGACAGTCCGAGCAGAAGCCCCTTTGCCCAGAACAATATCCAAAGCATAATCTTCCATCGCTGGATAGAGAGTTTCTTCGATAGTCTTGGGGAGGCGATGGATCTCGTCGATAAAGAGAATGTCTTTTTCTTCGAGAGAAGTGAGAATGGCGGCCAAGTCTCCGGTTTTGGAGAGGGCGGTTCCGGAAGTGATCTTGATATTGGAGTTCATTTCGTGGGCAATGAGATGAGCGAGAGTAGTCTTTCCCAGTCCAGGGGGGCCATAGAGGAGAACATGGTCGAGAGCCTGAGAGCGCTTGGCGGCGGCGCAAGTGCCAATGGTGATGGCGCGTTTGATTTTTTCCTGACCATAAAACTCCTGCCAGCTACTGGCCCGCAGGCTGTCAATTAAGCGTTCTTCTTCGGGGGTGGTGGAGGCGAGTTGCTCAATCATGATTTAGCTAATTCTTTAAGAGCCTGTTTGATGGAGAGGGAGATTTCTTGGGTTTCGAGCTTGTCGGAAAGTTGCTGGAGGGTAGCGTCGATATGGGAGTCGCTATAACCCAGAGACAAAAGGGCTTCGCGGACATCTTGGTAATTAGAGGACTTGGGGGAAAGGTCGAGGTCGCTCTTAGAGCCGAGTTTGGGTTTGAGTTCGATGATGATTTTTTGGGCGAGTTTTTTGCCCACGCGAGGGGCGGCAGAAAAAAAGCTAACTTGTCCTTGGGCGACAGCTTGAATAATCCCTTCGACGCCAGCAGTATTAAGAATAGCCAGAGCCATCTTGGGACCAACGCCAGAGACAGTTATGAGCAGTTGGAACATGGCGAGTTCGCTTGGGGAGAGAAAGCCATAAAGCTCAAAGCGGTCCTCGCGGATAAAAGAGTGGATATAAAGGGATATTTCTTGATCACTGGCCAGCGAGCCGAGGAGGGAGGAGGTGGTATAGACAAGGTAACCAACACCAGAGGCGGTATGAATGATGAGGGAGTCGATTAGGGGCTGGGCGCGGCCGGTTAAGAAGGCAATCATACTATTTAACATAGCATACTTGATCGCTAATTGCTAGGGTTGCATTAAAGGGTATTCTTATATCCCATCAATCGAACTAAGAGTAAAAGTAATATTACCAGTATACATACCAGCACTATGAGGCTCAATAGCATAAGCCCCCACACAGAACTTATACTCATCCCCAACCCCAGAAAGAGCAGGTTGAGAACTATTAATAATCTCCCCA
>WRMU01000051.1 GCA_009776965.1 Microgenomates group bacterium | reverse complement strand
AAATAAAGGATGAATGGGAACCCGCTCCTCAATAATCAACTGATTATTACCCAAGGCATGAGTGGAATACTTTCCCTCCAAAATATCCAAACAGTGTAGCTCCAACTGCTCCTTACTCCAACTCTCACCCACACTATCCCGCCAAATATGGGGGGCGATTTGGCTTTTAATTACCAATACTCCTTTTCCGCCCGATCCATTCGTCGGTTTAATCACAAAATCTTCCGTCAACACCGACCAATCAATCCCCTCAACTTGAGAAGGCGAGTCCAGTAATTGATAGATTTTAGGAGTAGTAATTCCTTTTTCCTGCAGCAGCAATTTAGTATTAATTTTGGAATGAGCAATTTTTTTTGCCATCGCCGAGTTCTGCTTCACAAACACTTGGTTGCGCGCATTCATCCCTAAGATAGAGGTCACATTGCCCAACATAACCTAATCTTTCTTCATCAATTTATGAAAACGCACATATTCTAAGAGACGCAATCCCGTGAACCTCCCAATCAACACATCTATTAAGCAGGTAGTGATCAAAGTTAACTCCGGATTAAGAATCACAATGCTTTGTAAGTAATTACTGCTAATCAGCATCGCGCAAACCGCTGCCATCGTCACCGTTTCCACCGTCAACTTCAACGCCTGTGTTTGCGATGAGAACAACTCTGTGGACATAAAGTTTTCCGACAATAAAATGATTACCAATAAAGGAAAGATACCCAATTTCAAGAGCATATCCCAAGAAAAATTAGCTGCTACCAACAAAATCACCAATACCAAAGTTGACACCCCCCATAAAATCAGCGCTGTTTTTGGCAGATGAGGCAGAGAAAACCTCTTGATTAAAGCCCTCATCAGCATCGCACATCCAATCACCACAATAAATAACAATATCCCCAAGCGCACTCCCGTAGACACAAAAACCACCGACAATACTGCCGGCGCATAAATCCCAAAACCTTTCAAACCAATTACATGTCGCGAAAAAGCAATAATCGCCGCCACTAGAGGGAAAATCAACAAAATAACAATGATGTTCGTTGGCAGGCCATGGCTAATTGCTGTTCTAATTTGGTGGCGCAGAAAATTATGCCAACTTAAAGGGCCCAATTCTTGTTCCTCCACCAACAGCGTTAAATCATCAGTTTTTGTCGAAATGGTTTCGGTTAAATCTTGATCTTTGGTCTCTTGGATTGTTTGTCTAGTTTCTTCGGGCACCAAATTAACTCGGTCGCTCTCACTCGCCACCGCCGCCTCCGAAGCCACCAGCTCTACCTCGAGAAGTTCTTGTGCTCTAGCTCCGCCCCCTCCCATCAAAACAATCATTAATAAACCAAAGAAAAAGGGTAGTTTTTTCATAAATGTTATCTAGTAAATCTAACTCCCCATATTATATCATATGGGGATCAGTCCCTCATAGGTAGCAAACTTATCTATATAGTTTTTTTCTGCCGATATAATTAGCCACCTCCTTAGTCGTCCACCCCACCAAACTCTCTCCTTTCCTCACCCTCTCTCTAATCTTCGTCGAAGAAACCAATCCATAAGACACTTGTTTATCCTGATCCGCCACCAAAGTCCATTTCCGCATCAGAGGATAATGTTCCAGATATTTCTCCGTCAATTTTTGCTCCTCGCTCTGTGGCCTCTCAATAATTAAGGTTCTAAAATCAGTCACCAAATCCTCATATCTATACCACTTTTCCAAGTCCCTCAGATTCTCACTCCCCAAAATGAAGGCTATTTTCTCCTCTGGGTGAGCAATTTGATATGCCAACAAAGTTTCATACGTATAGCTCACCGTTTTTTTCATTATTTCCCAATCACTCACCACCACTTTAGGTATGTTTTTGGTCGCCAAAGCCAACATTTTTAATCTATCTTCACCACTAATCAATTTTTTTTGGAAAGCATGTTGCCCCACCGGCATTAAAACCAGTTTTTTAACCCAATCTTGCTCCGCCAACTCCTTCATCAAGTTCAAATGCCCCAAGTGCACCGGATTAAAACTCGCCCCATAAATAATTGTCCATTTCTCATTGTCTGGCCAAGGATTGCTTACCATCATACAGTTCTTTTTCGTATCCTCAATTTTTCTTTAGTAGCGTCGATTATAGTTGACGGCGGATTATTTGGCAATTCGCCCGCATCCACCATCATCGCCACTTGCTTTAATTGCTCCTCCGATAAAAAAGGCAATATTTCTCCCAAAGAATGAGCCGACGGGGCTCCCGAGCTATTGGCCGAAGTAATCGTCACTGGAACTCCAAAATCCCTCACTAAATCGAGTAGGGGAGGGAAGTCTGGAATACGCACTCCCACCGTCTTGTCCTTCACCATCCATCTCGCTAGCCGAGTTGGCTCTCTAAGTGGCGAAATAATCGTAAAAGCCCCCGGCAATTTTTCTGCATACAATTCTTCTAATTTTCCCGTCATCACCACATACTCTTTAGCCATCGCCATATCGGCCACCGCCATAGAAACAGTCTTATCATCCATCCGCTGCTTAAACTCCATCACTTTATTCACCGCTTTTTCATTAGTCGCGTCTGCCAAAACTCCATAAATCGTATCGGTTGGAAAAACCACAATTTCGCCCTGAGCTAACAACAACAATATTTCCTGCTTTAAGTCACGCCATGTCCGCGAGCTCAGTTCTCGCCTCTTAATCTGCTGCCATATTCTGCTGCTCGAAAATAACGGCTGATGCATCATCACTATTATCATTTCTCCTCCCATCTTTTCCATCGCTTTTTTCTTTATCAGTAAGTTCTCACTGTTTGAGCTCACCGCCAAAATATCTGGGTGTATTTCTGCCAACACCTTTTCTTGAACCTCTCTCTTTTCCATTCCTTTGGGCAAGATCAACACTTCATCGGCTAGTTGCAACTTCTCTATCACCCTCGCGCGCTCTCTCTCGCCAAACATCGGCCTGCCCTCGCCCTTTAGCTCTCGCACTCTCTCATCATTCTCAATTCCCACAATCAAATACTCTCCTGCCTCTCGCGCTTTCCCTAAAAACTCTCGATGCGCTGCATGCAGCCCATCAAACACCCCCGTCACCAATACGGTAATTTTTTCGCCTCTCCTCATTTTAGATAATCTTTTTCCCACACATCATCGGCTGTAATACCTCTGGAATCCTAATATGTCCATCCGCCGTCTGATAATTTTCAATAATTGCCGCCAACAACCTTGGTGTCGCCGCCACTGTATTATTTAAGGTATAAACATATTTTGTTTTATTATCCACTCCCTTGTATTTCATATTTAATCTGCGTGCCTGAAAATCATTAAAGTAGGAAGCACTATGTGTTTCCCGATAGGCTTGTTGTGCAGGAAACCACGTCTCAATATCATACTTTTTGCGTTGTCCCGCCCCCATGTCGCCCGTACACATCAATAACACTTGATAGGGCAATTTTAATTTTAGCAGCAACTCCTCCGCATAACCCACCATTTTTTCATGCCATAGCCGCGTAGATTTTTCATCCGCCACTGTCAGCACCACTTGCTCTATCTTATTAAATTGATGCACCCGCACAATTCCCTTCATATCCTTACCATAAGTCCCCACTTCTCGCCGAAAACAAGGCGAAATCCCCACCATTTTTACCGGCAAATCTTTTTCTAGCAATGTCTGCTCCCCATGAAAAGCTGTCAGCGCCACTTCCGAAGTTCCCGCCAATACCTCGCCATCTTGAGTTTGGTAATGGTCTTGATCTCCCCAAGGAGAATAAGCCGTTCCCAATAATGCTTCTTTTCTCACTAAAACTGGTGCTGTCAAAGAAGTAAAACCATGTTCCTTCATCATCCATAAGGCCAAATTAAGCACCGCCTGCTCTAAAAACACCGCTTCATTTTTCAAAAAATACGACCTAAAACCGCCAATCCTCACCGCATTTTTAGTGTCCACCAAATCCAGTTTTTGCATTAGAGTAAAATGATCTAGCGGCTCAAAATCAAAATCTGGCACTTCGCCCACTTGTCGCACCACCTTGTTCCCGCCCTCATCCACCCCAACCGGCACATCCTCCGCTGGCACATTCGGAATCTGATATTGTAAATCCGACCACTTCTCCTCCATCTCCCGCAAATCATTTTCTAGCGCCTTGAGTTCCGTCTTTATTTCTTTACCCGCCGCCACTATTTTTTCGTCTGGTTTTTTCCCTCCTTGGACTTGCTTTTTAATTTCCGCCGCATTTTGATTACTCTTGGCGCGCAATTCCTCCACCCTTAGCAATAATGTCTTTCGCTTCCCATCCACCTTCAATAGCTCATCTACTTTTTTTTCATCTAGCTGCTTGTCCC
Organism: Microgenomates group bacterium; assembly: GCA_009776965.1. GTDB lineage: Bacteria > Patescibacteriota > Microgenomatia > UBA1400 > PJMF01 > WRMU01. The sequence goes on along the minus strand of WRMU01000051.1, from coordinate 740 downwards.
GACAGGCCTTTTTCACTATCTCACTATTTTCTCGAATGAAGGTAATATCTAGCATTGCCCTATTTTACACCAAAAAACGGCGGGTGGCGAGCGGAGGGGGACCCCCAAAAAGAATTAGAGCGAAAGTGAATAATTTTTTTGGGGGAGGAGCGAAGACAGGACCCGCTGTTTTTTTGGCTGATAAATGTAACTATTTTGTAACTTCTTTGTGGATAATAGTCCTTATGTCATCAAAATCACCTCAACAAATCCTCGAGCAATACTGGCATTACCCCAACTTCCGCCCCGGCCAACTCGACATCATCAACAATATTCTCTCCCTCAAAGACACTCTTGCTATTCTCCCCACCGGTGGCGGCAAAAGCATTTGTTTCCAAGTCCCCAGTCTCCTCCTGTCGGGAGTTACTATTGTCATTTCTCCGCTCATCTCCCTCATGAAAGACCAAGTTGATCAATTAACTCGCCGCCACATCAGTGCTATTTATTTAGACAGTACTCTCTCTAGCGAACAAATGCACCAAATCTTCCTCGACATTACCGCTCATAAATATAAGTTCGTTTATGTCTCGCCAGAAAGATTAAAAAGCAAAAAATGGCGCGAGCTTTGTTTTTCTCAACTAGATATTAGTCTCATCGCCATCGACGAGGCCCACTGTGTCTCCCTTTGGGGCCATGACTTTCGCCCCAGCTTTTTGGAAATCAAAGATTTTGTTGCCAGCCTCTCGCCTCGCCCTCCCCTC
>WRMU01000050.1 GCA_009776965.1 Microgenomates group bacterium | reverse complement strand
TAATTATGAGACATCTAGCGAAGCCTTCCATCGTGAGTTACAATATATCAAGAAAGGCAAAGTGTCCGGATTGGGATAGAATTCACTAGTGTGGTATAATACCTCTATGAACGCAAGCTTCTCTCAACGCCAACTCAAGCTCCACGGCCTCTACCGTCATTTCAAAGGCAACTATTATTTTGTTGAAGACATCGCTCTCCATAGCGAAACTCAGGAAGAATATGTTATCTATCGCCCTCTTTATGGCGACAATCTCCCTCCCTATATTCGCCCTCTCTCCATGTTTCTATCCGAAGTTGACCACCAAAAATATCCCCAAGTAAAACAAAAATATCGTTTTGAAGAAGTAACTAGTTTACCGGAGAATCTTAACTAAATCCCCTGTAGCGCCGTTTTCCCCAACAAACTAATTATCGTCACTATCACTCCTGCCATCAAACACCCCAGCGCCACCGCCCCCACCGCCTTTTTTGGCGGCATTTCAATAATCGAAGCCACCCCGCTAGCCGTCCAAGCCCCAGTCCCCGGCAAAGGAATACCCGTAAAAATCATAATCCCCCAAAACTTCGCTCGCTCCAGTCCCTTGATTTGTTTTGCCTCTCGCGCATCTATCTTCCCATCATCAATTTTGGCCTCAAACTCTCTATGCGCCTTCGAAAACTTCTTATCCAACCAGCCAATCAGTTTCGGAAACCATTTTTTCTCCCGCGCCAAATCCATAAACTTCTTAAAAAATAACACAATAAATGGCGCGGGAATAATCGACCCCACCATCGCCACTCCCGTCACCTGCCACCAAGGCAACCCCATCGCAATCCCCACCGGTATCGCTCCGCGCAATTCCACAATCGGTACCATCGCAATAATCAACACATAGAGTAGGGGATTAAGTTGCGCCAACGGCTCAAAAATCCCTAATATTGTTTCTTTCATCGCGCCATTATACCATACCCTCCCACTCCAACCCCTCCCTCAACTTCGCGCATTTCTCCTCATCCATCGCCTCCACCCCCCTATATAAGCTCTCCCTCCCCAGCCTCTCATACTTTTCCTCACCCATCTTATGATAAGGTAAAAAATCCACCCGCTCAATATTTTTAATTTTCCTCAAAAACTCCCCCAATTTTTCCACATATTCTCTACTATCATTCAACCTCGGTACTATCACCTGCCTAATCCACACTTTTTTCTCCATTTTATTCATCACTTTAATAAACTTTTCCGCCTCATCCATTTCTGCTCCCGTCAGCTCCCGATACCCAGCTCTCTCAATATGTTTTATATCCAACAACACCAAATCAATATTCTCCAAAATCTCCTCATATCTTCCCGCTCCCACTCCCGCCGTATCCAAAGCTATATGAATATTTTCTTCCCGCAAAAGTTTACTCACCGCTATCAAAAACTCTCCCTGCAGCAGAGGTTCCCCTCCCGAAAATGTCACCCCGCCCTCCCCTCCATAATATGGTTTATACTCTCTAATTTTCTTCACCAACTCCTCCGGCGTGTAATTAACTTTCCCCATCTCCTGCATTTCCGGATTATGACAATATTTACATCGCAATTTACACCCATTCAAAAACACCACCACCCGCACCCCCGGCCCGTCCACCAACCCCAAAGTTTCTATGGAATTGACACTCCCTTTTACCGTCATATGTTTTTATGAAAGGTTCGCGCAATCACTTCTTCTTGCTGTGTCCGCGTCAGCCGATTAAACCGCACCGCATAACCCGACACTCTAATAGTTAGCAAAGGATATTTTTCTGGATTTTCCATCGCCTCCATCAGCGTCTCCTTTCTCAACACATTCACGTTTAGATGATGCGCTCCCTTTTGAAAATATCCATCTAATATCGCCACCAAGTTTTTTATTCTATCCTTTTTATTCATTCCCAGCGAACTTGGCACAATGGTAAAAGTATTAGAAACCCCGTCCCGACAGCAGCCCGAATAATCAATTTTAGCCACCGAGTTTAGCGAAGCCAGAGCTCCGTTCACGTCCCGATTATGCATCGGACTCGCCCCCGGCGCAAACGCCACCCCCGCTTTTCTTCCGTCTGGAGTCGCCCCCGTTTTTTGTCCATAGACCACGTTCGAAGTAATCGTCAATACCGACAGAGTAGGTTTTGCCTCCCGATATAGCTTATGTTTTTTGAGTTCCCCATAAAACTTTTCCAGCACTTCCGCCGCAATTGAATCCACTCGACTATCGTCATTACCATACTGCGGCCATTCCCCTTCAATTTCAAAATCCACTGCTATTCCCTCCTCATCTCTGATCGGCCGAACCTTAGCATATTTAATCGCCGACAACGAATCCGCCACCACGCTCAACCCCGCCACCCCAAAAGCCATTAGCCGCTCCAGCTGCGTGTCATGCAACGCCATTTGTATCGACTCATACGCATATTTATCATGCATATAATGAATCACGTTCATCGTATTCGCATAAATCCCCGCCACTTTTTCCAGCATCCGCCAATACTCTTTTTTCACCTTCTCATACCCCAACACCTTATCCTTCATCTTCTCAAATCCCTCCACCACCTTAATCTTTTCTATTTCATCAATCCCGCCATTAATAGAGTAGAGTAGAGCTTTCACCAAATTACATCTCGCCCCAAAAAACTGCATCTGTTTACCCATTTTCATTGCCGAAACACAACAAGCAATTCCATAATCATCGCCATAAATCGGTCGCATCAAATCATCATTTTCATACTGCAGCGAATCCGTTTTAATCGACATCTCAGCACAATACTTCTTAAAATTGCGCCCCAAATTATCACTCCATAAAACCGTCATATTCGGTTCCGGCGCGCTTCCCAGATTCGTCAAGGTATGCAAATATCGGTAAGAACTTTTAGTCACTAATGACTCGCCATCATGCGTCATTCCCGCGATCGCTTCTGTCACCCAAGTCGGATCTCCCGAAAACAATTCATCATATTCTGGGGTTCGCAAATGCCGCACCAGCCTCAATTTAATCACCAACTGATCAATCAATTCCTGCGCTTCTTTTTCCGTAATTTTTTTATTTTTCAAGTCCCGCTCAATATAAATATCCAAAAAAGTTGCTGTCCTCCCCAGCGACATTGCCGCTCCATTACTTTCCTTTATTCCCGCCAAATATCCAAAGTATAACCACTGCACCGCTTCCTTAGCGTCAGCAGCCGGCGCCGAAATATCAAGCCCATACCTCTCCGCCATATTTTTCGTCCGCGCCAAAGCCTTATATTGCTCCGCGATCTCCTCCCTGAGCCTAATCAGCTCATCATCCATTTCCCCCGTCAATTCTTCATAATCCTTTTTCTTCTGCTCCATCAAAAAATCAATCCCATAAAGCGCCACTCGCCGATAATCACCAATAATCCTCCCTCTCCCATAAGCGTCCGGCAGTCCCGTTAGTAGCCCTACTTTCCTCATCAATTTCATTTCTTCTGTATAAGCATCAAAAACTCCCTGATTATGTGTTTTGCGATACTCACTAAACAGCCTCATCAACTCCTCGCTCAATTCATAACCATACGCATCCAGCGCCTTATGTACCATCCGTACTCCTCCGTAGGGGTTCATCATCCGCTTCAGTGGCTTATCGGTTTGCAGGCCCACCACCGTCTCATTATAGCGATCAATATAACCCACTTCGAAAGCATCAATTCCCGACATTTTCTCGATATCCACGTCCAAAATACCCTTTTTTTGCTCCTCCACCAACAGCTCCATACATTTATCCCAAACCTTCCTCGTTTTTTCCGATATTCCCTCCAAAAAACCCTCATCACCGGTATAGGGAGTATAGTTTTGTTTAATAAACTCCGCTACATTGATGTTTTCTGTCCAACTTCCCTCTTGGAATCCTCTCCATTGCTCCTTCATGTCGGTAGTAGTATATGCCACCTCTCCTAAATTAGCAACACTCCCTTCCTTCGACAGCTTAACCTTTAACTCCAAAATGATATAATTAACTGTTAAGTCTTATGTCAGATACTCTCATTGAAGCTAAAATCATCGCTATTCCCAAAGAAGAACCAATCGAGATTTTTGATATCCATCAAACCTATCAAGAATTACAACTAGAGGTTACTAGTGGTGAACAAGTCGGCAGCATTTATACTCTCGAAAATGGCACTGTCCCCATGGTTAACCAAAGACTTTATCAAGTTGGCGACAAAGTAATGGTTGGCTTCAGCGACCAGCGTGATCCTCAGACCTATTACATCGCCGACTACATTCGCCGCGAGGCCATGGGCATTCTAGCCCTGCTTTTTTTGTTTGTCATCTTGTCTGTTGCCAAAAAACAGGGACTTATGGCTATCCTCGGCATGATCTTCACTTTCTTTATTATCTTCAAAGTAACTCTCCCGCTAATTTTGGGAGGACACAGCCCCTTTTGGGTTTCAATCTTAACCGTCGCCATCGTTATCCCCGTCACTTTCTATCTTTCCCATGGTTTTAAGAGAAAAACCCACGCCGCTGTTATCGCCACTATCTTAACTCTCATCATCACTGTCCTTTTGGGTTTCTTGGCCGTTAAAGGGATCCACTTGACCGGCTACGCTAGCGAAGATTCTTCGTTCATCACTGCCATCATCGGCGAGTCCATCGACATCCGCGGCCTACTCTTAGCCGGCATCGTCATTGCCACCTTAGGGGTCATCAATGATGTCACTGTCGCCCAAGCTTCGGTAGTTAATGAAATTAAAACTAGCGAACCCAAAATCAAGTTTAGCGACCTCTATCGCCGCAGCATGATAGTTGGTCGCGATCATATTGCCTCCATGGTTGACACTTTAGTCTTGACTTATGCCGGAGCCTCCCTCCCTCTGCTGGTTCTCCTTACCCATAGCGGCCTGCCTTGGGCCCAAACCATCAACATGGAGCTCATCGCCGAAGAAATAGCCCGCACCTTAGTAGGTAGCATCGGCCTAATCCTAGCCGTTCCCATCACTACTGTAATTGCAGCTAGTATGATAGAGTAAGAGCCCTTGCCAAATCCCCCCTAACCCTATATACTTATAACTAGTAAAACATATAAAAGTAGCTTCGATGTCCAGACAAGCTAAGCAGCAACATCAGCCATCTAAATGGATTATCATTTGGATACTATTAGCCATTGTGGTTTTGGTACTATTGTTATGG
>WRMU01000049.1 GCA_009776965.1 Microgenomates group bacterium | reverse complement strand
CGCAGGGTACATAAACATCGGGCAAGAATTGCATTTCAATCTTCAATTGGCCATCTCCATGGCAGGCCTCACAGCGGCCGCCTTTGATGTTGAAACTAAACCTATCGGCACCAAAACCATGGGTATGGGCTTGGGCGGTGGCAGCAAAAATCTTGCGAATATAGTCGAAAACTTTGGTGTAGGTGGCGGGATTGGAGCGAGGAGTTTTGCCAATGGGACTTTGGTCTACTAAAATTGCTTTTTTAATTTGCGGAGGGAAAGTGAGACGTTCAATTTTGCCGGGGATAAAATCATTGACTTTGAACCCTAGTTGTTGACTTAAGTTGGCAAAAAGAGTTTCATAGAGGAGAGTGGATTTACCGGAGCCGGAAACGCCAGTGATGGCGACAAACTTACCCAGAGGAAATTGAACAGAAATATTTTGGAGATTATTGGTCGTCGCGCCAATAATATCAATGGTTTTGTCGGTGACATCATATTTTTGCTGGCTGAGAGAACGTTTTTGCTGGTCATTTTTGGAGATGGTGGGACGCTTAACATCTTTTTTGTAGGCGAGGAACTTTCCGGTTAAGGAAGTGGGATGTTGCATGATGGCTTGAGGAGTGCCTTGAGCGATGATTTGTCCACCATGGAGACCAGCTAAAGGCCCAAAGTCAATGATTTCATCGGCGGCGAGCATGAGGTCGCGATCATGTTCCACCACAATGACGCTATTGCCTTTGTCGCGTAAGTTCTTTAAAGTCTCGATGAGGCGATTGTTGTCGCGCTGATGTAGACCGATGGTGGGTTCGTCGAGAATATAGAGAACGCCGGTGAGGCCAGTGCCGATTTGAGAGGCTAGGCGAATACGCTGAGCTTCGCCACCGGCGAGAGTGGAGGCAGTGCGGGCGAGAGTGAGATAGTCCAGACCAACGGCATTGAGAAATCCTAAGCGAGCAGAGATTTCTTTGAGGATGCTCTGGGAGATAGCCTGCTCTTTGGTAGACAAAAGGGGAGTTTCGTTTTGCAGAAGATTAACAAACTCTAATGATTTGTCGATAGTCATCTCGCTAACCTCGGCGATATTTTTGTCGGCCACAAAAACAGCTAAAGCCTCATCGCGGAGTCGCTGTCCTTTGCAGCTGGGACAGATTTCTTGGCGCATAAAGCTGTTTATTTCGCGACGAATGAAGTCAGACTCAGTTTCATTAAATCTTTTTTCTAACTCGTGAGCTAGACCAATGAACTCTTTTTTGATGGTGGTGGCGTCCCCAAAGCGATTTTCGCCAGTGACAGTATAGAGTTTGGGAGAACCAAAGAGAAGTATTTGTTGAGCCTGTTCGCTAAAGTCTTTCCAAGTTGTTTTGCGGAAGTCGTATCCCAAATCTTCGACAACTGTTTGCACTAAGCGCGACCACCAAGAATTGCTGGCGATGGTGCGCTCAAAAGGGATAATGGCTCCTTCGGAAAGAGTGAGATTGGGAGCAATGATTTTATCGACATCAATTTTGAGGAGAGAACCTAGACCATTACAAGTGGGGCAAGCTCCGAGAGGATTATTAAAGGAAAACAGGGGGGGAGTGGGAGGAGCAACAGAAATACCACAAAAACTGCAGGCTAACTTTTCGCTAAATAAACAATCGCTCATATTTTGGGGCTGATCGGGAAAATTGAATCCCTCGTCTTCGACAAAGGAGATAATCACAAAACCATCAGAAAGTTTGAGCGCTTCTTCAACTGACTGACTGAGGCGCGACTTAAAACTCTTAAAATCATCGCCTTGAGTGAATTGCTTAGAGTTGACTACCAAACGGTCAACAACTACTTCGATGGTGTGGCGATTATTTTTGAAAAGAGACATGTTTTTGTCGAGCGAGTAGAGTTGGTTGTCAATGCGCGCGCGGGCATAACCTTTCTTGCGCAGAGAAGAAAGAAGGGAGGTGAACTCACCTTTTTTATCGCGAATGATGGGAGAGAGAACCATGAGTCGGGCAGCGGCGCTATAAACGGGGTTGCCGCTGGAAAGTCTGGTTTGGATTTCTCGAGAGATAAGGGCGATAATTTGATCAATAGTTTGGGTGGTGATTTCGCGACCACATTCCGGACAATGGGGATGGCCAATTTTAGCGAAAAGAAGGCGAAGGTAGTCGTGAATCTCGGTGATGGTGCCGACGGTGGAGCGAGGATTATGAGAGGTGGTTTTCTGGTCGATGGAGATGGCTGGCGATAGACCGTCTATTTGGTCAACATCGGGCTTTTTCATGACACCCAAGAACATGCGGGCATAGGAAGAAAGGCTTTCGACATAGCGGCGCTGCCCTTCGGAATAGAGAGTGTCAAAAGCGAGCGAGGATTTGCCAGAACCGGACACACCGGAAAAAACAACTAGTTTGTTTTTAGGGATAGTTAGATCAATATTTTTGAGGTTATGTTCTCTGGCTCCTTTAATGACGATATAGTTGGACAATTTCTCTTGCATAAAGGGGTTATTATATCATCTAAATTGGTGTATAATCAATACTCTATGTTGTTCTCGCAATTAATTTTTACTCCGGAAAAATCCGCCCCAGCTAATGCTACCACAATAAACCATAAACTATTGACTCAAGCTGGTTTTGTCCGTCAGGTGATGGCAGGAGTTTATGTTTATACCCCACTGGGATTGCGAGTATTGCGCAAGATCTCAGACATTGTCCGCAAGGAAATGGAAGGAATGGGGAGTAGCGAGATTTTGATGAGTGCTTTGAGCCCCAAGAGCAATTGGCAAGTTACTGGAGCTTGGGATAGTGTGGATGTGTTATTTAAGTTGAATAGTCAAACCAATAAAGAATATGCGTTGGGATTTTCGCATGAGGAAGTGGTGGTGCCGCTATTAAAAGAAGTAATTAGCTCATACAGAGATTTACCCAAGAGTGTCTATCAGATCCAATGGAAGTTTCGGGATGAGCTGCGAGCAAAGTCGGGAATACTGCGAGGAAGGGAGTTTTTGATGAAGGACATGTATTCTTTCCATGCGACTCACGAGGATTTTGAAGATTATTACGGGAAAGCCAAGGAAGTTTACCTGAAAACTTTTGAGAGGTTGGGCTTGGACGCTAAAGTGACGGAGGCTAGCGGGGGGAGTTTTAGCGAAAAAATATCCTATGAGTTTATGGTTTTAACGGACGCAGGAGAGGACGATATTTTATATTGCCCTGACTGTGGTTATTGTGTGAACACAGAAATCGCGACTCAAGGATTGACCGAGGGGAGCGAGTGTCCGAAATGTAAAAAAACCAAAATGGTGGGGGCAAAAGCATCAGAAGCGGGGAATATTTTTGATTTAGGGACAGCTAAATCGGCTCCTTTTGGCTTGACTTATGTGGACGGAAAAAATGCTGAGCGCGAGATTTATATGGGTTGTTATGGAATCGGAATTAGCAGGGCAATGGGGATTATTGTGGAGAAACATGCGGACGATAAGGGAATTGTCTGGCCGGAAAATGTGGCGCCCTTCCAATACCATCTTATTGCTTTGGGAGAAGATGAGGCGATATTAAAAAAAGCATCCGAGGTTTATGAAAAACTGATTGGACAGGGCAAAGAAGTACTATTCGATGAGCGCAGAAACTTAAGCGCGGGGGCTAAGTTTGCGGCGGCTGATTTGATTGGCTGTCCAAATAGATTGGTGATTTCGCCCAAAACTGGCATAGAGCAAATTGAATTAAAAAAGAGAGGCAGTAATGACTCTCGACTAATCGAAATTAATAGGCTATCATTATAGATGATGTGGAATCGTCATTTGCCCAAGTCAGCAAGATTGCCGGTATGTTTGTTGGTAGGTGCTATGGCGATAGGATTGGTGTTGGTGGTGGTGCAATTGATGGTAAAAATAAATTGGTGGTGGAGGATAGGTAAAAATAATTTATGGCAATGGGAGGCGAATAAAGAAGAAACTCTACTAAAAGTAAGAGGATTATCGCAGTTTGTGAATATTTTGCGCGGGAGTGAATGGTTTAGCGAGGAGGTGGTGCTTAATTTGGACCCAGATTTGCTCTTAGCGGCACATCGAGATCCATGGCAATTAGAGTTGAATATTGACGGAGAATGGCAAAAACTAAATAATTTTGGGGGGTTTATGGATTTATTAAAAGCTACACCTCTGATATGGAGCGATAAACTGGTCTATCGCTCAGAAGAAGAAGTGGTTTATAGTTATGATATTAACTTTCTGACGGAGGAGTTGCTGCTCAGCAAGGAAATGGCGCAAGATATTATTAGTGAACATGCGCCGCAAAAAACTTTTCAAGTACCTTTAACTGATTTGGAGCTGGTGGGACAAGTAAATGGCAAGATTTATGTTTATTACCATAATGTGTTGGATGAGGGAGTGATGCTATGGACGGACGGGATACGTGATTATGAAGATAATTTATATTGGCGGCTTGATCCGGATATTAAAGGAAAAATTGTTAATGTGGGGCATTATAGTTTATTGCTACAAGGTAATAATAGTAATGAGGCTTGGACTTTCTTTCAATTAAAAACAGCAACTGATAGCGGGGAGCTGGCATGGCAAAGATTAACAGAAGTTTATGATGGAAGTTTGCCGGGGAGAAGATTTGTCGGAGTAGATGATAATCGTAGGTTGATTTTTGCACAAGCAGAAAGTAGTCGAGGAGGGAACCACTTGATTTTGGGAGAGAGCGATATGCGATTGAGCGAAGTGACGGCTTTGTCGCTGGAGACAGGACAAGAGATACATATCCAAGGGACGGCGGGTTTGCCGATGGGAGTGTATCAGGCGGCTCTAATCCCGAGCTTATATGAAGAAGAATTGATAATACCGGAGTCGGCAGAGGAAGCGACTGAGGCGGCTTTTTTGGCAGAGTTTAATAAGCGGCGGGAGTTTTTGGCTTTAGTTACTGAACAGAGTGTATATCGGATGGATTTGACCACCGGAGAAGTTAGCTATCAAGGGAGCTTGGGGGGATTGTATGGTAAGCCAATACTAAGGAGAGTTATGGAGGAGAGCTGGTGTTTTGAAGCGACATATCAATTGCAAGGAATCCAGAGGTGGATTGGCATGAACTTGGAAACGGGAGTGGCTTTGTCTGGTAGTAGCTACTGCGCGGAAAGTAATGAGCGAAGCCGCTGGCCTTATGTGGACCGATCATTGTCGAGAACGGAAAAAGAGCGACAGCTGCTAGTTGAGCTGTACTTACCCATGGATTTGCGCTTGACTAATGGAGTGTCGCATAGCATGACAGCAATACAAACCGAAGAAATAGAGTTGCTTCCCATGCGTGAGGCGGGAGTGTTAAATAATTTATTTTATTAAAAGAGAGTTTCTTGAAGGTCTTGCT
>WRMU01000048.1 GCA_009776965.1 Microgenomates group bacterium | reverse complement strand
CGAGGATTTTCGAAGTTGAAAGGAAAAAGAGATTCGATACGTACTTTACGTACGTTGAGAATCGCTTTTTACCTCTCGAGCCGTGCTCGAGACTTTCAACGATGAAAATACCGATTTAGGCGAGCTTTAAGGGAGATTCTTAAAGGTTTCCATTGCTCGGATAATAGTATCTGTCCCCACTCCCGCTGCAATCCTTCTATCCCCATCTCCTTTCGGCCCCAAAGTCATCTGTTCTATCACTTCTCGATATACTCCCTGCAAGGTAATAATACTTCTCGCGCTCGCTGCACTAGTTTCCAAAAGACCTGTCCGCGCGCGCTCCGCCCCCAACAAAGAAATCCTCGCCACTTCCTCGCCAACAACCGTATCGCGCAGATCTCTCCTAGCAAATACACTCCCCATCTTTGCCCCGTTCCTCAGCTGATTGGTCCATAACACATCCTCCGCTTCCGCCCCAACCAGCCAATTCGCCAGCTGTCTCGCCGCTGCTTTCTTGTTCCCTCTCTCATTCACTCCTGCCACCCAAATGCTAGTCCAATTTTCTGCCGCCTCACTCGTCAAAATTGGCGTTGGCGCCACCCCCATATTCAAACCCATGTATTTAGCATTCAACTCATTCCATAAACTCGCTTTCCCAAAAATTATCCCCACTCTCCCCTCTCCAAAAGCCTCCACATCGCTCCCCATTCCCTCGTCCCAAGTTCTATTCACTTCGTCTGTGTAGAAACTACTATAAAATCTCATTGCCGCCGTCATATTATCAATATTAACCACGTCTAGTCTATCCTCAAACATCAAGTCCACATTATTTTGTTCCGCCAACAACCCCAAGATACTCGTTGCTTCGCGAATATTGCCCGCCAAACCTATTGCCACTCCCGCCTGCTCAATTTTCCCCTCCGCATTTTTTCTCGTCATCTTCCTGCCCGTAGTCAGCAACTCGCTCCATAAACTCGGCACTTCCACTCCCGCCTCCTCCAATATATCCCTATTATAGAACATCACTAACCCGTCGTAGTTTAGAGGCACTCCCTTGATCAGTCCTCTCTCATCCACCAACCTCTCCGTCATCACCGGATAAAAAACTTCGCCAAACTTCTGTTCTCCCATCACTTCCCGCTCCGTCATCCGCATCAACTGCTTATCCAACATCTCACTCCAAGACAAATTAAATTGAAAGGCATCCGGCCCATTTCCCGCCTCAATTGCTTCCCATAACCGCTCATAATAATCATCTTTGTCCTGCCGCACATAATTTACACTAATTCCCGTCTTCTCCTCAAACCGCTCCAGCATTGCCGCCATCGCCTTCGTATCCTCCATCACCCCCCAATACTCAATAATCTCTCTTTTTTCCTCCACTTTTAGCGGATCCTGCGCCTGCCTAGCGCTCAAGCTCACCAACAAGTTCACTCCCGCCACTATAAACGTCAGCGCAAACAGCCCCATGGCCGCCAACCACCCCAGCTTCTTTCCCGTCAACTTTTTGCCCGACCCACCCTCCTGCGGTTTAGTCTGCTTACTCTCTGTTTTTTGGGGCACATCCTCCAACACCGGCAAACTCCGCTGTACGATTCCCGCCGTTTTCATCAATGTCTCCTGCCTCGTAAACTCCGCCATTTCCTTGGGCACATTAGGCAAGTTTTGTTCATTTTGAAATTGCCAAGCATTTTTTTCCTGAGACTCACTCAACTTCACCGGCTTCACTTCTGCTCCCTGAGCTCTCGTCTCGCCCGTCCCCTGCCATACCCTTTTTGGTAATAAATTATTGTTGGAAACATCATTGCGGCTCGAGTCATCACCACCAGCTGCAGCAGTTTTGTTATTGAATAACACTTTCATGTTGAATGTATTATAATATGACAACTACCATGCGTCCAGTTATTCTTAAGCTATCTGTTGTTTTACTCGTTTTTTCAGTCACTTTCATTTTGGTTGCCTTTTTTTTACGCTCCTTTTATCATAGCCATCTTTTCCCCAGCACCTTCATTGCCGATATCAACCTCTCCAACTATAATTACCCCGAAGCCATGTCTGTGCTCGCCGCCTTTCCCTGCTCTCCCTCCCAGCCCACTTTCTGTCCCCCAGAAATCACTCTCGCATATCAAGACATCTCCCTAGCTTCCAGCGGCGCCGATCTACATCTCAGGCCCGATTTCGACGCTCTGATCACCAACCAACTCTCCCTCCAATCGTCTCTTTCTCTCCCTGCGTTTCTCTCCTCCTTGCGCACCCACTTAAACTCTCCCCAGTTCCTCTCTTTTCATTTTTTTGCCAGCGACGATTCCATCTTCACCGATTTTCTCCATGACTTCGAGAGCCTCATCTTCTTCCAAGGCCAAGATCCCAAGTTTATTCTCGACCAATCGGGTCGAGCCGACAGTCTGCGCTTTGTCCAAGGAGAAACCTCTCGTTCGCTCGACTATACCGCCACTCTCGCCGCCCTCAAAGAGAACCTTTCCCAAAATCAATTTTTTACTCCCGCCACCATCATCCTCAACGACAAATCCCTCACCCCCAACATTGTCGAGCAACATCAGTCTCTCGCCGCTTCTCTCGTTTCCCGCTCCATCGTCCTCACTCCCCCCGAAAACTACCCCACTGTCAATTTCTCCCTCACTCTCTCCGACCAAGACCTCATCTCTTGTCTCGACTACGACAACCAAACCAGCCGCATCAATGTCCATTGTTTAGTTGATCTCACCCTCTCTTTGCGCGAACTTATTGACCGCGAAGCCCAAACCCCCGTCCTCGAGCTCAACGCCAGCTCCACTAGAGCCGATCTTTTCACTCCTCCCGCCGACGGTCTAGTATTTAATCAAGCTCAAACTGTTCTCGACATCCAAAAAGCCATCGTCGATCTCCTGAGTCCTTCCGCCGCAACCACTAGAATCTCTCTGCCCGCCTCCGCCATGGCCTCACCGCCCGCCGTCTCCCTCGAATCCATCAATTCCCTAGGTATTAAAGAAGTCATCGGTTTTGGGGAAAGTTTCTATACCTCCTCCTCCGCTAACCGTATTCATAATGTGGCGCTCTCCGCTGAGCGCATCTCTGGAGTTATTATCGCTCCCAATCAAGAGTTTTCTTTTAATCAAACTCTCGGCCCCGTCACTCTCGCCACCGGCTTCCGCGAAGAATATATCATCTCCCAAGGCGCTTCCACCATGGGCGTGGGTGGTGGTGTTTGCCAAACTTCCTCCACTCTCTTTCGTGCTCTCCTCAATTCGGGTCTTAAAATCACCCGCCGCCTCCCCCATTCTTTCCGCGTCTCCTATTATGAAATCAACAATGACCCTGGGTTCGACGCCACAGTTTATTCTGGCGAAGTTGATTTGCGCTTCGTCAACGACACCGATCATCATATCCTTATTTATATGCACGCCAACTCTGCCCGCCGCCATATGTTTGCCACCATCTACGGCACCTCCGACGGCCGCTACAGCGAAGTCGTCGATTACCACAAAGCCGCCCTCGGCGGTGGCGCCATGCGCACTTCCTTTGTTAATATCACCTATGACAAATACGACCAAGAAATCCGCCGTGACACTTTCGTTTCCAACTACGCCGTCCCCAAACAGAGTGATTAAGACACCCTCAGTTCCTCGAGTGCCTGTTCCATGGATTTAATCAGCTTATTCGACAACGTCTTCGTAATCCGCTTCGCCGCCCCAATTTGCACTCGCCTAATCTTCGCGCTCGTCGATGTCGTTGCCTGTTCTTTAAGCACCACCACCTCCCCACACCATTCCCTGAGCTTCTCCTTCTGCTCCTCGCTATAGGTGCTTCGCGTGGCAATCAACACGTCCGGTCTCATCAGCTTTATCAGCCACCATTTCTCCTTCTGTAGCGGTTTTAAGATCACATAATCCACACTGTCCAGATAGCTGAGCATCTCCATTCTCTCCTCCTCCGGCACGATCGGCCTCTCCGGCCCTTTGCGCACTCGCACTTTCTCATCCGCATCCACCCCCACAAACAACACATCGCCATGCGTCTTGGCCTCCTGTAAATATCTCCCATGTCCGATATGTAATAAGTCAAAACTCCCCGCCGTCAGCACCACTTTCTTCCCCACCGCCCGCGCCGCCTCTGCCATCTGCCTGATCAATTCCTCCTTGTCCCTTAATATTTTTCCTTGGTAGTGTTGTTTAGTCATAAGATTAAAAATTGAACATCAGTATTTCTGGTTTTAATAGCATTAGTGCTCCAATCGCCAACATAATCACTCCTCCCACCAAATGCGAATATTTCACATATTTGCTGCCCCCGGTAGCCACCTTTAGCGTTTTCATAGCAATAGTAAACACTATAATATCATCAATCAAGAAAAACAAGATGTATAAAAATAGATATAGCGCATATTGCCCTGCCGCCAAGTTATTCAAGCCCAAAATCTGCGTAAACACCACCGGCAGCCCCAACGAACACATCAGCTCAATCACGTTCACACTCGCCGCCAAAACAACAATTCCCACCATCGCCAACCAAAACCTCTGTTCATTAGTTACTTTTTTAATTCTCTCGATAATTTTCCTGCGCTTAGTCGCATCCACCACCTCGCAAGCATCTTCCTTCCCTCTCGCTTGATAATAATTTTTAATATTTATCACTCCAAATACTATCGCCACCAAAGCGATAATGCCTCGCAGCAGCGCAATCCTATTCAAAAACATCGCCAAGTTCAACCAACTCACCATAAATAATAGATAAACTACCGCGCTCGTCACCAAAAACGTCATCCCCAAAACCCACATCCTCTTTCTATCCTTCATATTACATAACATCGAAATCAAGAAAACCAGTATCCACATCGCGCAGGGGTTAAACCCATCCACCAACCCAATCACCACTGCCAGAATTGGCAACGACACTGTTTTAGGATCCACCTCTCCTAATACTGGCAAATTAAACACTTCTCCTCCGTAAAGGCCCTGCCCCGTCTCGTCGCCCTCGCCCACCGCCCTCATCACTTCTCCTTCAATTCCATTTTCCGCCAACCACTCTCCCGCTCTATCCCCATATTCCCCTTGGCGATAATTTTCAATCGCTCGCTCAATCTCACCGCCAGTTATCTTTTCATTAAAGCCCACAATCACGCTCTCGCCAATAATCGTCAACGGCACTCCCCCCACTTGGAAATCCATCTCCTCGCTCAAATCCGTCAGTGCCCTACTAGCCTGTCTGTCCCGAGACACCTCATATGCCCTCAGCTCCACATCAGGATTATTCGGCAGATAGCTCTCTCGCAACCACTTAATCTCGGTCTTGCAATGCGGGCAAGTCAGGCTATGGAATAAATGGATGGTGATGCGCTCAGTTGCCAAAACTTCCTCCAGTTGCTCTGCTCCCGCTTCTATTTCCAAAGCTTCTTACTGCGCT
>WRMU01000047.1 GCA_009776965.1 Microgenomates group bacterium | reverse complement strand
TCTTTCTGGGGTTGGGGATGAGTATAAGTTCTGTGTGGGGGCTTATGCTATTGAGCCTCATAGTGCTGGTACTTATACTGGTAATATTACCTTTACTCTTAGTTCGATTGATGGGATTTAGGGGAACGACCCTCATCTTTCGCCCGATTTTATCACTTGAAAAATCTTTTTGTGCTATAATACTTCCATGATTAATAGCCAAGCCCAGAAACCTAGAGCCAAAAACAAATCCACCATCCCCTCAGGAGGCAAGTTTCTGCCCCTCTGGTGGCATAAACTCCTCTTTGGCCTCGGCATTTTCTTTCTGTTCCTCATCGTTGTTGGGAGTGTTTTTGCCTATCATTACGGCCGAGTCGCCGCTCGTCTGGAAAACTCCGGCTTCATTCTCATGGCTTCTGCCACCGAGTTGCTCGACGAATTAAAGGCCCAAAACATCCCCACCGCCAGTGACAAAATAACTGTCGTCACTGCCAATTACCACCAATTCCGCGCTCACTATAATCAGCTCCTCCCCCTCAAGTTTCTTCCCCGCTATGGTGCCTTCATCGCTGATGGCCAAATTGCCCTCGAGTCTCTCGACCATGCCTTAACTGCGGCTCAGGAAGGCATTTCTGCCCTCATGCCCTATACCGACCTCCTCGGCTTTGCCGGCGAAGGCAGTTTTAGCGGCGGCACCACCGAAGACAGAATCAAAAACATTCTCGAAACTCTCGGCGAGATGGGCCCGCAACTCGATGCCATTGGCTCCGAATTAGAGCAGCTCCAGCTCGGCATCGAACAAATTGATGCCTCCAAATACCCCGATCAATTTAATGACTATTTTGCCGTCAAGTTTATGAGCCTTTTCTCCAAACGGATCAAAAAATATGCCCAGTTGCCCATTCGCGAACTCCTCGAAGCCAACCTCTCTCTTGCCGACGCTACTCTCCTCACTTTCGCCCAGTATCGCCCCGTCATCGACCTCCTCCCCGAGATGATGGGCGCTAATGGCCAAGACAAAACCTACCTTGTTCTTTTCCAAAACGACAATGAACTCCGCCCCACCGGCGGTTTTCTCACTGCCTATTCCATCATCACCGTCCAAGACGGCAAAATCACTCCTGCTTTCTCCGACGACATCTACGAATTAGATCGGAAGTTTAATCAGCGCATCCCTATTCCCGAAAAACTTGGTAAGTATCTCATCACCGAAAGATACTGGAACTTGCGCGATATGAATATCGACCCCGATTTCCAAGCCTCTATGGAGCTTTTTATGGAACACTACCTCTCCATACCTAGCGAACCCAAAAACCTCGACGGCGTCATCGCTCTCGACACCAAAGTCCTCACCGACCTCATTGATGTTCTTGGCCCCGTTGAAGTCGCCGGCTACGGCACTTTCACCACCGAGCCCGACGCCAAATACACCGACGCGCCTCAGGTAGTTGTTGCTCTTTCCGAAATTATCACTCGTCCGGTTAACTATATTAAGACTGATCGCAAAGGCATTCTCGGTCCCATGATGAAAGCCATCCTCCAGAAAGTCTATGAAGCCCCCAAAGAGCAGCTCGCCCCGCTCTTTAGTGTTGTTCTTTCCAACCTCGAAGGTCGCCATATCCAAGCCTATTTCCCCGAGGAGAGGTTCCAAGAAGCCGTCGAAACCATCGGCGTCGCTGGCCGCCTCGCTCTCCCCACCACCCCCAACACCGACTTCCTCGCCGTGGTCGATGCTAATCTCGGCGGTGCCAAATCTAATCTTTTTATCAGCTCCTCCGCCCTCCAAGAAATTGAAGAACCAGACCTCACCACCTTCACCCTCACCAAAAAACTCACCCTCACTTATGTCAATTCTCGCCCCGGCGACAACTGTAATCTCGAAGCTGGCCTGCTCTGCCTTAACGGCACTAATAACAACTGGCAGCGCCTCTATCTCCCCGCCGGAGCCGAACTTATTTCTGCTCAGGGGTATAAATCCCAGCCCGAAATCTATAGCGAAAAAGGCTTCACGGTCATTGATGGTTTTTTCTCCCTCGACCCCGAAAAAACCGCTCGAGTCATTCTTGAGTACACCATTCCCTATTCCGACCCCGATACTTATCGCCTCCAAATCTGGAAACAGGGTGGCGTTGACTCCGTCCGCCATCTCCTCAACGTCAATGGCGGCGAGGAGGAACTCGACGTCTCCAAGGACACTCTTTTTACTACCACGTTTAATTAATTAAAGAGAATTGTTTCGAGATAAATTATCAAAACAATTCTCTAATTATGTTAAAATATATAAGTGATAAAAACTGCCCCCGGAGATCACCGCTTCCTCGGTGCCACCGTCGTTGACGACGGTGTCAACTTCGCCCTTTTCTCCCGCCACGCCAAAAAAGTCCAACTCCTCCTTTTTGCCCCCCACCAACCCCACCCCTCCCAAACCATCAATCTCCATCCCAAAAGAAACAAAACTGGCGACGTCTGGCATATTTTAGTTCACCATCTCCCTCCCCAAACTCGCTATGCCTATCGCCTCAATGGCCCCAGCGGCTACGGCCATAAGTTCGATCCCCGCAAAGTTCTTTTCGACCCCTATAGCCGCGGTCTGGATCGGACCTTCTATCGCCGCGAAGATTGTGGTGACAACAACGACAGCCTTCTCACTTCTCTGCGCTCCATTGTTGTCCCCCATGAAGATTTCGATTGGCAGGGCACCGCCAAACCCCTTCATCACCCTCAGGATCTCATTATCTACGAGCTCCATCCCAAGGGTTTTACCGCTTCCCCCACCGCCGATCTAGACACTCTCGGTTTTTTCCCTCGCCTTAAGGAAAAACTGCCCTATCTCCAAGATTTAGGCATTAATGCCATCGAACTTCTTCCGGTTCATACTTTCGACGACGATCAATGGCAGACCACTCAATGGGGCCAGCAACTCGTCAACTACTGGGGCTATTCCACTCTCTCTTTTTTCGCCCTCGAGAATAGTTATTTTTCCGATCCCGCCGATCCCGCCTCCCATCTGCGCGAGTTTAAGGAGTTTGTTCGTGCCTGCCACTCCCAAAACATCGCTGTCATCATGGATGTCGTTTTTAACCATACCACCGAAGGCGATCATGGCGGCCCCCATCTCTCCTATCGTGGCATCGACAATCATGAATACTATCTTAATTATCAATCCGATAAACGCTTTTATCTCGACTATACCGGTTGTGGCAATACTTTTAATGTTAACAATCCTCCCGTCACCCGCCTCATTCTCGACTCTCTCGAATATTTTGCCAGCGAGTGTCATATCGACGGTTTTCGCTTTGATTTGGCCGGAGCCTTTTTTTATGATAAAGACGGTAATCTCTCCGGACAATCCAACCTCCTTCATAAAATTGAGCGCAGCAATATTCTTAAAAGTTGCTATCTTATCGCTGAACCTTGGAGTGCAGTTGGCCACAATTTTGCGCCCAGTTTTGATCCCGATCGTTGGCTTGTTTGGAACGATCGTTTCCGCGACGACACTCGCAAGCTTCTCAACTTAAGCGAAATTAACCAGCCCGACCAATTTCTCCTCAACTTTGCCAATCCCGACGGCAATAGCCTCAATTTTGTCACCTGCCACGACGGCTTCACCCTTTGGGATCTAGTCAGTTTTAATCATAAGCATAACGAAGCCAATAGCTATGGCAACCAAGACGGCACGGACGACAATTTTTCTCATAACTCTGGTGCTGAAGGGGCTACTAGCATGGAAGACGTTAATGCCCTGCGCTTCCGCAAAATCAAAAACTTTTTTACTATTCTCCTTCTTAGCAAAGGCGCTGTCATGCTCAATATGGGCGACGAAGTCGCTCGCAGCCAAAACGGCAACAACAATGCTTTTAATCAGGACACCGATATCAGCTATTTTAACTGGTATCTAGCCGGAGCCAATTTTTTCCTTTACGAGTTTGTCCAAAAACTCATTTTGCTGCGCCGCAGCCTCCCCGCTATCGCCAGCATTTCTCAGGATATCGACCATGGCCTCTTGTCCCTGATTGTCAATTACGAGTCCGACTCCCATCTGCTCATCATTATTAATTTTAACACCGAGCCCAAATGGCTCTCCATTGACCCAGAATTGAACTATCGCCAGATCATCGACACTAATAACGCCCATCCTTTCGATATCATCGAATATGACTCAGCCGAGCCGCTCCTCGACGCCACCATCTTTATTGCCCCCCAAAGCGTTAAGGTTTTGATCAGTTAACTCCAGTTCACGTCTCTTTCCCCTTGCATTTTTTTACTTTTCGCTCAATAATAAAACCTGCATAACATATTGGCAGACCGCTCGAGCTTTTATAGCTTGTGAAAAGTAGAAGGCCGAGGAGGCAACTTCTGGAAACTTCTTCTGCTTTTCAATCAAGAGCTGAATATGTTATGCAACCTAGGAGTTGCCTTTTTATTGAGAAAATAGGCAGTCCTCGAAAACAGCTTATGAACATCACTCCACTCCAATCCAGTGGCCTCCGCAAAAATCTCCCCAGAATAAGGTTCTGTTTCTCCGTGGTTTTTTTAGCAATTCTCTTTGCTCGTCCTCAGCCCGCAGCCGCTTATACCACCGGCACCAATGCCCAAGGCCAAACTACTTATACTTTTGCTTATACTGGAGCCAGCGAAACCTTTATTGCTCCAGTGGCCCATGCCTATAGAATCGAGCTGTGGGGGGCTAGCGGAACCGGTAATGCCCTCGGGGGATACACCAGAGGAGAAATGGCTTTTGCCAACAGCGAAACCATCTATGTTTATGTAGGTCAGGCTGGAGCGTGGACTTTAGGTGAATTGAGTTTTAATGGAGGGGGAGGAGGAGATTCTACTCCTGTAGGAGGCTCTCAGAGTTGCGCTAATGGCGGCGGGGCAACGGATGTAAGAACTACGTCGGGAACTTGGAACAACACTGCCTCGCTTCGCTCCAGAATAATGGTGGCGGGCGGTGGTGGGGGAGTTGACTCAGTTCCTACTAGAGGCCACTCTGGGGGACTAACTGGATACAATGGCGAGGTCAACGGCAATTCTTGCGTGCCTCTTGGAGCAACCCAGACAGCTGGAGGAACTTCGTACGCCTTCAACCCTCAATGTGCGTCAGATCCTTCCGGAATATTTGGAGTTGGAGCGTCCTCCAGCTTAGATTCGCTCATTGATTGCGGTGGCGGTGGAGGTGGTGGCTATTATGGCGGAGGAGCTGGGTCAGTTTGGGGGTCTGGGTCTGGTGGTTCCTCCTTCATCTCTGGGCATACCGGCTCAGTGGCTATCATATCTGCTTCTAACCAAGGAGCCAAAAATACCTGCGGCGTAACTTGTACCACCGGTATTAATAACAATTGCTGCTCAATTCACTATTCCAACAAATCTTTTACCAGCACCACCATGATTGACGGAGCAGGATATAACTGGACTAATGTCAAAGGTTCCCTAGCAGCTATGCCTAATCACAATGGA
>WRMU01000046.1 GCA_009776965.1 Microgenomates group bacterium | reverse complement strand
CTGCCGGAGAACTCAGCCAAAAAGAAAACGAGGCAAAACCATAATTTTGAAATCACTACTTTTAGGAGCCGCGAGCTTTATGAACAGGACGCGAGACATCCGAGCAGTTTTAGCTGGGGCAAAACCATTGAGGAGGATTTACAAAGGAGGGACTTTACGATTAATGCACTGGCTTTGGTGGCGGATAAAAAAGTGGATGATAAATATACTATCATTGATAAATATCAGGGGCAGGAAGATTTGGCAAAAATGTTAATTCGGACAGTGGGTGAGGCGAAAGTGCGGTTTGGTGAGGACGCGCTGCGGATGCTACGGGCCATAAGACTGAGCGTGGAGCTTAATTTTTCGATTGAGGAAAAAACTTGGGCGGCATTGGCGGAAAATATTGATTTGTTGGCGGACATTTCCTCGGAGCGGATTAGAGATGAATTATTAAAAATGTTGGCTAGTGATTATCCGGCGGCAGCGATTGAGTTATTGGATCAGGCGGGGGCGCTCAAGTATATTATGCCGGAATTGCTGGAAGGGAAAGGAGTGGGACAATCGGGACATCATACGACTGACGTTTGGGCGCATGCGCTGGATAGCTTGCATTACTGCCCGAGTAGCGATCCTATAGTGCGCTTGGCCACGCTCCTGCACGATATTGGCAAGCCGGCGACAAAACAATACAGCCAAGGTCAATGGACTTTTTATAATCATCAGATTGTGGGGGCGAAGATGGCGAGAAAGATTGGCAGGAGACTACATTTAACTAAGGAAGAATGTGAGCGATTATATAATTTGGTACGCCACCATATGTTTTATTATCAACCGCACGACACTGACGCGGCAATCAGGAGATTTATGCGCCAAGCGGGGCTGGAGAACTTGGATGATTTACTCTCACTTCGCGAAGGAGATAGGCTGGGGTCGGGGGCGAGGGCGACTTCATGGCGACTGGAAGAAATGAAGGAGCGAATGATTGAGCAGCTACACCAACCCTTTGACGTGAGGGATTTGGCGGTTGACGGGCATGATTTGATGAAGGAGTTTGGCCTTAAGCCGAGCAAGATTTTGGGCGAGATGCTTAATTTTTTGCTGGAGCAAGTGTTGGACGATAGCAGCCTCAATCAACGTGATAAATTGTTGTCTCTAGCCAATGGCTATCTTCTTGAAAACTCACCAAAATAGCATTAGCGGGAGGAAGTTCATTAGTGAAGTAAATATTGTCGGGCGGGAAAGCGGTAAACTCGGCCTGATCGAAGATATTGGCGGAAGTAGTTTTTTCCACTAATTGCACTTGGCGCGGATCAATTCGGTTATACCAAAAATAATACATGGCGGGACGGCCGAGGGAGCGAGTGAAATAAATGGGGAGGTCGGGATATTGTTCACGGGCGAGGCGAATATTATTTAGGGCATAAGGATAGTCGGCCTGCCACCAAGGATAATTAGCGTCCACGAGATAGGTGGTGTAGTAGTAGATTTGGTGGGCCCAAACAAAAAGGGCATAAAAAACTAAACAGCAGCTCAAAAAAATCTTAAAGTATTTCCGGAGGCGCTGCTGCCACCAAGAGAAACCGGCGATAACCAGAAAAATGAGCAGAGGAACGGTATTGAGGGAGCGCAGGAGATGGGGCGAGGGATAGGAGATGGTGGCGGGAAATAGACCGACGAGCAGCCAAAAAAGAAAAAAACCGCTGAGAACTTTATGTTTTTTTATTTTGGTGGCGCAAAAGAAAATGCCGCCGAGCATAAAAAGGGCATCGAGAGGATAAAAAACACCAAACATGCCGATGCTATGGCGGCGGTTGCCTTCTCCGGAAATAAATAAATACTGAGGATCGAAATGAGCGAGAGCATGGGAAATAATTTTTTGGCCGTAGAAAACAAAACGGTGGCAGGATAAATAACCAATGATGGTTTTGCTAGCAGAGGCGTGACAGGCATTACTAGCTTCAATGAGAGAAATATCCATAAATATGGAAGTGTCGTTGAGGCGATGGGTGAGGTTGGAGAGCTGATTGGCGAATAAAAAGGGGGTGAGAAAAAGGACAATGAGAGCGAGGAGAGCACCGATCTGAGGCCAAGTTTGTTTTGACTGCCAAACTTTATGTTTAATAAACCACCAAATGAATAAATAGAGACCTAAAAGAGGAGCGACAAAGCGCATAGAATGGTAGGTATAGAAACTCAGGAGTAAGCAGAGGGTGCCGAAAACGAGAGACCAGTTTTTCTTTAAGTAAATGGCTTTGAGCCAGAGGACAATGCCGCCCAGTAGAAAGGCAGTGGCCAAATTGGTTTCCCAAGCTGCGCGCGAGAGCTGGATGAAGGCGGGGTTGATGGCGACGAGAAAAGCAGTTAATAAAGCGAGCCATTTGTTGCGGCTGA
Source organism: Microgenomates group bacterium (assembly GCA_009776965.1). Lineage (GTDB taxonomy): Bacteria > Patescibacteriota > Microgenomatia > UBA1400 > PJMF01 > WRMU01. Next base: position 3,067 of record WRMU01000046.1, on the reverse strand, counting down.
GAATATAAATTAGGCGAGCGCATAAACAAATGATGGCGAGACCGGCGAGAAGACTAGGGAGGCGGACGATAAAATCGTGGGGACCAAAAATGGCGATGAGCGGGGCGAGGGCATAAAAATAGCCGCTGGGTTTGTAGTCGCCAAAGGAAACGAAGCTGACGGTGGGAAGGAAATTGCCGTGGTGGTCTCTGAGAGTGGTGCTGATACTATAAGCGTCATAACCCAGAGCGACTTCCTCCCAATAAAGAGCAGTGGAGGGTCCGAGGCGCAGGCCGAGGGCGAGGAGAAAAACTAGGACGCAGAGAGCGAAGAAGAACTTGGTGGAGGTGATAAGTTTTTTTAATTTATTCATAAAGTAATACTAGATAATTCAGAAATGGCGGTGGCATCAGCGGCATTTTTGTCGTCGCGAAAACTAATGAGGCGGGGGAAGCGCAGACTTTTTTGGGAGGTGTGGATTTTGGAATCGGTGAGGTCGTCGGCAGCAATTTCCACCACCACTACTGGCTCCACCCAAATGTCGGGGGCGATGGTTTTATCTACTTCGTAGAGAGCGGGTTTGCTGTCTAGTTTGAGCGGGAAAAGTTTCTGCTTAAGGAGAGTGAGTTGTTCGTCGGTGAAGCCGGTGCCGACTTTACTAATGGAGAGGAGTTTGTCGCTATGCTCGTCGCGAACACCAACCAAAATAGCGCCCAAACCTAAATCATGTCTTCTGCCGCGACCAAGATAATAACCCATGATGACCAGATCGAGAGTGTCGGAGAGTTTGCCGCGCGTGCCTTCGGCTTCTTTGATTTTTACCCAACTCCAGCCTTTGCGGCCGGATTGATAAATGGAGTTGACTTGTTTAATCACTGCGCCTTCCAGACCAACTTTGAGCTGTTGATTATGAAAATCATGGAGGACGGTGGCATTGTCGGTTTGGATAAATTGAGTGACCTCCCAGAAAGGAGTGGAGTGAGGGAGAGAGCGAGAAAGGAGTTCTTTTCTTTCGGAGAGAGGGGTGTTTAATAGTTCGCGATCATTAAGGAAAAGCAAATCAAAAATAAAAAATCTGGCGGGCAACTCTTGGGCTTTCTGGGCCACATCGTTGAGGCGACGACGGGTCATGGTTTCTTGGAATTGGGCCACCTGACCGTCTTTAGTAATGCCGACAACTTCGGAATCGAAAATGGCGTTGGTGATACCTTGTTGATCTAAAAATTGGGCGAGCTGGGTTAATTCGGGATACATCTGGCTAACATCGTTGAGATTGCGGGTGAAGGCTTTGACGCGAAGGGAGCTGGACTCGCGATAAAAATGGATTTGGGTGCGTAGGCCGTCGTATTTGGGCTCGGCGATGACTTCGGTCATTTTGTCGATGATGTCGGCGGCGGAATTGAGACGCTGACAGAGGGCATTGATGATGGGAGTGCCTAAACGAGCGGAATAATTGGTTAGGCTGTGGGTTCTTTTTTTGGAGTTGCGGGCAAAAAGATAAGTAGCCGCTAATTGAGCGAGGTCGGCGCGTTTTTGGAGGGCGTCTTCTAGTTGAGCGCTGTCGGTTTTGTCGCCATGAATGGTCCAGCTGAGCGCATCGAGAAAAGTAGCCTGTGACATGCCGAGGCGCAATTTACCGGCGATGATGCGAACAATAAAGCGGGCGGAAAGGCCGTCGGTATTAAGGAGGAGATCGCGCAGTAAGTTTATTTTGGCCTCCTGCGAGCCAGAGCCGGTTTGGGCGGCGATATTAAGAAGCTCCTCATAAACTTCATGGATACTGAGATTTTTCGACTGGCTGGCGGAGTCCTCAACAATTTGTTCGGCCGCCTGCCCCAGATCGCCGACTTGTTTAACTAGCTGGCGAACCTTTTTTTCTTGCTCTGAGAGAGCTAACTCAGAAAAGTCACGATCTACTTCGCCAAAAAGACTTTCGTGACCCACCTCATCAAGACGAGCGAGGGTTTTAATAATCATTTTGTCGGCTAAAAATAAATCTGCTTTCTCCCAAGGAGGAAGGAGTTGGCCTTGGAGTAAATTAAAAATGGCAGGGCATTCGGCGGGCTCAATTTTTTGGAGAAGCTCGGCCAAAAGAGCAGTGATTTGGAGGCGGCTGCTGACCTTTTCTATCTGGGAGAGTTGCTGGGAAAAATCGCGAAAAAGCAACATAGGATTACTGGAGAATATAGCGCACTCCTTTGGTGACGCCCTGCTTTTTAATCACGCCTTTGCGAATTAAGTCCTTAATATCGCGCAGAATGGTGTCGGAGGAAATATTGGGGAGGACTTGTTGGGCATCTTCGGAGGTAATTTCTCCCTGATTTTGGAGGACTTCGAGGAGCATAATTTGGCGCTCACTGAGGGCAATTTGTTTGCCTAATTGCTCGCGCAGCTTAAAGTCTTTGCTGAGCTTGAGAACTTTTTGCTTGATTTTATCAATTTCGAGGGCGAGGCCATAACAAAAATATTCGAGCCAAAAAGTGAGGTCGTTGTCGAGGGACTTTTGGACGGACTGGAGGGATTGATAATAGCGGGAGACATCGGAATCGTAATATTCCTCCATGCTAAAAAACTTTTTGAAGTCGTAATTTTGGGAATAGAGAATGAGGGTGCTCATGGCGCGGGCAGTGCGGCCATTGCCTTCGACGAAGGGATGGATATAGGCGAGCTGGTAATGGGCGATGGCGGCCTTGAGGACAGGATGGATATTATAGTTCTCGCGATCGGTGAGCCAAGCGAGAAAATCGTTGATTAAAAAAGGCACCTCCATAACCATGGGCGGGCGGAAAACTACACCTTCGCCGCTGGGGCCTTCGACGACAACTTGTTTCTGGCGGAAAACACCGATTTCATGACCGGCGAGGAGGCGGTCCATGGTGAGGTGGTGGAGCTTATAGAGGGTTTCGAGGGTGGCGACCTGAGTTAGGGGAATGTTTTTTTGTTCGTCGATCCAGCCGAGGACGTTGCGGTAATTGATAACTTCTTGGATGTCGCGGTCGCGAGCGAGGATATTAGCGCGGAAGGTTACTTCGCGCGTATCCTGAGCGGCGAGCGCGACGACGGCGCCAGCCTGCTCGCTAGTGAGGCC
>WRMU01000045.1 GCA_009776965.1 Microgenomates group bacterium | reverse complement strand
GGTGGGGGTGGGAGAGATTATGGGGATGGAGAGGGTGGGACAATGGGAGGGAAAAGAGAGCTGGTTTGTGGCGGAGGCGGATGAATACGTTGAAGATAGCACTCAATTTAGACGAAACGAATTATGGGAAGACCTGAGTAATTTTCCGGCGAGATTTTTAACTCTGAGACCAAAAATTATCGTAGTTAATAATTTGAGTTGGGATCATCCGGATGTTTATCGTAGTTTTGAGGAAGTGAAACAAGTGTTTAGAAACTTTTTGGTTTGCAATTTATTGCCTGAGGGCAAATTAGTTTTTAATAGAGATGATATTAACTTGAGAGAAATACAAGAGGAGGTGGCGAGAGAGAGGCCAGATATCGAAATGGTACCTTTTGGGATGAATATAGGGGGAGAAATAAAGCTTAAAATTGCGGGAGAGCATAATCGAATGAATGCTCGGGCAGCGAGGGCGACTCTGGAGGCTATGGGAGAATGGAGAAAGGAGGAGATTGAGGAAAAGTTGGGGGAGTTTTCCTCGACAAAAAGGAGGCTGGAGTGGCTGGGAGAGATGGGAGGGGTGGTTTATATAGATGATTATGCTCATCATAGCGATGAAATTACGGCAGCAATCCAAGCGGTGCGGGAGTGGCAGGCAAAGAAATTAGCAGAGGGAGGGCGATTGGTGGTGGCTTTCCAATCGCATACTTATACGCGGACGATGGAGTTTAGAAAAGAATTAGTGGAGAGTTTGGGGGCGGCAGATGGGGTGGTGATGACGGATATTTTTCCTTCGGCGAGGGAAGACATGAGTTTGGGCGAGCAAATCTCTAGCGATGATTTATGCAGGGACCTAAATGAGTTGAGGGGGAGGGCAGATTATGCCCTTAATGTGAGAACTAACGAGGAATTAGCTCGGTACTGTGAAAATAATTTACAACAGAATGATGTATTGCTGTGTTTGGGGGCGGGGGATATTTATCACTTTTTTGATGATCTTAAAAAGTAATCGAAAAAATCACATCACCTTGTTTGATGGATTGGAGAACTCGCAGCGACTGTTCGTCGGCGACTTTGCCGAAGACAGCATGTTGCCCATCGAGCCAAGGGGTAGGTTCAAAAGTGATGAAGAATTGACTGCCGCCAGTATGGGGCTGACCGGTATTGGCCATGGAAAGGATGCCAGCGCTATCGTGAATTAAGCTCTCGTCGAACTCGTCTTCGATGCGATAGTCCGGTCCGCCGGTGCCTACTAAGCTGGTATTTTTTTCATCTCTGGAATTGGGGTCTCCGGCTTGGGCCATGAAGTTGTCGATAACTCGATGGAACTTGATATTGTCATAAAATCCTTCCTGAGCTAAAGTCAAGAAATTGGTGACAGTTAAAGGTACTTTATCGGGATACAAATCCACTTTAATATTGCCACGATTGGTGCTAATCACCGCACTAGTGGCATTAATGGGAGTAAAATCGGCTAAGGTTTTCACAGCTCCTCCGTTCTGATTACTTGATAAATTGTCGGCACTTTCGGTGCTGATGGAAACTTCTTCATTATTGATGGAGGTGGAAGGACTTTGGGAGGGCGGGGAAGAAAAGTCGGGACTGCTCAGGCGCAGATAGACATTGATGATGATGAGGAAAATTAAGAGAGGGAGGGTGATCAAGAGGATAATTTGCAACCATGCAGGAAGTTTTTTCATAGACCCCTATTCTACCACAGTTTCACTTTGACCGCGAGAGATATTGTAATTGAGGTCGTACTCGAGGAAAATGGCGGGCACATCTTCGGAAAGGACTTGTTGAAACTCCTGATAGATTAGAGTACGTTCTTGTTGGTCTTGGACCTGACGACCTTCTTCCAACAGAGCATCAACGCGGGTGTTTTTATAATTGGTGAAGTTATTGGGCTGGTCGGAATGCCAGAAGGTGTATTGATCGGGATCAATGCCGGTGGCGAGGCTTAAGAGTAGAAGCTCAAAATTATTGAGGTCAGGGAAATTGTTAACATTGATGTTGATGGTGATGGAAAGGTTGTCACAAGTGAGGGCTTCGTACTGCTTGTTTTCGCGCAAACAATATTCGCGAGCTCTCTCGCCTAACATTTCCAAATCATCTTTGAGGCGAATGGCGCGGTCGTAGTTGAGGGAGTTGGTGGTTAAGGTGATCTCGAGCGGTTCGGCAGGGAACTCATCGACTAACCTTTCGATAGCGCGGTCCAAACTGTAGTCGTAGCGTTTGATGCCCTTGAAGAAAGCCCAAGAGCGATCATTAATGGGCCCGAAAGCTAGCAGCCCGAGGGCAGTGTTTTTGGTGAGGGCATAGCCAAAGGCTTGGCGGATGTTTTTGGGGAAGCGCTCGTCGGCGAGGTTAAAAAAGAGGGCGAGATACTGGGATTGAGGGTTTTCTCTGGTGATGGTGAGATTGGGCCAATCCTCGAGTTCGCGAGGATGGTTGAGGCCAATGATTTCATTGACCTCACCCTTCTTGAAAGCGGTGATGGCTTGTTCTTGGGTTAAATAGAAACGATAGATGATTTTTTTTTCGCTACTTTCGACAGTCATAGAGCTTAATTTGCTGCGAGAGTGTTGTCGGTGGGTGTAGTCGGTGATGGCGTAATCGCCGATACCGATAATATTAAAGAACTCGAGGCGAAAAAGTTTTTTAGTGGGGATAAAACGCAGCAGGGGTTTAGTGAGGCGGGCAGTGAAAGGAGAGAAGGGCTCGGGGAGAGTGTAGATGATTTGATTGTCGGTAAACTCGGTGTGAACTTCGGGAAGGTTATAGTGAATATCGTTGGGATGTAGGGGTTGGTTGTCCTGCCAGAGTAAATCTTCTTTGAGAGTGAAGGTGTAAGTTAGGCCATCTTCGCTGATAGTAAAATCTTTGGCTAAGGAAGTGGTGAGCTCGCTATTGAGAGGGGAGGCTTTCATCAAGCCAAAACTGACTTGATTAGTGATGAGCGAAGGGAGGTTTTCTAGGGAATAGTCGCCGATTAGGGCCACAAAACGGCGTTCTTTTTGGGAAACAAACTTAATAAGCTGAGGGATAAGAAAAGAAAATAATAAAAAACCACTTAGCAGGGAGATGAGAATAATGAGATAGTACTTACTCAGAAAACTACTGACGTACCAATATATTTTACGCATAGACAGTGCTAAACAATTGTTAAAGTGATGAGCGCTGTGACAGCGAACAAAACACTGGTGATAATTGTAGCAACAAAAATAACTTTTTCAACTCCGCGCTTGGTATGATAGGTCTCCCCTCCTCCACTCCAAATACCAGAAATACCAGCATCTCCGGCTTGGATGAGAATGAGAAAAATCATGATAGCAGCTAAGACGACTTCGATGATAAGCAGGGTATTTAGCATAATTAGTTCGCTACGGCTTGACCGCGCTCCTCTCTAATAACCGTCACAGTGATAGTGCCCGGATAAGTAATTTGTTGTTTGACCTCATCGCGGATGCGCTCGGCCAAAACGACCACATCATCATCTTTAGACTTGGCGGGCTCGAGAATAACGCGGATTTCGCGGCCGGCTTGGATGGCATAAGACTTTTGCACTTCTGGATAAGCATTAGCAATTTCCTCGAGCTTGGTGAGGCGTTGGACATATTCTTCGTAGTTTTCGTAGCGGGCCCCCGGTCTGGCGCCGGAAATAGCATCGGCGATCTGGACGGCCATACTTTCAAAGGAAGAAAAGGGCTCATCCTCATGGTGTTGGGCAATACAACTAATCACCGCCTCAGGAATATTAAACTTTTTGGCGATTTTGATGCCTAGTTCAACATGAGAGCCTTCAACTTCTTCGGAAACTTTACCAATATCATGGAGTAGACAGCCGAGTTTGACGACATTAACATTAAGACCTAGCTCATGAGCGATCTTGACACCAGCGCGAGTTACTTCGAGAACATGAGCGATCATGTTTTGGCCATAGGAGGAGCGATATTTGTAGCGACCGATGATCTGCATGAGCTCATTGGGGAGGTTGTAAATACCAATGCTATGACAGAGGTTACGACCTTCGTCGAAGGTGATTTTATTAATCTCCTTTTTGGTTTTGATGACAATTTCTTCGATGCGGGCGGGTTGAATGCGGCCATCTTTCATGAGTTTCTCTAGGGCAATACGAGCAACTTCGCGGCGCACGGGATCAAAGCAGGAAAGTTTGACTTCGGTGGGGCCTACGTCGAGATCGACATCAACGCCAGTGACGCGCTCGAAAGAGTGGATATTGCGCCCAGCCTTGCCGATGATTTTTCCTTTGAGATCTTCGGAACCGAGGGTGATAACAGAGGAAGTGTATTCGGCGACATAGTCGGTGGCGGCATATTGCATGGCCTGAATTAAAACCTCTTTGGCTTTAATGTCCGCCTGAGCGCGAGCATCTTCTTCTTTTTGAGCGATAATTTGGGCTAACTCGTGGACAGAAGACTTTTGGACTTGCTCGATAAGCTGTTGTTTCGCCTCGGCGGCGGTTAAAGAGGCAGCTTTTTCGAGTTTGGTTAGAGCTTCCTCTTTGGTGGTTTCGATTTGAGCGCGCAGGGATTTAAGACGTTCCTTTTCTTGGTCCATGGCCTTTTCTTTGTCGTCAATCTGAGAAAGTTTTTGATCAATACGATCAATTTTGATGGTGAGATCGCGCTGTTGCTGCTCGACTTGGCGAAGGATGGCCTGACTTTCTTTATCAGCCTTAATTTTGGTGGCTAGAGCGGCATCTTTGGCCTCGACGATGATTTCGCGAGCTTTGCTTTGAGCATCACGCAAGAAGGCATCAGCCTGGTTTTGGAGCTGAGGGGTAGTCGCAGCTGGAGTAGTTTTTGGAGCTGACAGGGGTTGTTTGACCTGAGGCTGGGGTTGCGGGGATGGCTGGGGCTTTGATGGTTGTTTAGCTACCGGTTTGGGGGGTTGTTTGGAAGTGGGCGGAGCAGGTTTGTTAGGTTTATGGGCGGGCGACTTGGCAGGTTGACTGGCATTACCAAACAGAGTGGATAAATTACCGAAAAATGACATAGATTCTCTCTAGTTATTTAAGAAGAAAATGCTGCAAAAACATCACCAGCGAATTGCTGAAAGAGGTGTTGTTTGATAAGAAATGATTAGCATTTTAGAATGATACTTGATATGTAAAACTTCTCAAAATAATGGCTTCATTATAGCATAAAAAAGGCATTTTGTCAATTGATATTTATATGATGTTTTGATATAATTGTATCTGGTAACTACATCTTTGACAAAATAAAAAAAGGAGGCGGAATGATTGAGCGTAAAGACAATTTGGATTGATCGTTATGAGGGACCTCGGAAGGCAATAGATTATATTGAGGACGGGGCAATTGCGTTTTTTATGGATAGGATGGGAATGATGTTATGCAGTGCGACTCAGGCGGAAACCATTGAGGCGATGCTGCTATTGCGACTGGCGAAGCGACATGGACACAAAAATTATTTTGGCAAGTTTTACCCAAAGTTTACCCCAGCAATGGATAAAGACGGCGAGGCAGAAACTTTTAAGGGATTGCATAAAAAATTAAGTCATTTGTTTCATCCATTCGATTTAAGTCGCTGGGTGCGCGATGAATATGTGTGGAAGTTTATGTCGGAGATGCCTAAGAGTGCTCCAGTGATGCTGAGGTTTCCCTTAAACGACAGAGGTTTCCCAAGGCCATTAACGGAAGGCCCGACGAGGGATACTATCTTTACTGACTATGTTCAAGGGATGGTGGCGAGCGAGGGACCGTTGTATTATTTACTCGTGTCTGCCAGAGGTCGAAGTGTTTATTTGGTGGGTACCTCGGCGAACTTTGCGGGAGAACCGACCATTGTCTCGGCGAAAGAGCTGAGATCTTTCGCCGATTCTCTAACGGGAGTAAAGAAGATTTATCTTGATTATGGCAATCCCAAGGAGGCGCGGCAGCGACAGGGAGTGGACTCTTTATCTATCTTGCAACCCACCTCGGCGAATCAGGCGATAGTATTGCGTCAGGCGAAGGATTTCGCGGAAACACGGACAAAGTTTGCACAAGAGGGGTTTATATTGACCGTGTCGGACCAGACTGTGTCAACAACCCAATAGAAGATGAATCAGTTACCAACAACAACCCCTAGCGGATAAGTCAACTGGCTTAAACGCTGGGGGACTTATCTTAAAAAAACTTTGACATTTTAAGTA
>WRMU01000044.1 GCA_009776965.1 Microgenomates group bacterium | reverse complement strand
TTCCTCGTCAACTACTTCACCACCAATCCTAAGTTGGGAGAGATGGTATTGGTACCGTAAAGCCCCCCATGTTATAATACCACTACGTTAAGCCTCGATGGCGGAATTGGTAGACGCGCTAGACTCAAAATCTGGTGAGCTTTACGCTCATGTGGGTTCGATTCCCACTCGAGGCACACCCCCCCCTTCTCCACCCTTCTCTCCCCAAAACATACCCCATATTTTTTCACTTCTTTACTTATAAGTCTCTTTTTGCTATAATGCACCCAAGCTCTTTTTAGCCTAAAATAAGCAGAGGGTAAAAAAAATAGGAGGTATTCTCATGAATGCAGTAAATCCTGCGCAACAAATCGGGGAGCTAATCAGCAAGCTCCTAGAGGAAAGATCTGGACCACGCCACTGGACGTGCCTCCACTTTCCTCGTGACTTCGACGTAACCCAGATAAAGCAATTTCTAGACGCTTGCGAAGAAGCAGAATTACCCGTCGACGCCCTCTGGTGGGCAGTGATGGAATATGATCGGGAGCTGGACGCAACTTGCCCGATTCTATTCATCGCAGAGGAAGATGATGATGACGCCTCCCTACAAATGGGACTCATTCATTCGATGACACCAGACAACAGCAGCGAACCAAGGGTTTCCTGCACAGACTTCTACCGAGTAAGTTCCAGTTTCTCCGCAGAAAAACTCGACGTCTCTCCTCTCAGCGAGGAACAAAGAGATCAGTACTATAAAAAACTTTATAACAAATGGTACGGATCTTCCGCATCTTAGGCAAAAAAGAGCTAGGGAGTTAATCATTTTTGATTAGCTCCCTTTCTCTAGTCAAAACAATTAATAATGTTTTCCCTAAAAACGAGGGCTATTGCTTCTTATGAAGCAATAGCCCTAATCGTTCTTTGGTATTCTTCGATCAAATGATTCATCACCATTCGATCCACTTCTTCTCGGGACCTAGTCGCGTCTATTTTCTTTATCCGCAACCCCTGATCTTCGAAGAAGCGCAGTATAGGTTTGGTTTCTTCTTTGTACACCCTGATCCTATTTCTGATTTTAGCCAGACTATTATCGTCAGGGCGGTCGCGTTTCAACGCGCGCTTAATGAGTAATTTCTCGGGGGCATGTAAGTAAAACACTACATTCACATAACTCCTTTGCAGAAAATACTCTGCCTCCTCAGGCTTACGCGGCTGGCCGGTAAAGATTATTCCTTGACCCTCTCTCCTTGCCCGAGCTACGATAGAATCGACTAAAGCGAGGATTTCCCCGCTATCTACCAATTCTCCGGAGCTTAGTTGTGCAAAGCGAGTTGGGTCTTCTGCGTGGATGTCGCGCATCATCTGCCCGACATCTCGGACTACCATTAGCGGCGCGCCTTGGTAGTCGCGTAAATAATTGACGGCCAAGTTTTCCGCGGCCGTCGTCTTGCCGGTGCAGGGAGCGCCGAAAAAGGTAATGCCGATTTCGCGCAGCCATTCCAAAAAAGTCATTGGATAGGCCCCGAGGATCTCAGGCAGTACCAAGCTTTCCACGTTCTCCAATCTGACACGCCTCCTTTTTTAATTTATTTACCAAAGAACGAACGGAGTGCAGTATAGCACAATATATCAAAATAGTCAACACTTATAGGATTTATAAAAAATACTTCTCCTGCGTTTTTTCATGGAGAGAGAATAAACAGCCGCAAAAGTTCTGCTGATAAAAGCCTTTAGGGTGAAACTCGCTTAAATCTCGAGGGGCTAAACCCACCCATTTAATCCCCCATTTCTCCGCCATTTCCCTCCCCACTCGCTCGACCGAATCATGGTTCAAATACTTGCTCGCGAGCATCGTGCTGCTCACTCGAGGATACCCATTCTCTCGAGCAAACTCCGCCGTCTTCCCCAGCCGCAAATAAAAACAATTTAAGCATCTCCTCGCTCTATCCTCAGTTTTCCCCTCCTGCCACAACTTCTTCTGCGCCGCGAAATAATCGCTTGGCTGATAGTCTGGAATTATCAGCTCTAACCCCTTTGCTTTGGCTATCTGGCGCACCGCCTCCCTCCTCGCATCATATTCCGTCCGCGGATAGATATTGGGGTTATAAAACCACAAATCCGCCCCCATCTCTCCCCCACTCTCCTCGTAGCGCAGCAAACACGCCGCACAACAGACATGTAACAACATTTTCTTACTCATAATTCTCCATAGTACAACCCATTAACAAGCGAAGCATAAATGGATTATTTTCGAAGTTGAAAGGAAAAAGAGATTCGATACGTACTTTACGTACGTTGAGAATCGCTTTTTACCTCTCGAGCCATGCTCGAGACTTTCAACGATGAAAATAACCATTTAGGCGAGCTCTCTCAACATACAGCATTTTTTATATTTTTTCCCCGATCCACAATAACAAGGATCATTCCTCCCAATCTTACCTTTCGCCACTCCTCCCTCCTTTTTTTTCTCCGGTACCGCCGCCCCCTGCAAAGCCGAAGCAAAATCCGCCGTATTCGTTTTTCTCGCTTTCTCTATATTCTTCGCCGGCTCCGGCAGCGCCGCATCCGCCACTTCCTTTGTTAGTCCCTCATTAATACTATCTTTCTTCGCCACTGCCGCCACCGGCGGAGGCGGCGCCTTCATCAACTGCACTCGAAAAATCTTAGTAATAATCGCCTCCTCAATATTCGAGATCAATGTCTCAAACATCCCAAACGCCTCTTTGCGATACTCCGCCAAAGCCGTATTTTTATCTCCCCTCAGCCAAATACCCTCACGCAAGTCCTCCATCTGGTCAATATGATCCATCCATTTCTCATCAATACTCCCCAACACAATCACTTTCTCCACGTCCCGCATCACTTCCGGAGTCATCTGTTTTATCTTCGAGCCATAAGCCCCCTCCACCACCTTTAGCTGCTCCTCCACCACTTCCTGCGCAGTCTCAAACTTCTCCAACTGCTCCGCCAACCGATACTGCGACGGTTGATCAAAAGGAACAATCTTCACCAACTCATTAATCACCAAAGTCAGCGACTCTTTTTTATCCTCCGTGTCCCATAGCCTATTGGTATCCATCGCGATTTTTGCGCTAATATACGACATTATCTCCTCACGCAGCGTATTATTTTCCCAGTCACTAGCCGAGTTCAATAGCCTGCGCCGGCGCTGATAAATAATTGTCCGCTGCTGATTCATCACGTCGTCAAACTCCACCAACCTCTTTCTCTGATCAAAGAAAAACCCCTCCACCTTCACCTGTGCGCTCTCAATTGATTTCGCCACCATCCCCGCCTCAATCGGCTGATTTTCCGGCATTTTTAGCATGTCCATCAGCTTCGCAATCTGCTCACCCCCAAAAATACGCATAATTTCGTCCTCCAGCGACACAAAAAACTTGCTCGACCCCGGATCTCCTTGGCGCCCCGAGCGTCCACGCAGCTGATTATCAATCCGCCGGCTTTCATGCCGCTGCGCCCCAATGATATGCAATCCTCCCAGCTCTTTAACTTCCTCATTAGCCTTCTCCCATTCCTTCTGCGCTTTTTCATACTGTTTTTGGGTCTTAAAATCCGCTCTCTCCGGCCTCGCTCCCCCCAACACAATATCCACTCCCCGTCCCGCAATATTCGTCGCAATCGTAATCGCATTTTTCTGCCCCGCCGAAGCAATAATAAACGCCTCTTTCTCATTATTTTTCGCGTTCAACACTTGATGAGAAATGCCTTTTTTCTTCAAAAAATTAGAGATGATTTGATTATGTTCAATTGATTGGGTGCCCAGTAAAATTGGCCGATGCGCCGCGTTTACTTCCTCAATCTCCTGCACAATCGCCGTGTATTTCGCCGCCGTTGTTTTATAAACCACGTCCGTAAAATCCTCGCGCACCATCGGCTTATTCGTCGGCACCACCAACACCTCCACATTGTAGATTTTTCTAAACTCCTCCGCCTCCGTCGCCGCCGTTCCCGTCATACCCGACAGCTTTGTATATAACCGGAAATAGTTCTGTAGAGAAATTGTCGCCAGTGTTCGCGATTCGTTCTGGATCTGTACGCCCTCTTTTGCTTCGATAGATTGATGCAATCCATCAGAATATCTCCGCCCGAACATCAGCCTCCCCGTATGTTCATCAACGATAATCACCTGCCCCTCACGCACAATATATTCCTTATCCCGATGATAAAGAGTTTTGGCTTTTAGCGCATTTTCCACAAAATGAATGGTGTCAAAACTTTCTTCATAAAGATTAGATACTCCCAGTTTCTGTTCAATCCTCTTTACCCCCAAATCAGTCAACGTTGCCGTCCTTGCCTTCTCATCCAATTTATAATCCGTGTCCTGAACTAAACTATCCACCATCTTGGCGAATTGATAATATTTTTGCGTCGGCTTGGAATCAGGCGCCGAAATAATCAGGGGAGTCCGCGCCTCATCAATCAAAATTGAGTCCGCCTCATCCACAATCGCAAAATGATGGGCGAAGTCTTCTCGCTGCACCATCCGCTCCAAACTCTGCACCATATTATCCCGCAAATAATCAAAACCAAACTCATTATTAGTGCCATAAGTAATGTCCGCCTCATAAGCCTCTCTCCTTGAAATCGGCCTAAAATGCTCTAGTCTTTCGTCTCCTCTTTCTGCCGACTTAAACTCTGGGTCGAACATATGGGCTGCTTCGTGAGTAATCACCGCTGTCGACAGTCCGAGCAAATGATAAATCTGCCCCATCCAACCCGCCCCCACTTCCGCCAAATAATCATTCACCGTCACCAAATGCACTCCCTTACCCAATAAAGCATTTAAGTATAAAGGCGCGGTGGTAGTTAAAGTTTTTCCCTCGCCAGTTCTTTGTTCCGTAATCATCCCCGTATGCAACCCAATACCCGCGATTAGCTGCACGTCAAAATGCCGCATGCCCAGAGTCCGCTTCGCCGCCTCTCGAACCAGCGCAAACGCGTCTGGCAGTAACTCGTCCAAAACCTCCGCCTCCGCTCTCCCCTTCCCCACTTCTTCACCAATCTTTTTTTTGAATATTTTTGTCTGCGCGGCTAGCTTCTCGTCCGCCATTTTCTCATATTTCTTCTCGAGTCCATTAATTCTCTCCACCATCGCGCCATACTTATCAATGGTCTTTTGATTATCGTCAAATAGTCGAGAAAAAAACTTTAGCATAAGGTGTTATTGTAACACATAACTACCCCCTCACCCACTAGTCAAAACTGTCCTAAGTTGAGGTTTTTCGCTTTTTAAATAATCCCCAACCTCTCAGCAATCCACATCTTAATCAACGACTGTCGTGGCACTCCTACTTTGTTCGCCTCCGCATCCACCTTCGTTAAAACCGATGTCGGTAAATCAAGATTAATCTTTTCTTTCTTCTGCTTTAGGGGTCCTAGCACCTTTGCACTCGACCAATCGACAAACTCCGACAAGTCCTCGCCTCTATCAAAACGTCTCTCCAGATCTTCACTATTTAACATTTTTTTCATAAACCTTCCTTTCTTCTTTTCTTGCTCTCCTTATAGAAATAATCCTTATATTTTGTTCACGATAAGTAATCACTGCCGTCCAAAACTTACCGTCAATTTTGCCGACATGCAAATATCTTATCTCTGGTTTTTCAGCTGATAACACTTCTATCGTCTCATTTTCCCAAAGCCGTTGCCCGTCAACAAAATCAATCTCATGTTTGACTAAATTGGCCTTGCTCTTTTTATTATCAAACTCAAAATCCATACATTTATTATACTATAATTATACTTTTTTATCAATACCTCAAAAAACAAACCCCTTGACAAAACCTTATATTTATGTTATAACGTCTATGCTCTTTTAAAAAATGTTAATTTTAAAATAATAGTCGACCGGACTCAAAACGGGGAGGATTACTGTGAAAAAAAGAAAAAACAATCGCAACCATCTCACCTTCGATGAACTAGCGGAGTACTTAAGCATAGACATTGACAGCCGTTTCACCAAAAAAAAGGTTCGGCTGAT
Source organism: Microgenomates group bacterium (assembly GCA_009776965.1). Classification (GTDB taxonomy): domain Bacteria; phylum Patescibacteriota; class Microgenomatia; order UBA1400; family PJMF01; genus WRMU01. Next base: position 317 of record WRMU01000044.1, on the reverse strand, counting down.
GGAAAAGGTTAGCAACCATTTTGAAGAATGCGACCAGTGTGTAAAAATATTCAATGAACTTATGATGAGGCACGCGTTCGCTGAGTTTATAATGGGAGAGGAGATGCCCTTGCGCCCACATAAAACTTTTCGAAAGTTTTTACACCGCTTTCGATGGTTCTTGAGTAACCTATTCTGCTGGGATATCCTATACCGTCCAAAAAATTAACATTTGTTTTCTAGAGCACGCCACTACTTTTTTGTTTTTCACAAGACAGCAGTGGCTTTTTTTCGCTTATCATATATAATCAAATCCATGAAACTATACAACACCCTCA
>WRMU01000043.1 GCA_009776965.1 Microgenomates group bacterium | reverse complement strand
GTTGGGACGCTCTCCAAAGCGTCATCGATGGCATTGAAGCTATTCTCGAAGGCGACGGTTACGACGATCCAGCTGATATTGATCAGGCAATAGCGGATCTTCAGGATGCCATTGACGGCCTTGAGCCAACCGGCAGAAAGATCTGTCAAGACGCGGTCAACAAAGCCTTGGCCGACATTGCCGGATCAGAAGACAAGGAGGGCTATAAAACCCTCCTAGACATGATCGAAGGAATACAAGCTGACATCGACATCAATGGACAGTCCAGTGAAAAGTTTATCCATCTCGCCTCCGAGCTGGAACATGCAGTTACCGAGTTTCTAGAAAGTTAATGTTAATTATGCCCTACAAAAAAGCCCTCTATGCTTCGCGCATCGAGGGCTTTGTTTTTACCTTCACTTCTTATTTATATTTATAAAAATTAGCCGCTCGATTATAAGTCTTGGCCGCTAACGCCACCGACACCCTACTCTCAGTCCCACATCCATCTATCGCCACCATCGTAAAACGATAAGTCTTCTGCGCTTCTAATCCCCAAATCGTATGCCACAAATTAGGAGTAGTAGTCGGGGAGGGGATAGTTATTGTGGTCACTTTCCCATTCCTATACCCATAACTAATCTTGTAAGAAACCGCTCCCGCCACTGGCTTCCAAAATAAAGTCGCTCTATCCACATTAGTTCTAATCTGAAATAAATCTGGAGTGGTCATCACCGCACAACCCAACTGCCCCTCTGTATTTACCATGCCAGCGCCATTACTCGACTCATTACTGTCATTATTGTTATCATTCGCATTCGATTCGCTAGGACTAGATGGTACTCCTGAGACACTTGGGACCGCCGGACCCGCAAAACTCACACTGCTAGTATTAGAAAGCACATTCCCGTCTCTATCCAACAATTCCGCGCTCAAGGAAAAATCCTTACTAACACTCCCACTCATCCGCAAAACAAAGTTCGTTGTCATATAAGGAGTGGCCATCACTGCCGAATTACCATCAAAAAACAAAAGTTGCTCGCCAATATTATTATTAAACCTCACTTCACTCAAAACACTCGCTTCGCTCACCCTAAAACGCATCCTCACACAATCATCAGAGCGATTAATACTCACCGCCACCTCACTCCCACTCGCACTCAAGTTGATACTACAACTCTGTTGTGCCTGTATCTTAGTACTCGCAAAACCAGCCGTCGCTATCACCAAAACGGATATAATTTGTACCAAAAACTTGAGTATCTTCATGATCGCGCTATTATAGCATACATTGTTAATTTGACAAGCCATTAATCAAGTTTTTTTAACTCACTCGCGTCCCCGCCAATACACTCTCCGGCAATTCCCACCTCCTCGGCACTCCCTTGCTATCCTCAACCGCCAGAATCATCCCCTGCGATTCTTCCTCGCCCATCTTCCTCGCTGGCAAGTTTACCACATATACCAACGTTTTCCCCACAAAATCCTCCGGCTCATACCATTTTCTCAAACCCGAAAAAATAATTTTTTTACCTATCTCCTCCCCAAAATCTACCTCCTGTTTAATCAGCTTCTTGCTCCATTCCGGTGCGCTGGCGGCCAGCACCTTCCCCGCTCGCAAATCTACCCTCGCCAATTCATCAATGGTAATTAAATCTTCCATACTACAACCCCACCGCTTTTTTCACTTTATTCAAAACTTCCGCTGCTTTTCTCTCCGCCCTCTCCCTCCCCATCTCCAAAATCTCCGCCACCCTTGCAGGATTCGCCAAATAAAAATCTCTCTTTTCCCTGAGTGGTGCAAAATACCTTTGATGTGCCGCCAGCAATCTTTCTTTTACTTCCGCATCTCCCACTTTCCCCTTCTCATAACGCGCCCTCAGCTGCGCCACCTCCTCCCTATCATCATTTATTAAGCCATGATAAGCAAAAACCGTATTCCCCTCAATCCTCCCTGGGTCAGTCGCATGGATTCTATTAGGATCAGTATACGCTCCTTGAATCTGTTTTTTTATCACTTGGCTTTCATCAAAAATCCCCACAATATTACCCAAGCTCTTGCTCATTTTTCGCTCCCCATCTGTGCCCACAATTTTTCCCGTTTCCTCGCTGATTAACGGCTCAGGGACCACCAACACCTCGCTCCCAGTTAAGCGATTAAAGTTTTGAGCGATGTCGCGCGCAATTTCCACATGTTGCTTTTGATCAGCTCCCACCGGCACCAAATTACTCTCATAAAGCAAAATATCCGCTGCCATCAAAATCGGATAATTAAACAACCCCATATTGATATTTCCCTCATCAGTTCCTTTTTGCAGCTTGTCTTTGAAAGCATGCATTCGTTTCATCTGTCCCAACCCAATAAAGTTCCCCAAAACCACCATCAGCTCGCTATGCGCAGGAACTTGCGACTGCCGAAAAAACACAAATCTCTCCGTGTCATCCACCCCAAAGGCCAAGTAGTTAATAATCACATTTTGAATATTATGTTCCAACACTTCCCTGTCTTGCACTGTCGTCAACGCATGTAAGTCCGCCACAAAACAATACACCGGCAAATTACTTTTTTGCCCCAGATCCACCAGCGGCTTCATCGCCCCAAAATAATTTCCCAAATGCATCGAGTCTCCCGAAGGAGTCACTCCAGTCAAAATGGTCTTATTAGTAAAGTCTTGTTGCATATTTTCCCTTAAAACTTCATTTCTGAAAACAAAGGTGCTTCTTTATCCTTCGGTGATAAATTATATTCTTGCCCCACATCCGGCCAAGCAATATTTAATTTTTCATCAGCAAAATTGATCGCCAGCTGATGTTCTGAAGCATAATAATTGTCACACTTATAGACAAAAGTCGCCGTCTCGCTAAGCACCAGAAACCCATGTGCCATGCCTCGCGGCACCAACAACTGTTTTTTATTTTCTCCCGAAAGCACTATTGCAAAATGCTCTCCAAAAGTTTCGCTCTCCGGCCTAATATCCACCACCACATCAAAAACTTCTCCCTCAATCACCCTCACCAGCTTACTCTGCGCATACTCCCCAGTTTGGAAATGTAATCCCCTCAGCACCCCCTTGCTCGATTTACTTTCATTATCCTGTACCCAAAAGTTCTTCATTCCCGTCTCCAAAGCCATATCTTCCGCTCGCCATGTCTCCATAAAATACCCTCGCTCATCCCCCCAAACTTTCGGCTCCACCACCCACACCCCCTTAATCTTCGTCTCTGTAAATTGCATATCCTGATTATATCATTAAAAAAACCGAAGTAAACAAAAGCGTATAAACTTCCCTAAATCGAGGATTTTGCGCGGTTTTAATTAAAAAATAAGCGCAGATGGGCTGAAGGCCCATTGAGCATTATTTTTTACTCGCGCCAAGCTGTGCGTGGCGATTAAAACCGTCAAAATACCGATTTAGGGAAGTTTATTTATATAAAAACTCGCGATACTGCTCAACCATCCTCTGAGCCGAATATTGACTCGACAGCCCAATACTTTTACGCATCATCTCAATCCAATACTGCGGCAAATCATTCTCATCACGCTGATAATACAGCGGAATAACTTTTTCTCTGAGCGTTTGATATAAGTTCCAAGCCGTCTCGCTCGGATTAGTCGCCAGAGGCCAGCCAATCCCTGCCCAGTCCACCTCCCCACACCATCCGTCCGGCATCGTCAGCTGCAACACTCCATTACTAATCGCCTTCATCCCGCTCGTCCCGCTCGCCTCTTGTCCATGCACCGGCATATTTAGCCATACGTCACTCCCTCGCGTTAAAGCCGCCCCCACGTCCATATCATAATTAGGAATAAACAAGGCATGTCCTGCCAGCTCATTACTTAAATACCCAATCAAGTCACGGATAATCTTTTTGCCTCCCTGATCAAACACATGCGCCTTACCTGCCACCAACAACTGCACTGGTCTATTTGTGGATAACAAAATCTCCTGCAACTGATCAATATCATGCCACAACAAGTTCAACTGCTTATAAGACACAATTCTCCGCGCCCAACAAATTACCAGCTTATCGCTATCATAACCAAACCCTGTTAACGACTGGATCATTTCCATCGTTTTGCGCTTCTCTTGACAATGTGCCTCCCATAGCCGCATATTATCCATCGTCTCATCCCGAAACACACTCGCCTGCCATGTTGGCATATGCACTCCATTAGTCACATTCACCCACTCATATTCCGGCCACTGCTTCACACAAATATTATAATGAGGCATACTCACACTACTCGCTCGACGAGATATATTCAGCGCATACCGCGTCACATTAAACCCGCCAGTTTCATCCACCCCCTTCGCCAACAACTCATCTGCTGTAATCCCCATCTTCGAGCTATAATACTTCGCATAAGCCTTCATCAAATCCACGTCATAACCCTGATTGCCCGCCGCCACAATGGTATGATTGGTATAAACTGTTTTGGCAATCGACTCGCTCACCGCGTCCTGATACACTTTGGCATCATAATCCATCGCTTCGCGCACCAACTGCCAATGTAAGAAACTCGGTCTCCCCTCATTAATATGGTAAAGCGCTGGCTGCAAACCCAAAGCTCGCATCAACTTCACTCCCCCCACCCCCAAAATCAGCTGCTGTTTAATCAGCTCCTCCTGCGTCCCCGAATAGAGCGCATTAGCTATTCTTCTCTCATGCGAGTGATTTTTCTCATTATCTGGATCTAAAAGATACAGCGTCACATACTCATTCAACTTTTTCTCCCATACTCTGATCCATACATCCACTTGCGTCAAGTGCACCTTAATATAAATCGGCACTGTCCCATCCATCACTTGTGTCAATCCCACATTTTCCGCCTCAAAATCTATATTCGCCTCCACCTGATTTCCCTCAGAAGTAATGACCTGACGCGCTTCCTCCCCCCGATACAATAAGCCCACTCCTGCCATATGCAATTTCTGATCCGCTGCTGCCTTAAGAATATCCCCCGCGAGTATTCCCAGTCCTCCGGCATAAACCGGTAATTTGGCCTCCAAGCCGAACTCCGCTGATAAGTAAGCAATAGGTGTTTGGGCAGTTATTTCCATTTAGCCATTATACTATGATAAAATCAGTTTATGCAAGTCATCTTCACCAACCACGCCCTAGAGCGGATCAGACTTCGCCATCTCTCCGAAAGCGACATAATCGCCACTGTTACCAACCCCACCAAAACTTTCCCTTCCGACAAATCCGGTGAGACCAAGTTCCTGCGCACCATCAAGAAACGGCGTTATCAGGTCATTGCTAAGTGGCTCAGTGACCAAAACTCTTGGCTGGTAGTTTCCGCTTGGGTGCGCGGCGAAGAAGACCCGGAGCCAATTCTCTGGACCATTCTTGCGGCTCCATTTAGACTGATTTGGGAGATAATCAAGTTTGCGTTTAGAAAAGAGAAGTAATTAATTTAATTGCTTCCCCTTTATAATCTCTTGTTCCTCTAATTTCTTTTCTAATTCCCTTTCGGCCTCTCTCTTTTCCCAATACTCTCTCACCGCCTCTACTTCAGAACGAATCAAGGCACCTCTGCCAGCACGATACTTCTCATATTCCACCAGTTCAAAAAATGTTTTCTTATCTTTCATAATGTAAATGAGCGGTTTATAGACATGCTCAGGTCTTGCGGAGTTAATTCCACTGGTTCTTGGAGCGAAAAGTATCAATGATTTCATCCTTGTAAGAAATAATGTCACCATCCCGCACCTCCCACGTGAACAGCTTCATACCTGCCTCGTGAGTATACGTCCCACTCGCAGCACTTCCTTTCCCCTTACATACCGGACATTTTTGGTAGGCAGGGTTGCCATCAGCATCTATGCCATAGATATGTGCCTCACCTAATCCTCTACAGAGAGGACAACGATACTTAGCCATTTCAAGCACCTCCTTATTAAAGATTTAGCTTCAATCCCCACCACGCAAACAATTATATAAAAATTGCGCGCGATAAAAAACCTTCACTACACTTAGTATAACATAATATAGGTCGATTTGTCAAGGATTTTTCCCAAAAAAAACACGCCCCTAAGCGTGTCTCCCCAATTATAGTTTTGATACAAACATGATAGCATCAGACTGTCTTTTAGATCGAAATAATGTTTTACGAACATTACTGTTCGTAGGAGAGAGTCGTCGTGACTGACTCAACCTATCTCCTTAGAAAGGAGGTGATCCATCGGCACCTTCCAGTACCGATACCTTGTTACAACTTAGTCCTCATCGCTAACCTCGCCGTAGTGAGGCCCCTCCTTGCGGTTAGGGTCACTCGCTTTGGGCGTTGCCAACTTTGCTGGCTTGATGGGCAGTGTGTACAAGGAGCGAGAACGTATTCACCGCAACCTGCTGATTTGCGATTACTATCGATTCCGGCTTCATGAGGGCGAATTGCAGCCCTCAATCCGAATTGAGAGAAGTTTTCTTAGGATTAGCTCAGAGTTACCTCGTCGCGACCCGTTGTACTTCCCATTGTAGGATGTGTGTTGCCCCAGACATAAGGGACGTGCTGACTTGACGTCGTCCTCTCCTTCCTCCCTCAACTTCAGTATTCAACTGATTTTCTAGGCGAACAAGAAAAGTGAAATTCTAGTGTACTAAAAGTACATGAATTTTACTTTTCGCAGTTCAACGCCGAAAATCTTTGAATAATGGAGTTGAGGGCGGTCTCTTGTGATGTGTAACACAAGATAAGGGTTACGCTCGTTACCACACTTAAGTGGACGCCTCACGACACGAGCTGACGACAGCCATGCATCACCTGTGTACCACCCTCGAAGGAAACTAGCTTTCACTAGCCGTGCAGGTACATGTCAAGCCTGGGTAAGGTTTTTCGCTTCGTATCGAATTAAACCACATGCTCCACCGGTTGTGCGCTCCCCCGTCAATTCCTTTGAGTTTTAGCCTTGCGGCCGTACTCCCCAGGCGCTATGCTTAACGCGTTAGCTTGCGTCACCCCCTCAATCGATTCTTTGACTTGCGTCCAAAAATCGGTAGAGGAGACAACTAGCATAGAACATTTACGGCTTGGACTACCAGGGTCTCTAATCCTGTTTGCTCCCCAAGCTATCGTCTCTCAGTGTCAGTT
>WRMU01000042.1 GCA_009776965.1 Microgenomates group bacterium | reverse complement strand
GCTATGTTTCTCATTGAAACTTGCTGCTTTAACAGAGAATCAATCTGTTGTCGTTCATTAAAATCTATTTGTTTTGCCATATCCGGATCATTATACTGTCCGGTTTGGTTTTAGAACTCGTGATCTACATGTTTTTTATTGGCAATAGCGACTAATCCCCTATGAAGGTGAAAATAGCTGCTCACTATGGCTTTTGTGGCAATAATGGGCTCTTTGGTGTCTCTGGTGCCCTCAAAATCGCCACTCAAACCGCCCAAAACAATCCCGCTCCTGTCTATATTCTCGGAGAGCTAGTCCATAACCACCATGTCACCAAACAACTCAAACAAGACTTTAATATCACCACTGTCAATAACCTCTCCGATATTCCCCCCAATAGCATTATGATCATCAAATCCCACGGCCTCCCTCCTCAAACCATCGAAGAAGCCAAACAAAGAAATCTCACTATTGTCGATGCCACTTGCCCCATGGTGCAAAAAGTTCATCTCCTCGTCAGAAAACTCGCCGCACAAGGCAAAAAAATTATCTATCTTGCCTCCGACCTCCAGCATGAAGAAGCTCTCGGTGTTTTAGGCGAAGCTCCCGATCATATCACTCTCGTCACTCTCGCCGATCTCCCTTCCCTCACCCTCGCCGATCCCGCTCATACCATCGTTCTCACCCAAACTACTCTCTCCCTACTTGAGACTGCCGCTGCTCTCGACGAGCTTAAAAACCGCTATAGTGCTATCACTATCCATCCTCATATTTGCCCTGCCACCACCGATCGCCAAAAAGCCATGATGGATTTAGCTCGTGAGACCGACTTGATTATTGTCGTTGGTGGTAACAATTCCTCTAATACTCATCGCCTCGCCGAAACCGCCCGTCAGGTCGCTCCTGAGAAGAAAGTTTATCTCATTGATAGTGTCGCCGACCTGCAAAAAGAATGGTTTTCAAGTTTGTCGCCCTCCGCTGTCGTCGGCTTAAGCTCTGGCGCCTCCACCCCCGACTCTGTCTTCCAAGCTGTAGTTAAAAAAATAGAAAGCCTCCATGTCTGATTTTTTAGTTGGTCTGGGTGTTGATCATCATGTTTTGCGCGAGGAAAGACTAAATAACCACGGTTTCCCTCTCACTTTGGGCGGTTACGTAATTCCCGATCAATCTGTCAGTCTCGATAGTAATTGCGATGGTGATGTTCTTATTCATGCCCTTTGTAATGCTCTCTCCACTGCCTTGGGCGATGGCTCGCTCGCTCCCACCACCGACGCTCTTTGCGGCTCTGGCATTAAATATAGCCGCGATTTTCTCGCCCCATTCCTAAAAAAAATCCGCGACCAAGGCTATTCCATCAATAATATTTCTGCCAGCATCGAGGCTCAAAAACCTCATCTGGAAGAACACCGCTCAGCCATCACTGCTAGTTTATCCGAAGCTCTTTCTCTTGATCTCTCCAGAATTGGTATTTCTTTTACGACCGGCGAAGGCCTCACCGCCTGCGGTCGTGGCAAAGGTATTTATGCACAAGTCATCTGTTCTCTCACCCGCTAAGCTCAATCTCGGTTTAGTAGTTAAGGGAAAGTTATCCAACGGCTATCATGACGTCAACACCGTGCTCACCACTCTCCCTTTTTATGATGAATTGCTCATCACCAGAACTCCTTCTGGTTTTCACCTTACTTGTTCCGATCCCTCCATCCCCACCGATGAGCGCAATCTCCTCTTTATCGTTTATCAAAAAATGCTCACTCTCTCGCCCGAGCCTCATGGTCTCTCCGTTCATTTAGTCAAAAACATTCCCTCCTGCTCCGGCCTTGGTGGAGGCAGTCTCAATGCCGCCACTTTTCTCAAATACCTCAATGATGCTTGGAAGCTCAGCGTCCATCCCAAACGACTCACTTCTCTGGCCAAAGATATTGGTTCCGACATTGCCTTTTCTTTAATTAATGACGTCGTTTATGAAACCAAGCACGGCATTAAAAATCAGGGAGAGCTCATTCCTTTAATGAGTTTGCCCAAATGCTCCATTCTCCTTGTTTTCCCTCACATTCATATTAGTGTTGCCGATGCTTATAGTTTACTCGACCGTCACTCCTATAGCCAAGATAAGGACCTCGCCCCTTTATTAAAAGCTCTAAAAAAACACGATTTATCTTTTGCTAATTTCCTGCATAACAGCTTTGAAACCGCCATTTTTGCCGCCTACCCTCAATTATCAGCCATCAAGAAGTTTCTCTTAAGCAATAATGCCCTCGGTGCCCTACTAACTGGCAAAGGCTCTTGTATTTATGGCGTGTTTACTGATGAGCTAGCCGCTAAAACTGCCGCCGCCGCGGTAAAAGTTTCCTATCCAGAATATCAGACGTGGGTCTTTAATTATGATTAATAGAAAAACCACTTCTCCCATCAAGGTTGGTAGTAACATTGTGGGAGGATATCATCCCATTCTGGTCCAATCCATGGTTAATGTCGATAGTCACGACACAGCTGCTGTGGTCAAACAAATCCATCAACTCGAGGAAGTTGGTTGCGATATAGTCCGAGTTGGCTTTTTAGATTTAGCTAGTGTACAAAACATCTCCGCCATTAAAAAACGCATCCATATTCCTCTCGTCGCCGACATTCATTTTAACCATCAATTCGCTCTTGAAGCTATTAACCAAGGGACTGACAAAATCCGTCTCAACCCAGGCAATATCGGTGGGGCAGAGCCAGTTAAAAAAGTTGTCGCCGCCGCCGCCAAAGCCCGCATCCCTATTCGCCTCGGAGTCAACACCGGCTCCATCCAACCCGATATTTTGCGTCGCTATGGTCATCCTACTGCTCAGGCTCTAGTCGATAGTGCTCTCGACAATGTTAAACTTTTAGAAAGTTTTGATTTTGATCAGATTATCATTTCCGTCAAGTCTTCTTCGGTTTCCATGACAGTCGAGGCTTATCAGTTATTAAGCTCTCAGGTTAATTATCCCCTCCATCTAGGTGTCACCGAAGCCGGCCTCAAAGATGATAGTACTGTCAAGTCCTCCATCGGCATTGGTAGCTTACTCTTGCAGGGCATTGGTGATACTATTCGCGTTTCCCTCACCGGCGACCCCGTAGATGAAGTCGTCATTGGCCGCAATATTCTCAAATCTCTGGATTTACAATCCGGCCCCACCCTCATTGCCTGTCCCACTTGCTCGCGCACTAACTTCGATATGCTTCCCCTCGCCGCTCAAGTCTCCACCTATCTGGACTCTCTCCCTCGTTATAAAAATATCACCGTCGCCGTCATGGGCTGCGCCGTCAATGGTCCAGGCGAAGCTCGCGAGGCCGACGTTGGTGTCGCCGGTGGCAAAGACAGCGGCGTTTTATTCAAAAAAGGCAAGGTCGTCAAAACTGTTTCCACAGAACAACTCTACCCAGAATTAATCAAGCTACTTAATGAAATATAGCTTATATTATGTTATAATGACCCTTGCTGAAAAATCATTGCAAGATTTTCTTATTGCTCTTTGCACTCTCATATTATCAAGGAGGTTCTCGTCATGGAAAAAAATGATTCGCAACTCGTCTATCCACCCGAACGTTATGTCTCGCAAGTTCTCACTTTCCAATTCTTAGGTAGCGCTTACTATCTGATTGCTTATGTCATTGCTTTGCTGACCAGATTTTATACCCGCGACTATTGGCAAGGCACCTTCTGCATTTTGATCTGTGGTTTTATTGGTTATTGGATTGGTTTGAGTATCTTCCGCGCTGCCAAAACCACTATCAATGTCCATGAAAAAGGCATCTTTGCTCCTTGGACTTGGATTTGGGCGCTTCTCTGGACGCTTGCTAACTGGGGCGGCTACTCTCTGCTCAACTGGATGCTCTCCACTAGCTTCTGGTGGCTTGCTCTTGTTACCATGCTAGTTATCTTAACCCTAGCAATTCTACTCACCCCAGCAGTCTTCCGACTGATTATCAGAAAGCAAACCGGCATTATTATCGCTAAAAACTTGCTTCGGACAATCGGGTTATGACCTTTTCAGCACGTCCCGCTGCTCATCTCAGAGCGGCGGGACAACCCAAACTTGTCTTTTATCTTTGAAAATAGTATAATACCAGATTATGGGCAGAGTCCAAGCACACAAACGCACCCAAAAAGCCAAACGCCAAACCACGGCTGAGTTCACCAGACAAGAAGTCCCCGCGGATTGTTATGCCGTCGAGGGCAAGGTTGTCACCTGTCTTCCCAACACTATGTTCCATGTTCTAGTCACCACCACCGAGCTCACTCCCATGATCGGCCAGACCCTAATCGCCACTCTCGCTGGCAAAATGCGTCTTTACCGTATTCGAGTTATGCCGGGCGACGAAGTTCGCGGCTATGTGTCAAAATATGATCTAAAGAAGCTAAAAATAACCTATCGTGCCACCAAAAATGCTTCGCAGTCAAATTAATTGTTGTTTATTTATATCATTTAATATATAATACCAGTTCATTAATTATGAAAGTTCGTGCTTCAGTAAAAAAAATCTGCAAACAATGCAAAATGATCAAGCGCAAAGGCGTGTTGCGGGTTATTTGTACCAATCCTAAGCATAAACAGAGACAGGGCTAAATAAAGGAACATTATGTTACGTATTTCTGGCGTTGATATCCCCGAACAAAAGAAGCTCTCTTTTGCCCTTCAAGCCATCTATGGCGTAGGCCCTAAAATCGCCAAAGACATCATCACCAGTCTCCGTCTCGATCCCACCAAAAGAGCGCATGAGCTAACCAACGAAGAAATTAGTAAGATTTCCGCCGCTTTAGATAAAATTATCACCGAAGGCGACCTCCGTCGTCAGATCAGTGACAATATTGACCGCTTGCGTCGGATCAAATCCTATCGCGGCATGCGTCATAGCATGGGCCTTCCCGTCAGGGGGCAGCGCACCCGCACCAATTCCCGCACTGTCCGCGGCAACAAACGTCATACCATCGGCTCCATGACTAAAGAAATGGCCGCCAAACTAGAAGCCGCCAAGAGCTCCAAATAATATATGCCAAAAATCAATTCGTCATCCAAGACCACTAAGACTGCCAAAAAAGTGACCAAGTTAGTTCCCAAAGGCAGAGTTTATGTTTCTGCCACTTTTAATAGTACCTTAGTTTCCATCACCGACGAAAAAGGCAATGTTCTCTGTTGGTCTTCAACTGGCGAATCCGGTTTTTCTGGTTCGCGCAAATCCACCCCCTTTGCCGCCACTGTCGCCATCGAAAATGCTCTAAACAAAGCTCGTAATTTTGGTATAAACCAAGTTGACGTTTATATTAAGGGCATCGGCCCCGGACGCGACGTGGTTATGAACGTCTTGCGTGCCTTCAAAGTTAAAATCGACATGATCGTTGATAAAACACCTATGCCTCATAACGGCACCCGCTCCAGAAAAGCAAAACATAATCATTAAGGAATTATAAATATATGGCAAGATATACCGGACCCAAAACTAGACTTTCTCGCCGTTTTGGTGAAGACTTAGGTTTGAAAACCAATTCTCTCAAGACTTTGCGTCGCATTGCCCAACCTGCCGGTCAGCATGGTGCCAAGCGCCGTGGCAAACTCTCTCAGTATGGGCTGCAATTGCGCGAAAAGCAAAAGCTCAAAGCCATCTATGGCATTCTAGAAAAACCCTTAGTTAAGATTTATAAAATTGCTGATGCTCTGCCTATGGCCACTGGCGCTGCTATGCTCTCCATGCTCGAGCGCCGTCTCGATAATGTTGTTTATCGTCTCGGCTGGGCTACCACCAGAGCCACTGCCCGCCAATTAGTCAACCATAACCACTTTTTGGTTAATAATAAAACCATGAACATCCCCTCCTATCAGGTGAAGACTGGAGATGTGATTACCATTCGACCCAAATCCGCCAAAATTAATCTTATCGCCGACTTGCTCAAAGATAACAAAGCTGCTGTTCCCGCTTGGCTCGAAGCCAAAGGTGCAGCCGCCAAAGTAGTCACTTTTCCCGATCGGGCTCAAATCGGTGAAAAAATTGACGAGCAATTAATTGTTGAGTTCTATTCAAGGTAAACTAACCTAGGAAGAAAAAATATGAGAGACCTAACTAAATACGAAGCCACCAATCCCATCTTCACCACTAAAGTAGCTCAGGATCTGGGAGCCAATCATCAGATTGTCGAGCTCAACCCTCTCCTCCAAGGCTTTGGTCATACCATCGGCAACAGTTTGCGTCGCGTGCTGTTGACCGCTCTCCCTGGGAGCTCCATCACCGCGGTTAAGTTTGCCCATGCTAGCCATCAATATACCAGTGTGGAGGGCTTGAGCGCCGATTTGCTCGATGTTCTTCTCAACTTAAAACAAGTAGTCCTCAAGGCTGATACTGACGATGAGGGCTCTCTGCGCCTACAGGTTAAAGGACCCAAGGTTGTCACCGCCGCTGACATCGAAGTTGATGCTGGTTTTGAAGTTATCAACAAAGATCTTTTTATTGCCGAGTTAGTCAATAAAGACGAGTTTAATATTGAAATGCGCGCTCGCTCGGGCACTGGATTTTTAACCATCACCGACGCTCAAACTGAGCGAGTAGGGGAGTTGATGGTGGATGCCATCTTCTCGCCAGTTATTAATGTCTCCTACAAAGTCGAGGCTACCCGAGTGGGTCGAGTCACCGACTATGATAAAGTCTTATTAGATATTACTACCAATGGCTCGATCACCCCGCTTGAAGCTGTGAACCAAGCGGCCCAAATCCTCGCCAAGCAGTTTGAACAAATCTTCAATCCGGTGGACGCCGAAGAAGTGGACACTCAAAGATTTGTTAATGCCAAAGATAATAAGATCAATCTGCTCACCGTGGAGGAGTTAGAGCTCCCCACCCGCATTGCTAATGCCCTGCGTCGTGGTGGTTTCAAGACCGTGGCCGATTTAACCTCCACTCCTCCCGAAAAAATCGCCAAGATCAAAAACTTGGGTGAAAAAAGCATTGATTTAATTGCTGAAGTCCTCGCCGCCAAGGGCATTAAACTACTGGAAAAATAATATGCGTCATCGAGTTAGTGGTCACCAGTTCAACCGAGATAGCAACGCCCGCAAGGGACTCATCTTGTCTTTGGTGAGCAACCTCGCTATCTATGGAGCCATCACCACCACTCGTCCTATGGCCAAAGAAGCTGCTCGCCATATGGAAAAGCTGATTACTAAGGCCAAAAAGGGAGATCTCGCCTCCCGCCGTGTCCTACATAGATTTTTTGGTAAAAGAAAGCTAGTCAACCTCATGGTCGATCAAATCGCCCCCACTTTTGCCGATAAAAACAGTGGTTTTACTGTTATCACTGCTTTGGGCGAGCGTCGCGGCGATTCCACCCCTTTAT
>WRMU01000041.1 GCA_009776965.1 Microgenomates group bacterium | reverse complement strand
GGTAAGGTTTTTCGCTTCGTATCGAATTAAACCACATGCTCCACCGATTGTGCGCTCCCCCGTCAATTCCTTTGAGTTTTAACCTTGCGGTCGTAATCCCCAGGCGCCTTGCTTAACGCGTTAGCTTACGCCGGCCTAACTAAAAAGTCAAACCAGCTAGCAAGGAACATTTACGGCATGGACTACCGGGGTCTCTAATCCCGTTGACTACCCATGCTTTCGTCTCTTAGTGTCAGTTGTGTTCCAGGAGCCCGCCTTCGCGACTGGTGTTCCTCTCGATATCTATGGATTTCACCCCTCCACCGAGAATTCCAGCTCCCCCAAACAAACTCTATTTAAGCGGTTTATACTGCCTTTCCTCAGTTAAGCTGAGGGCTTAGACAATACACCTACCTAAAAACCTGCAGACGCTTTACGCCCAGTAAATCCGGATAACGCTTGCATCCTACGTATCACCGAAGCTTCTGGCACGTAGTTAGCTGATGCTTTCTAGCGAGGTACCGTCATTATCTTCCCTCGCCACAGTGGTTTACATCCCTAAGGATTTCGTCCCACACGCGGTGTCGCTGCGTCAGAGTTGCCTCCATTGCGCAAGATTCCCAGTTGCTGCCACCCGTAGGTGTATGTTCCGTGTCTCAGTAACATTGTGGCCGATCATGCTCTCACATCGGCTAATCGTCATTGCCTTGGTGGGCTTTTACCCCACCAACAAGCTGATAATGAGCAGGCTCCTCTCCAAGCGCATTGCTGCTTTGATATTGCTATCACATGCGGTATTAGCTAGACTTTCGCCTAGTTATTCCCAACTTGAAGGTAGATTCCTACTTTGTACTCACCCGTCTGCCACTAGAGCCGAAGCCCTCGTTCGACTTGCATGCTTAAGGCGCACCGCCAGCGTTCATCCTGAGCCAGGATCAAACTCTCAAAAAAGTAAAAACAATTTGAGAAGTTTGGCTACCACATGACTAGTGATAGCTATAGATCCTAACTTAAATTATTCAAAATTGTTGCTAACTCCTTAAAGATAGTCCACTGATAAAAAAAGAGCCTAAATCAGTGAGCTATCCAGAATTAACAGGATATTTCTGCTGTCAAATTGAAATAAATCATTTTAGCAACAGCTATCCTAAATAATTTAAGATAAACGCTGACGCTATCATGTTTACATCAAAACTTAATTTGTTAAAGAACCCACACAGGGCAAAATAAGCCCGCCCTGACGCAAGAATTGTGATTATACACTTTCTTCAAGAAATTGACTAGTATCAAAACGCTGACTTAATCAAACAGAGTATGAATTATAAGAGAAAGCGAGTATAATGTCAACCATGGAAAGTGTTGGCACTGTTTTATTGCTTATTTCACAACTGACCTTATGCGTGGCAGTTATTATCTTGGCCAGCAATATGTTTTTAGCCTCTGCTCGCTGGTTGATCAAAACCATGGGCGTCAATGAGCTCTGGGCCGGCGGCATAGTCATGAGTGTCACCGTTTGGGTGGAGATGGCTGTAGTGCTCATGGGCCTAACTCATGGTTGGGGTGGTATGATCATGGAACAAATCATGGGCGTGATCATGACCAATTTAGGCTTAGTCTTGGGATTGGGTCTACTTATCGCCCCGCCCTCCATCGACTCCAAAAAACTTATCAAGAGATTTGTTGGTTTAGTTGGCGCTTGGATCCTACTTTGGTGGGTTGCTCGCGACGGCAAGATTGAGCAATACGAGGGTTGGCTTCTCATCGGCTGGGCCCTAATTGTTTTAATTCTCGGCGGAGGAGAAATTGAGCGCGCCAAACCTCAGGAAAAAGTCAGATTATTTTCCAAAGCCCAGTGGCGCGAACAAGGAAAGGGCAATCTTTTTCTTAACTTGGGTCGGATTATTCTAGGCGCTGCCTTAATGTTCACCGCCATCGCCTTTTTCCTTCGCAACGGCCTCTTTTTAGGACACCTCTGGAATCTTCCCATGGCCCTCGTGGCCGGCACCATCCTAGCTTGGGGGGTCATCTTGCCTGATTTATCCACCCTCATCTCCGTCATCACTCGAGCTCGCATGCGCCTTTCCATCGGCAGCATGCTCATGATCAATTCCCTAGTTCTAACTCTAGTAGTCGGTTGGGGAGCAATTTTAAGTCAGCAAAAAGTCCTTGTCAACATCCAAAGTTGGCTCTCAGAAGTGAGCGATGGTCAATTTTTAATCAACCGATGGCGCTGGTTTGGCGGTGAAACCTTCAACCGCGGCGTTCTCTACATTGATCCTTGGATAAGTAGAGAGGCTATGGTCATTGGCCTCGTCCTCACTCTCATCGCCTTTGTTCCCGCCCTCATTAAAGGCAAGTTTTATCGCCTTCAAGGAGTAGCGCTGATCGCCCTCGCCATCATCTACTTTGCACTCATGATCCAAAGAGTGCTATAATAACTTGATGCCCAAAATCCTTACCGTTGGCGCTGCCCTAATCGACATCTACTTGAACAGCAACGATTTTTTAACTATCCAACACGAAGGCCAAGACTATCTTGCCCAACCCATTGGTTCTAAGATGTCGCTCTCTGAGCGTATTGTCGTCTCCGGCGGCGGGGCCACCAATTGCGCCGTCAATTTTGCTCGCTTAGGCAACGAAACCAGTATCGTGGCCGAAATCGGTGGTGATATTTTTGCCGATCAAATCATCACAGAACTCAAAAAAGATAAGATTGATCTTTCCCTGCTCATTAAAGAAAGTGATGAAACCACTGGCCTCTCCATCATCCTTCTCAACAAAATAGGGGAACGCGTCGCCCTCATCGACCGCTCCGCTTCTGGTATGCTCGACAGCTTTGATCTTCCTGTCCAGCAAATTAATGACTTCGACTGGCTGCATTGCACCAGCCTTAACGGCAATCTTGCCGCCATGAATAAAGTTCTCGAATTAGTGCGTTTCAAAAAAATGGGTTTTTCTTGGAACCCCGGCACTGCCGAGCTCAGAGATTTGGCCGAGCATCGACTCCAGCTCCCCGATTTCTTCGCCAGCAATCTTTTTATTGTTAATAAAGAAGAATGGGCCATGATCGCGAACAAGCAAAGCGAGGTCTTAGACAAGTTCAATTTTGTGGTCATCACCGACGGTGCTAATGGCGGCAGTGTCTATAACTCCAACCAAAAAGTCCTCACCTATCGCGCCGATGTGGTCGCCGACAAAAGAATTGACGACACCGGCGCCGGCGATGCTTTCGGCAGCACTCTCGTCAGCTTCCTTCTCGAGGGCATGAATCTCGAAAAATCAGTCACCATCGCCAAAAAAGTCGCCGCTCATGTCACTCATTTTTATGGCGCCAAAGACGGGCTCATACCCAGAGATGAACTAGTTAGCTAAACATCCCACATTTTTAATATTAAATGT
Organism: Microgenomates group bacterium; assembly: GCA_009776965.1. Classification (GTDB taxonomy): domain Bacteria; phylum Patescibacteriota; class Microgenomatia; order UBA1400; family PJMF01; genus WRMU01. The sequence goes on along the minus strand of WRMU01000041.1, from coordinate 4,333 downwards.
TATAATTGCCTCACAAGTTAAGAGTTATGGCCATACCAAAAAATACTAAAGTGGTGGTTATCGGTGGAGGCACAGGCAGTTTTGTGGTTCTATCCGGACTAAAAAACTATTTTAATGACCTCACTGCTCTAGTCACTATGGCTGATGATGGCGGATCAACCGGCCAGCTTCGCGATGAGTTAGGAGTCCTCCCTCCAGGAGACGTGCGCCAATGTTTGGTGGCTTTAGCGCGCTCACCAAAAGTGCGCGATTTGTTTAATTTTCGGTTCGAGGAGGGCTCACTCAAGGGACATTCCTTCGGCAATTTATTTTTAACCGCCCTAGAAAAAATGACGGGTGATTTTCGCGCTGGAGTGGAGTTAGCCACCGAAGTTTTAGAGGTGGTCGGTAGGGTAGAACCCATCACTCTCGACAAAGTAACTCTAGTTATTCAAGACGGAAATAAAATAGTGCGCGGGCAGCGGAAAATTGATGACGGGGCTTTCGTAGCCAACAGACCAGAGTTATGGCTAGAACCCCCCAACTCAACTGCCAATCCAGCAGCAAAAGAGGCGATTAAACAAGCTGCCTTAATAGTAATTGCCCCGGGGAGTTTATATACCAGTCTAGGCGCCGCTTTAGTGGTTCCGGAAATTGGCGCCGCCCTCAAGAAATCACCAGCAAAAAAAGTTTACGTCTGTAATTTGATGAACAAATCCGGACAAACAGACGGTTTTACCGTGCAAGACTATGCCAATGAATTAGAACGTATGGCAGGAGAGCAGTTCTTGGACTACGTAATTTACAATACCACAAAGCCCCAACCACAGCTGCTCAAGAAATATGCAGTAGAGGGAGAATTGCCAGTTGATTTGGGCAAAAAAACTAAAACTCACTACGCTCTAATCGGCGCAGATTTACTAGCCGACAAAATCTGGCAGGGCAAATCATCAGCTGACGCCCTAGCCCAAACCAGAACTTTAATTCGCCACCATCCTGATCACTTAGCCAAACAAATTGTGAATATTTTGTCTTGAGTGGGTCAGCCGGGATTCGAACCCGGGACACAAAGCTTAAAAGGCTTCTGCTCTAACCACTGAGCTACTGACCCCACGTGACCCCAGCGGGATTCGAACCCGCGATCTACAGGATGAAAACCTGGTATCCTAGGCCGCTAGACGATGGGGCCCCTCACGCAAGAGAGCTTATTATAACCCATCCATCCCATTTTAAGCAATGACAAACTCGCCTTTTTATGTTAACATTCGCCAATATGAATCTCGTTATTGTCGAATCGCCCACCAAGGCCCGCAAGCTTTCCGCTTTCTTGGGCAAAAACTATAGCGTTGAGTCTAGTGTCGGCCACATTGCCGACCTCCCCAAAAAAACTCTCAGCATCGACATTGATAACGATTTTCAACCCGAATACGAAGTCAGCGCCGACAAAAAAAAGGTTGTCTCCAAGCTCCGCTCGCTCGCTAAAAACGCTGATCTCATCTATCTCGCCTCCGACCCCGATCGCGAAGGAGAAGCTATTGCTTGGCATACCCAGCATGTCATCGCCGACAAAGTTAAAAACAAAAAGTTTGTCCGTTCTGTCTTTCATGAAATAACCAAAGAGGCTGTCCTCAATGCCATCAATAACCCCACCGACATCAACATGGATCTCGTTGATGCCCAGCAAGCCCGCCGCGTTCTCGACCGCCTTGTCGGCTACAAAGTCTCCCCAGTTTTATGGAGCAAGGTCAAAAGAGGTCTTAGCGCCGGCCGCGTCCAGAGCGTGGCTCTACGTCTCATTGTCGAGCGCGAGAAAGAAATCAAGGCTTTCATTCCCGAAGAATATTGGGAAGTGCAGGCCGTCCTTAGCAGTAATAATGAGGAGTTTATTACCGATGTCATTAAAATAGACGGCCAAAAATATACTCCCAAAACTCAAAGTGATGTCACTCCCGTCATCACCGACCTAGAAGACCCCTCCACCACCTACCAAGTTACCTCCGTGGAGAAAAAAGAAAAAAAACGCGCCAACTTCCCTCCCTTCATCACCTCCACCCTCCAACAAGCTGCCGCCAGCCGTTTCGGCATGACCAGCAAACAAACCATGTCTATCGCCCAAGCTCTCTACGAAGAAGGTTTGATTACTTATCACCGCACCGACTCCTTTAATCTCAACGCCAAAGCTGTCGCCACCGCTCGCGATTATTTAACTTCCCGCTTCGGAGCGCCATATGTTCCCGACAAGCCTCGCTTCTTCAGCAGAAAAAGTAAAAACGCTCAAGAAGCCCACGAAGCCATTCGCCCCACCGATATCCCCAAAGAACATATCTCCGCCACCGACTTCGCTCGCTTCACTTCCAGCCACGCCAAAATCTACCATCTCATTTGGTCGCGTTTTATGGCCAGTCAAATGGAGTCAGCCATCTATGACCAAACCGCTGTCATTATCCATGCCACCCAAAAAACCACCACCTATGACCTCAAAGCCAATGGCTCCATTCTTAAGTTCGATGGTTGGATGAAGCTTTTCCCCAACCACGAAGACAAGATCCTTCCCGCCCTCTCCGCCGACCAACTCCTCCAGTTCATCAAAACTCTCAGCGAACAAAAGTTCACTCAACCTCCCCCTCGCTACAACGACGCCTCCATCATCAAAGAGTTGGAGAGTCGAGGTATCGGTCGCCCTAGCACCTACGCCAGCATCATCTCTGTAATCATTGAGCGCGGCTATATTGAGCGCACCGATAAAAGATTTTTTGCCACTCCCGTGGGCATCACCGTCTCCGATTTCCTCTCCCAAAACCTCCCCAAAGTTGTTGCCTATGACTTCACCGCCCAAATGGAAGAAGACCTCGACAATATCGCCAGTGGCGAGAAAAAATGGCAAAAGGTGGTGGGAGACTTCTGGTGGCCTTTCTCCAAAGAGCTCACTAAAGTCAGTGACGCCGCCGAGAGGATGTCTATCCCCGCCGAACCCACCGACGAACCTTGCCCCGAGTGCCATGATCAGCATGGTGGTATGCTCGAAATTAAATCCAGCAGGTTTGGTAAGTTTTTTAGCTGCAACCGTTATCCCGAATGTAAATATGCTCGTCCCTTTGTCAAAACCATGGGCGTGTCCTGCCCTGTATGTGGATCCAAAGAGAGTGGAGAAGTGGTGGAACGCATGGGTCGCTTCGGCAAGTTCTACTCCTGCTCCCGCTACCCCGACTGCGACTGGCGTGGCTATCGCGCCCCCAAAGCAGGAGAAACCCTAACCGCAAAAGAGTGGGAGGAAATCAAAACCGCTAGAGCCGCCAAAGCTGCCAAACGTAAGGCCACCATGGAAGCGAAGAAGGAGACCAAAAAACCTACCAAAAAGAAAACCGCCAAGAAAAAGAAGTAATATCTATTGGTTGAAAATACATGTGCTAATTTATTTTTCCTACCATCGCGGCTTTAGCACAGGTCATACTACTTGCAAGATAGATTTTCGACCCCACCGCATTCCTCCCCGTCAGATTCCTCGTCGCCGTCGACACCATCACTTCTCCTTCCTTCACCGCCCCCTCGCCCTGCCCCATACACGCCCCACAAGCCGCTTCCAACAACTTCACCTGCCGCTGATTTTTTTCTATCCATTCTCCATATTTTTTCAATATCCCAATATAACTAGGCAGAGAATTAGGCTGCAAATACAGCTTCACTCCTCTGGCAATTTTTTTATCCTGCAAAAACCCTAATGCCCTATCCAAATCCCCAAAACTCCCCCCCACACAACTCCCAATCCACACCTTATCAATTTTCACCTCCGGATTTTTCCGCGCAAACTCCGCCAACTTCCTCACTCTCTGTGGCCGCGGCGGCAAGGCTATCATCGGCTCTATCTCCCCCAGATCAATGGTGATGGTGGCAACATATTGGGCGTCAAGATCGGGTTGATAACACACCACCGCCGTAACACTCCTCGCCTCCACCGCTATATTCGTCAGCACCGCCAGCTCCTCCCTCCCGCAATTTAGCTTCTCCACCCCATGATACTCAAGGCAAGTATTCGCCGGCAACTCCAACCCCAAAATATGCATCGCCACATCCCTGAGCATCACCCCCTTTTTCAACTTCCCCGCGAATGTTATCTTCGTCGTCGTCGGCACATTAAACAAAACCCTCCTATATTTTAGCGCCGCTGCCAGCTCATCCGCCCCCACACTCAACCCACACGCCTTATAACCAATATGCGGAGTGTGCGAATCCGTAAAAACCACCAGCTGTCCATCCTCAGCTTTCTGTTCAATAATACTATGGCATACCCCCTGTCCATAGCCAAAAAACTCCATATCATGGGTATAGGCAAAATCCTGCCACAGCTTCTTTAGCT
>WRMU01000040.1 GCA_009776965.1 Microgenomates group bacterium | reverse complement strand
TAATAGTTCTCAACCTGCTCTTTCTGGGGTTGGGGATGAGTATAAGTTCTGTGTGGGGGCTTATGCTATTGAGCCTCATAGTGCTGGTACTTATACTGGTAATATTACCTTTACCCTTAGTTCGATTGATGGGGTTTAGGGCTATAGACACCGACTCGAGATGGGTGAGGCTGCAAGGGCTTGACGACAAGAGCAATTTCATGCATAATGGGAAGTAAGTAATTTTGTCCAGAAAGTTTTTATGCCCAGAGCTAAAGCCAGAACAAAAACCAAAACTAATTTTTCAACCAAGCTGTCTAGTCGCTTGGGAGGGACCCCTAAGGAAGTGGAAGATACTAAAGCCCTCTTTGTTACCAAGGGAGTGTTGCTATTAATAATGTCAATAGGACTGTATGTTTTTGGGCAAGCGAATGCGAGCTATTTGTGGTTTTTTGTGGCGGGGTTCTTGGTGGTTAATGGTCTGATTATGATTGCTTCTAATCTGGTGAATGAGCATGCAGCGCTGTCCTATCGCTTGATGGCGGTGTTGGTGGGAGGACTGAGTATCTTTTTGGGCTCGGCATCGCTGCTTTATCTAAATGTGGCCACGGCTTTGGTTTATGTGTTGATTTTGGGGATTTGTCTGGACGCATTTTTCACCATCAGTAGCATTCTGTGGTTAACCTCCTTTGCGGAGAATAAATGGTGGGCGGCGACTAGCGGGGTGATTGGAATTGTTACCTTGGCGGCGTTGTTTGGCTCGGAAGTTGGCAATTGGCCTTTACTGCTAGGGATTTATGGAGCGCTACAAGGCCTATTCTATTGCTCAACCATGTTCTTATTTGCAGTACCTAAAAAAGGCAGGAGAGGATGATTAGTTTTGTCGATCTGACCAAGATTTTTGCGCCAGACAAGGTGGTGCTCAGTGGAATTAATCTGGAGATTGCGGAAGGCGATTTTGTGTTTTTGACGGGGATTTCGGGCAGCGGCAAGACTACTTTGTTGAATCTGTTGTTGGGGATGCAACTACCAACCAGCGGAGAGGTGGTGGTGGATGGAAGGAGTTTATCGTCACTAAAAAAGAGACATGTCCCTCATCATCGCCGACAGTTCGGAGTGGTTTTTCAGGATTATAAGCTGATTGCGGATTTGACGGTGGCGGAGAATATCGCCCTGCCTTTACTGATTACTAATGCGGGGGGGGAGGAGATTGCTAGTCGAGTGGCGGATTTATTGAAACTAGTAAACTTGAGCGATAGAGCGGACTTTTTTCCGCGGCAGCTAAGCGGAGGCGAGGCGCAGAGAGTAGGAATTGCTCGAGCGCTGGCCACAGCACCAAAAATTATTTTTGCTGATGAACCGACGGGTAATTTAGACGTGCGGGCAGCGACGGGGATTGTGAAATTATTGAAGAAAATCAATGAGCTGGGAACAACAGTGATTATATCAACTCATGATCCGAGGTTGTTGGCGCTGGTAAAGAGTGGCAGGCATATTCATTTGTGTGGCGGCGGCGCGCAAGAATGCGCTGTGGGGTCGGACGTATTGATGATGGAAAATAGCCTGACGCAAAAACAGACGACCTTAGATGGGTATAAAGAGATTTTAGATGAGGCGAATAACCGAGAGGAAGCGGAGGAAGATGAGGAGGAAGTGGAAATTGATGATGAGATTGAGGAGGGTGGCGAGGAGCTGAGAGAGGAAGTTGAAGAAGGAGCTGAGGGGGAGAAGGAGGAGGCTCTTAAAAAGGCGCCAGCCAAGTCAAAGAAAAAAGTAGTGGCTAAAAAGAAAAAAGAGGCGGAAGTTAAAAAGAAAAAGCCGGAGAAAAAATCATGAGAACTAATCGGACTGTTTGGGCTAGTATTCGTCGGACACCGTATCAGGCTTTTATTGCGTTCGCAATTACCACGATTACCATGTTGTTGGTTTATGTGTTGGTGAATAGTTTGATGATGGGGCATAAAATCCTCTACTACTATGAGGAGCAGCCAAAATTGATGGCATTTTTTAAGGCGGAGGTGGGTAATGAGGAGGCAGCGGAAGTTACCAAACAATTGATGGAGCATGAAACATTTGGGGCGATGGTGGAGAATGTCAATTTTGTGGATAAAGAAACGGCGTTGGAGTTTTATAAAGAAAATTATCAAGATGAAACCTTACTGCTGGAGCTAATTAGCGCGGAGATTTTTCCGGTGACGCTAGAAATTACGCCGCGCGATCCACAAACCTTAGGAGTGATTGGCGAAATGTTGAGCGATATTGAGCAACTGGATAATATTGATTTTCAAGCGGACGTGGTGGATACATTTCTGCGTTGGACGAATGGCATGAGGAATATTGGCTTGGGGTTGTGTGTGGTTTTTGGGCTAATAACCTTTTTTATTTTGAATATGATTATTGGCATCAAAGTGATTAGTCAAAGACAAGGGATAAAAGTGATGCAGATTATTGGGGCGACGCGACTTTATATTCGCAAACCGTTCATTAAAGAGGCAAATATTTATGCGCTGGTAAGTACGCTACTGGCTTGGGGGTTGGTGACGGGGTTGTTGTGGCTATTTAGAGAAGACGTGGGAGGTTTCTTTGCGCCGATTGCAGTATTGGACTGGAGCCCTTTGTGGCTGGGAACGCAGCTGATGGGCGGGGTGGTGATAAGCTGGGGATTGAGTACGATGGCGGCTTGGAGTGCGGTGTCGCGAATATTGAAGAAAAGTCAAAAATGAAAAAAGTTTTGGTGATAGGTTTGCTGATTTTGGCGGGCAGTTGGAGTGGGGCGAGGAAAGTGCGGGCTGATGATTGCGAGCAGGTATGTACGGCAATTGTGGATCGAGGAGAGCGAGAGACTTGTGTGAATAGTAAGGTGGTATGTTTGGAGAATAAAATTAGAGATACTCAAAATACAGGAGAATCGCTTAAGAGAGAAATCTCCATTCTGGATAGTAGAGTGGCGCTGACGGAGGCGCAAATTGAAAAAACAAAGTTGGATCAAGTGAAAACACAGCTGGAGATGGAGATTCTGGCGGATAGGGCGGCAAACTTAAGCGTGCAATTAGAAGAAATTGACGAGGCGCTAACAGAAAAGATTGGCGAGGCATACAAATCGGCGCGCACTTCTCCGCTGACTATGTTTTTGCGGGAAAATGGACTGGCTAATTTTATCACTGCGCAAAAACAGGAGAAGGCAATTCAGGATTCGGTGGCGAAAATTATGTGGAAAAAAATGACGGATAAGATTTCTTATGAAAACCAAGTGGACGAAAAAGAAGAAAAACAGGAAGAATTGAAGCAACAAGAACAGACGCTGGCGAGACAACAGACATTACTGGCCAGCCAAAAGCAGGAGAGAAATCAGATATTGTCTCAAACCAAAAATGATGAGCAGACTTATCAGCGATTATTGAGTCAGGCGCGGGCAGAAATTGATAGTTATGCGAGGTTTGCGCAGTCGCAGGGCGGGGGAACTTGTTTGGGAGCTAGCCCGGGCGGCGGCGAGGGGGGATGGTTTTACTCGCAGCGGGATCCGAGGTGGTGCCGGCAATTGATTGGTAGATCGAACGATACAATTGGGAGTGTGGGGTGTTTGTTGACCAGCGTGGCGATGATTTTTTCAGCTAATGGACAATCAACTTCGCCGGCGACGATAGCGGCTAATAATAGCTGGTTTTCTCTGTCCACAGCTTATATGGTAAATCCGCCGCCGGTCCCGAGCGGTTTTACTTTTAGACAATATGGTTATTATGCGGGAAATGTTATTGACGAGGAGCTGGGGGCGGGGCGGCCGGTGATTGTGGGAATTAGAACTACCTCTAATAGCGTGGGGACACATTTTGTGGTTTTGAAAAGCGGGAGCGGGGGGAGCTATAGAATGAATGATCCTTGGCATGGGGCGGATTTGGATTTTAGCGGGTATTATGGAGTCGGTCAGATTTATACCACACGGATTTTTACGAAGTAGGGATTAAACTACCAGATTGATGATTTTATTGGGGACATAGATTTCCTTGCGGACAACTTGGGTGGGGTCGAGTTTGTTTTTCTCGTAGAGCAGGTTTTTGGCGCGGGAGATGACTAAGTCTTGGTCACGGGCTTCTTCGGGAGTGCAAATTAATTCGGCGCGAAGCTTGCCGTTGATTTGGATGATGATGGTGATGGCGGCGGCGGCGATAATTTTGGAATCGACAACGGGCCAATCTTCCAGAAAGATGCTCTGATCATGACCTAAGTTGGCCCAGATTTCTTCGCAGAGATGGGGGGCGAAGGGGGCGAGGAGGAGGAGGAACTTCTCGTAGCTATGGCGGTCGATGGTGGGAGCTTTGGTGAAAGCGTTGGCGAGGATCATCATGGCGGAGACGGCGGTGTTGAGCTTGAAGGAGAGGATGTCGGTGGTGACTTTTTGGATGGTTTGGTGGAGAATTAAACAAAGCTTTCCTCTATGGTGATTTTGTATCTGACTCGATTTTGTCTCAGGCGAGGGACGCTCGCTTGAGACAAGTTCGGGCACAGCTTTCGTCAGATCAAAATCAATAGAGGAAAGCTTTGTTTGTAATTCCCAAACCTTATCCAAAAACTTTCTGCAGCCGACGACGCCTTGAGTGCTCCAAGCGACGCTATCGCCAAAGGGCCCCATGAACATCTCATAAACTCGCATGGCGTCGGCACCAAACTCGCGGACAACATCATCGGGATTGACGACATTGTTCCAGCGCTTACTCATCTTGCGACCATCTTCGGCCATGATGAGACCGACATGTTGAAGGCGGGTGAAGGGTTCGGGATGAGAAACAACACCGAGATCGAATAAAAACTTATGCCAGAAACGAGCGTAGATTAAATGGCGGGTGGCGTGTTCGGCGCCGCCGACATAAAAATCGACAGGTTGCCAGTGCTTTTCTTTTTTAGGGTCGATGAGGGCGGAATTGTTGATGGGGTCGGCATAGCGCAGATAGTACCAACTACTGCCGGCCCACTGGGGCATGGTATTGGCTTCGCGCTGGGAGGCGGCGGAGCAAAGAGGGCACTTAACATTAATCCAGTCTTTAATATTGACGAGAGGACTTTCGCCAGTCCCGCTAGGCTCGTAGTGCTCGACGTCGGGGAGGGTGACGGGTAATTCGGACTCAGGGACGGGCACGAGACCACACTTCGGGCAATGGATCATGGGGATGGGTTCGCCCCAATAGCGCTGCCGCGAGAAAACCCAATCTTGGAGACGGTAATTAACGACGCGCTCTCCCCAACCCTTGATCTCCATATAATCCATGATTTTTTCGGTGGCGGCATGAATATCGAGGCCATTGAGAAAGTCGCTATTAACCATAGTGCCGTTTTCCTCCTGCACTTGGTCGGGAGAAGTGATGTCGCTAAAGTCGCCGTCGGAGCCTTGGACAACGCGGATGACGGGCAGATTAAAGGCCTCGGCGAACTCGAAGTCGCGCAGGTCATGCCCGGGGACACCGACGACATGGCCAGTGCCAAAAGCAGCGAGAACAAAATCGGCGATAAAAATGGGCATTTCCTTGCCGGTGAGATGGTTGATGGCTACCCAACCAGTATCAACGCCGGTTTTGGCGCGACCTTCGGCGATGCGTTCGAGCTCGCTTTTATGTTTGGTGGCATTGACATATTTGGCGGCGGCTTGGTGATGAGGAAAAAGAGAGAGATGGCGAGCCACGAACTCGCTTTCGGGCGCGACGACAACGAAAGTCGCGCCGAAATTAGTGTCGGGGCGAGTGGTGAAAGTGGTGATGGTGGTATTGGCGGGGACGCGGGGACCTTTAACTTCATAAATGATATTGAGGCCAGTTTTTTTGCCAATCCAATTGGTCTGCATGGATTTGATAAAGTCTTCCCAATTGGTGAGGAGCTTTAAGTCGTCCAGCATCCGGTCGGCATATTTGGTGATCCGTAATTTCCACTGTTTCATGGGGCGCAATTCCACCATAGAGTCGCAGCGCTCACATCGGCCATGTTCTAAGTCCTCATTGGCGAGGCCGGTTTGGCAGGAAGGGCACCAGTTGATAGGGGCGGTGCTGGCGAAGGCGAGGCGGTGAGCGTCGATAATTTTTTTATCTTCTGCATTTAAGTCGTAGTAGCTGGTATCTTTACCGAAAGTCTGGTCGATGAGTTTTTGAATGGGGAGAGCCTTATTTTTGTCGGCATCATAATAACTGTCCCAAAGCTTTAGGAAAATCCATTGGGTCCATTTATAAAAAGAGGGGTCGGTGGTATTAACTTCGCGCTCCCAGTCGTAGCCAAGGCCGAGCATGTTTAGTTGCTTTTTGAAGGTGGTGATGTTTTTGGCGGTGGCGACAGCGGGCTTCTCACCAGTTTTGAGGGCGTGGTTTTCGGCGGGGAGGCCGAAGGCATCCCAGCCCATGGGATGAAGAACATTTTTTCCTCGCATTCCCATCATGCGGGCATAGATGTCGGTGGCGATATAGCCTTTGGGGTGGCCGACATGAAGTCCAGCACCGCTAGGATAGGGGAACATGTCGAGAATATAGAACTTTTCTTTAGCAAAATCGTCGGGAGTGAGGTTGGCCTTATCCTTGGCCCATTTTTGTTGCCATTTTTTCTCGAGCTGTAGGTGCTGGTATTTTTTTGTCGCCATAGCCCTTTATTTTATCATAGGAAAGAGCGAATAACACGGGCAGGACGAGCCATAAATACTGCAAGATGGGCCAGAAAAAGCCGCCGAAGAAAAAACGATAACTGAGCCATAATAAAGGATAGGCAAAAAGGGAAGTTAGGGTCCAGATTTGCCAAGTGAAAAATAATTTTTTATTGGCGATGAAAGGGAGGAACATGACTAACCATAAGCAATACCAGTTCCAATAAGCACTCATAAAAAAGAGGAGATAAATGAGGAAAAATAGAGCGCTAGAGGCAGAAGCGGAGTGTTTTTTATGCCAGACTACGCTGATACAAAAAAGGATAAGCCCGAAAAGAATGACGAGACCTACCCTGCCCCAGTTGAGAGCGAAATATTGCTGCAGAACTTGGGAGAGGCTTTGCCAGAGAACAGTGGAGTTAAAGAGGACACGCTCAAGAAAAACGAGCGGGGAAGTTTGCATGATAAGAAAACAGAGGGCATTAAAACTAATGAAGGCGGCGGAGAAAATGGCGAGAGGTTTAATCTTTTGGCGGCGCAGGAGCTGGATGAGGGCGAGGCCCACCCAAACAAGAAATAGCAATTTCACTTGAATGGAAAGAGCAGCCATGAGAGCAGAGAGGAAATATTTTTCTTTGAGGAAAAAATGAATGCTAAAGATAGCAAAAATAATCATAAAAATGTCGTTGTGGCTATTGCCGACGATTTCGAGGAGAAAGAGGGGGTTAAAAAGAATGGCGCGAGCGGAAGTGGCGAGAGGGGTGGATGAGGAGGAGGCAGTGGTGAGAAAAAAAGTGAGGGCGATAAAACCGGCTAGGGCGACTGTTTTATAAAGGAGGAGGGTGAGAAGAAAATTATCACCGGCGAGAAAGGAAAGAGGAGTGTAGATGAGTTGATTGACGAGGCCATAGACGCGAGTGGTGTCGGTCCAGTCGGCGAGCTCGACGAAAGGGTCGTCGGGGAAATTGTCGGGAGAGACTTGCCAGACGTTAGCTTGGTGGGCGGTGAGGACACGGTCGGAGGCCATATAGGAGAAGATGTCGGTGGAGAGAGCGGGGAAAGAGAGGAAGGTGACGGCGGCGAAAATAAGGGACCAGCGTTTAATTTGGCGGGGGCTGGAGGTGGAGGGGTCGCGTAAAGTAAAAAAGTAGCTGATGAAAGCAGTGGCGGAAAAAAGGCCAAAGAGGAAGGTGGGAATGGTGTTGAGGCCGAGGGTGAGAAGGGTTTGGCGCAGAAGCGGGAGGAAAGAGAGTTGAGGGTAGAGGGTAGCGAGGCCAAGGATGAGGCGTTCGTCGCGGAAAAACAAAACCCAGCTAGTGAGCATGAGGCCGATGAGGGAAGCTAGTAAAAGGTATTTACTTTTCGCGCGCATGGATACTCCAAATATTATAACTATCGAGCATGGTTTGGCTCCAAATAGGATGCCAGCCATCTTTTAACCAAGCATTGTTCAAATCATTGGTGTAATTATAAACGATATAGGAAGCTGATGAAGCAACGGGTTCGTCGGTTAAATAAATGACGTTGAGGCGCTCACGCTCTGGGGCAGGCATGAGTAAGGGGGCGAGATAGGTGCCTTTAGTATTAGTCATGACAGTAATATGCGCGGAGGTATCATGGTTTAGAATCCAAGTGAGGGCGGCCCTGCCCCCTACTCCCCAGTAGTCGCGCTCGAAATTGCCGGTTACATGGTCAGAGCGACTAAGGGGATTACTGATGAAGGCGGGATTAAAGTAGAGGTATTGGTAAGGGTGAATAATAATCATTTGGAGGGCGATGAGGGAAAAACAAAGGGAGAGAATGATGGTGGCGGGTTTGGGGAGGAGTTTAAGGAAACAAGCAAGGGCATAGGTCATGACAAAAACGAGGGGGACGAAGATGAAGTAGTAGTGGCGCCAACCGTTGTAGATGGGGGTGTTGGTGATATTTTGCATGATGATGGCACCGACGGCCATGAGGAGGCAGAGGATGATAAAAAGGTTGATGCGAATGGACTTAAAGTTTTTGATGAGGAAAAAGACGGCGGAAAGAATGAGGGCGCTAAATAAAAGGGGGATGGTGGCGAAGAAATAGGCGGGGAGATAGTG
>WRMU01000039.1 GCA_009776965.1 Microgenomates group bacterium | reverse complement strand
TTTATCTCGAAAACTTGGACACTGCTTAAAGGATAATTTAGTGTTTTATCCGCTGCGAGCGAAGTAAGCAACGGACTAAAATACTAAATTATTCTTGAAAAGTGGACACTTGAGAGAGAAAATATTGAAACAATTTTCTAAAAACGAAAATGCTGATTTAGGAAAGTTTTGTTTAGAGCGAAGACAGGACCCGCCATCACAGATATCTAAAAAGGAAGAAGATTCTTACAAGGGGTTGATGCTCATTATCAAATCAAAAAAGGTGATGTAATTAAATAAAGAATATGATACACTAAACCTAGCTTAAGACATGCAAGATACTGGATTGAATCAAGCGTGTCTTTTCTATTTTTTTACAGCTCACTCCTCCCCTCAAAAGATCTATTAAGCGTCACCCCATCCGCATATTCTATATTCGCCCCCACCGGCAACCCATGCCCAATCCGCGTCACCTTAATCCCCTCCCCTTCCTTGCTTTTCTTAATCATCTCCTTGATAAACAAAGCCGTCGCCTCCCCCTCCATCGTGGGGTTCGTCGCTATAATCACCTCCTCAACTCCCTCCAACCTCCTCATCAAGTCGAATAAATACAACTGCTCCGGCCCAATATGGTTAAGCGGGTCAATACAACCATGCAAAACATGATAAACTCCCGCGTACTTCCCCGCCCTTTCAATCGCCACTAAATCCAGAGGCTGCTCCACAATACACAACACGTTCCGCTCCCTACTCATATCCTCACAAACCCCACAAGGATTACTCTCCGCAATATTATGACAAACCTCACAAGTACAAGTTTCCCTCTTGAGAGCGATCAGCTTCTCAGCAAAATCCTGCAGCTCGCTTTCCGGATTATGTAATAAATAAAAAACAATCCTCTGCGCCCCCTTCGGTCCCACCCCGGGCAGTCGCTCAAACTTCTCGCATAGCCTACCAATCACTCGCGGCAACTTCATAATTTGCATTCCCTCAATCTATCCGAAACTCTTGTTTCTGTCAACTATGATATAATCAAGGGTAGTCTATGAAAAAAGAAGTTGTCTTGGCTATAGTCATCAGCCTTTTTGTGTGTTTTGCCATCACCTTCCTGATTATTTTTTTGCGCCACTCCTCCCAAAACGACCCCCATAAAAACATCGTCAATCGTATCGCTCTCGAGGGCAATAACTCCTCCCCCTCCGCCACCGCCTCCAGCCAAATCCAAATCTTCTCCCCTTCCGATGAGGACGTGGTCACCCAGCCCGATGTCACCATCTCTGGTCACGCTTTTCCCAGTTCCTTGCTAGTCATCTTCGTCAATGATAGCGACTATATCATCACTTCCGACGAGAGCGGCAACTTCTCCGCCCCCCTCACCCTCGAAGCCGGCAGCAATGTTATCAGCATTCACGGCTTCGACGCCAATAACCAACCAGACGCCAACCAAATCACTGTTATTTACTCTAATAAGTCTCTCGAGGAAACCTTAGTTACCGACCAAGACGTCAGAGACGCCACCAACAATTAAATTATGTCAAAAAAAATCATTTTTCTTATCTCTTTGATTCTCACCTTGTTTATCTGCGCCCTGCCTCTTTATGCCCAAGAAGACGCTGATTTAGAAGCCACCGAATCTGGCGACGTCCAAAAAAGAAATCCCACTCTCCTCGACAACCTAGAAAAAATCACCCGCCAGATCGAAAGCAATGCTCAACTCAAAGATATTTACACCGACCTAAACATCAAAAAACGCGGCTTCATCGCTCAAGTCACCAATATCCGCGACAAAACCATTCGCGTCCGAGATCTTAATGACAGCGAGCAATTCCTCACTTTTGATAAGTCCACCGTCATCATTCGCAAAGGCCAAGAAAGCTCCGCCGACCAAATCGCCCTAGACGAATGGATGGAAATTGACGACTGGATTGTCGTCATCGGTGTCGAGGAAGATAGCCAGTTTTTCCCTCGCCGCATTCTCATTTCCTCCACCTCGCTGCTCCCCAAAGAAAAAATTGTTAAGCTAGGAACTCTCGGCCTCATCACCTCCGCCAAACTCTCTTATCTCCCCCAAGGAACAGACACTATGGAAGAAATCAAAATCACCCGCCAAACCACCTTTCAAGACCAAGACGCTCAGGCTATCAAATCTACCGACCTAAACTCCGACACCCCCATTTTAGTTGTCGGCTATCAGGACAACACCGGCCAAACCGCCACTACTATTCGCGCTCTATAAAAACTCCCCAAAAAAATGACTTTACCTTGACAAAAAGGAAAAATATGTTAAAATATATGTATAATTATATGTATTTTTTAATGAACAAAGGAATTGTATGTTAACGAAAACAATAAAAACTGTCGATTTAATCAACGATTTTAAGCGAGTGAGCGACTTTTTAGAAGCCAATGTGCGCGAATGGATAACTATCTCCAGACCACACAATAAAAACATGGTAATAATGAGCGAGCAAGAAGCGGCTCGACTTGCTAAAACAGAACGCAATCTTGCCTATCTGCAAAAACTTGATGAATCAATCGAGGATGTCAGAGAACATGGTGGTTATGAGTTCGATGTGACTACCAAACAATTCAACAACACATCAGTTAGAGTCAATATATGAAAGTGATATTTTCCAGAGAGGCGCAAAAAGAATATATCGCTTGGGAAAAATCCAACCCCAGAATGAGTGACAAAATAGTTGAGCTTATCAAAGACATTCAAAAAAATGGTTTTTTGGTCGGGAAGGGCAAGCCCGAACAGCTAAAACACTACAAAAACCCTTTTAGATTTTCTCGCCGTATTACAAAAAGCGATAGGTTAGTTTATTCTCCTACCTCTGATAATAATTTACTCATCATCTCCTGCAAAGGACACTACGAAGATTAGCAGCTTACTCCGCGTCAGGCGAGTTGTTGACAGAGATAGCGCATCAGCAGCTCATCAGTTTTCTCCCCCGTCACTCTGTCAAAAGTCCGAAACCCTGCCGCCGTATTCACCTCCAAAATCACCCATCGCTGCTTTTTTTTATCAAACATCAAATCCACTCCTGCTGCCTCCAGTCCATTAGCCTCCGCCGCCCTCCCTGCCATTTTCTTCACTTCTTCGCTCGCCTCCCATTTTTTCAATCTCCTCATTTCCCCATCTCGCCAAGCACTCCATCTCACCTCTCCTCCCAGAACCAAACACCTCCCCTCTCCTTCGCTCTCAATCAATGGCTGCCATATCAAAAACTCCCCTTGTCGCTCCCTGAGCATCTCTATCAGCTCCCCTCTATTAGCCGCTCTCCGTACTCCCCTCCCCTTCGCCCCAATATTGGGCTTTACTATCGTCTCTCCCGTCCATAAACTCTCATGCGCCGCTATATAATTTAA
Organism: Microgenomates group bacterium; assembly: GCA_009776965.1. Classification (GTDB taxonomy): domain Bacteria; phylum Patescibacteriota; class Microgenomatia; order UBA1400; family PJMF01; genus WRMU01. The sequence goes on along the minus strand of WRMU01000039.1, from coordinate 5,446 downwards.
TAAACCTGCCCCATAACCCACCACCGCGGGTATCGCCGACAACTTTTCTTTAACCAAATTATCAAGTTGCACCGCCTTGCTTGGATAATATACCTCATTCACATAAAACTTCGGAAAAAAGTCTATTTTCACCACCTTCCCTAGCATCATCGCCAACTGACTTCCTCCGGTAGCCCGCATATACACCAAATCATAATCCTCCACCCTCCTCTCATTTTTTAGCCACACTCTCCCCTCCAAATCACTCCAGTCCACCACCACCTCGTCATACCTTATCTCATCAGCTGCTATTTCCAATTCCGGATATTCCTTAGCAAAAATATTAGGTTTTGCGCCGCCCCTAACCTCCGCCATCCCCACCATATCATAAATAATTAGCACTCGCTTCTTCATATTTATCCTCTTTTGTGCTATTATACACTCCTAGGGCCCTTGGTATAGTGGTAGCACGGTGCATTCGCATTGCACAGACGCGGTTTCGATTACCGCAGGGTCCACAAACCTAAAGAAAAACCAATATCACGCGGAACGCTTCTTCCCCTTCTCCACCCCCACTTTCTGACAATTACTCAACATAATCAAAGTCCAGCAGCCATAAATGAGGAATCTAATCAAACCCAACCCAGGGATATTGGTGCGACTCAAAATAATCCAATTCATCAACTCCAACAACCAGATAGAGTGCAAGCTCACCTGCAACACCTGACCATAAGTAAAGCCAACTTTCTTTTTAATCACAATTTTACTAATTAACCAAGCAAAAAAAGCATAAATCAATAGCCCAATAAAAATGCTCGGCCACATAAAAATAAATGCTCCTCCCAGTATTAATAATCCCAACAAAGGAGCATAAAGTTTTAGATTGAAAAATGGGCTGGCCATCAATTGCTGCGCTTTATCATGGATTTCATCAACAGAAACACTAAAGTTTGTCTCCTCGTCCAGCAACCCCGAACCTTTCAAGTCATAGCTATTAACTTGCAGCTGATTACTATCGAGAGCATAAACAGTATCGTCAGTAATTGCCATGATAGCCCCGCTAGCTCTAAACTCTCTTTCGCTAGGCATACTCTCCGAGTCAGCAAAAATAACCAGCGGCACTTCATGATCAGGCAAATCTATAGTATATGGTAGGGGCTGATTTATCGACCAACTCCCGCCATGAATGGCTAGAGCCAAATCGGCCGGAACTCGAGCAAAAACATCATCAATGGTCTTTTGTAGCGGGAAAACAGCCACCACCACCCCGCAAACTAAAGCTACTATCAGCGCCACCACCCCCACCATCGCCGTATAAAACTTTAACGAAAAACCAAAGGGAACTCGCAAGATATCGTTAGCATAACGAGGGTTTACCAAGGAGTTTTTTAACACGTGAACAAAAGAGCGCATTTTTTTCATAAACCTATTCTATCACACCAATACTAAATTAATCCACCAAAACACCTGCCCCCCCCACCCAAACCTAAGCTATGCCATTAACTGTTCCGCTTTAACCCTCACCGTATTACTCTCCACTCCTTTCCCTAAGACCTCCCTCCAACGCCCATCCTTAGCCTGTGCCATCACAGCAGCCCGCTCCACCTCCTCTCGCATCCTCTTCATATCCATATTACCTTGGCCCGGCCTACTTAGCTGGTTTCTCCCCAACCACTCCATCAACTCACCAATATTACTAACCTTATCCAGTTCTTCTCGCCAGCTTTCCTGTAATTCCTTTTTTTTCATTTCTCTCAACTCTCGCTCCATCTGCAATTTCAACATCGCCAACTGATCAGCACTTCCTGTTTCAGCAAAACCAGGAACTAAGTATAGTTCTTCTGTTTTTCCCTTAACCTTCCCTAGCAAATCCTCGATCATTCGTTTTTGATCCTCCGGTGAGCGCTTAGTAAACGCCGCCAATCTTCTACTAAAAACAAGATCAAATTCATGGGCTAATTGATTTACCTCATTCGTAGCTTGTTTTAACTGCTCAGCTAACGTTTGACCGACTTCATCCAACATCTCCACCATCTCCCCTCCATCCAGATTTTTTGCCCGCTCAAGCACCTGTTCAGCTATCGGTCGCTCTCCCACCCCACTCTCACTCCCCATACGGTGCTCATGACCTAATGACATCATATCTCCATTATACCTCAATCGCCGCCATAATATAATCATTAAAATAATACTGCGGCAAATAAGTATCCCCCACCCTACTCGTCATCACCACCACCGTCTCCAGCTCCGGAATTACCAATATATATTGTCCCCCATGTCCCATCGCATAATATGTCTCATAGCCACCAAAAGACTTTAACCACCAAGAATATCCATATTCACCCGTACCCGCCGAACCCGCCGCCTGTCGTTTAGTCGAAGCCCTCACCCACTCCTCGGAAATTATCTGCTTATCTTTCCATTTCCCGCCATTCAAATAAAGCTGTCCCAGCTTAGCCGCATCCCGCGCCGTCATCGAAATCCCATTCCCTCCGTCTGTAATTCCCTGTGGATCTTCCCGCCAAACCACGCTCTCCATTCCCAGAGGCTCAAATAAATATTCTTTTCCAAACTCACTGGCCTTCATTCCCACTGCTGCTTGGATCACCGCCCCCAATAAATGCGAACCTCCTGTCGTATAATTAAACACCGTTCCCGACTCGGCAGCCATTCGCTGACCCAACACAAACTCCACCCAATTCTCTGATTGCGATAGCTGCCTAAAATAATCTCCCCCACCCCACTCATTCCAATAAATCCCCGAGGTATGCGTCAGTAAATGCTCAACTGTTATTTCTCGCTTATCCTCCTGCTCCGGCCCGCTCAGTTGAGGCATAAACTCCTCCAGCTTTGCCCCCACATCACTAATCAATCCCTGATCAATCGCTATTCCAATCAAAACTCCCGAAATGCTTTTAGTGCATGAGGCAAACCGAAACACACTATTTTCATCATAGCCCTCCTTATAATACTCATCCACAATCACCCCATTCCTCACTATCACTGTAGAAAAAATATCCACTTCCTTCGCCGCTTCATGCCATCGCTCCAGCGCCGCTCTATCTACTCCTTGATTCTCCGGTGTATCCCACTGCCAGCTGTGATCTTCTTTTTCTTCTTCTATAACCGCCGGTTCAATCTCACTGCTCGCCAGCCTCTCCTTCGCCGTCCAATACCCCACCACTCCCAGCACGATTATTGTCCCCAACGAAATAAGAACTGTCTCCCTACGCCCCGCCTTTTCTCTGGACACTCCCTCCATCTACAACTCCCCCAGAGTCTCTAGATTTTCCTTCATCTCCCCCGCGCTACTAGCAATCTGCGCCGCATTACTCGCCACTTCCTTTCCTGTTTCCATCAATTTTTCTCCCTTGTCGAGCGTCTCATTTATTGTTTCCCTCCAGTTAAGTGTCTTTAGCCTTTCCATCGGGATAGCATAGCAGTGCGCTAGCTTTTCATCTCGCTTAAATTGCCAAAGAAAAAACACCGATAAAGCCACAAACAAAACAAAAGCGACTCGCAAAGCCGTTTTAATTATCCATTTAATCATATGTTCCTATTCTAACACAAAAAACTTCCCTTAATCGTGGATTTTGCGCGGTTTTAATTAAAAAATAAGCGCAGATGGGCTAAATGCCCATTGAGCATTATTTTTTACTCGCGCCGAGCCGTGCACGGCGATTAAAACCGTCAAAATACCGATTTAGGGAAGTTTAGGGAAGTTTAGGGAACCAAAACCCTTGTACCACCATCGCCAATTAGCATATCCTGCACCCACATCGCAATCGCAAAACTCGCCGCTAGCAAAACCAACCCCACCACCGACCAAATCATCCTATTCCTTCCCGCCGCAATCTTATCCGACTTCCCCCCGCTGGTAATCCACATATAAGCCCCAAAAATCATATTTCCCAGCACCAACAACACCCCCACAAAAAACACCAGCTCCAAAATCGTATTAATCACACTATCAATGTCTGAGTCTGAAGCAGACGTTTTCGTTCCTTCTGGCAAGCTAATCGTCCCTAAAGCACTTTGCGCGCCTACCTTCGGAATAATGATAGTCAAGATTTTCTCTAACATACGTTTCCTTTATGGAGTAAAAATATCACCCCCCGCGGGGAAATAATTATTAATCAAATTAGTTATCGCTGCCGCAAAAGCCACAATCACAATCCCAATCACTGCGTACTTCAAACTCTTTTTCGCCTCCTCCAACCCCTTCTTCTCCTTCAACTGGATCTTATAAGCACTCACAATAATCGCCACCAACAATACCACCGCCACAATCACATACGCCCAATTCAAAACCGAAGTAACCACTCCCCCCACCGTCGCCCCAGAGCCATAATAAGTCTCCTTTCCCTCAGTCAACCCGCCATACATCGACTCAAAAAAACTCCACTCAGCAGCACTTACTTTCCACATACCCAAATTATATCACTCTTTCTCCTTATACGCACGCACAAAATCTCGTCTGGCCCGCCATAAATCCGCCTCCACCGCCTTGGTTGTCCGCCCCATCATTTGTGCAATCTCGCGTACCTTTTTTTTATCCACATATTTTAAGGTCAACAACTCCTTATACCCTTCCTTAATTTTCCCCCAAATATCATCAATGCTCTCTCGCAGCATTGCCATTCGCTCCCGCTCAATATGCTCGTCATTATATTGCTCAAAATTAGCCAGTAAAGCCTCGCCCAAAGGCAGTGTTCTAATAACTTTCTTAGCATATTTTTTGCGATAAAAATCCATCACCTCATGATTAGCAATCGCACACATCCAAGTCCAAAGACTTGATTTACCGCTAAAATTAGCAATATTGCGCAAACAATTAACAAACACCTCCTGCGCCAATTCTTGCGCGTCTTCCCGATCCGAAACCTTACGCAAAATATAATGCTCTAGCCTAGCCTGATAAGTCTTAAACCACCCCCCCACCACTCTCTCATCACCTCTTTTTAAGCCTTCAACTAGCAATACTTCTTCTGCTTTTTTGTCTTCCATAGCAAGATTATTATAACATAATACGACTAACCACATATATGAACCAAGATGATTTCATCAATAAACTCCAGTCTCTGGCCCGTGACCAAGCCGCCCTCAACCGCTCCCCTCTCCTCCCATCTTGGCTCTCTCCACTAGGGGCCTTCATTTTTAACCACACTTTTTTCTCACTGATTGTCCTCTCCTCCCTCTTTACTTTCCTAACCATTTTTATCTTTTATGCCTAATCTTTTTTATCATTTTTTCCGTCTCATCCAAGGGTTTCTCTTTCACCCCTTCCAAACCCTCATCCTTCTCAGGAAAAGTCATCATCTACGCCCTCTCCTCCTCTTTCCCCTTTTTTCTTTCGTCACCATTTATTTTTTCTGGCATTTGCTCTGGTCTCTGAGCCTTCTTCTCCCTCCCATATCTTTTTTTTGGCTTCCCATAGTAGCATCTTTTCTTACTTTTGTTAAAATAT
>WRMU01000038.1 GCA_009776965.1 Microgenomates group bacterium | reverse complement strand
CTTTCTATTCCTTCTTATCGAGAGTGGCAGGGTACCACCACTTACTTTGGAGATGAGCCTTCTTCTGGCTCCGTCGGTCAGTTATACTGTACCGCTTTGACAGGCACTCCTTGCTTAGGCTCAAACGTTGGTATTTTTTGGTTGCGCTCAGGCGTTACTGACTGGCCGAGTAATGCGTGGGCCGTGTCAGGTAGTTCATATTCACTTCACAACGGTGTCGATGCACCGAGCCTACAGTCGTTTTCTCTCGTGGCCTGGATCCAGTCTTCTTTCTGTATCACTGGAGGCTCCGGAACAGCTGCCTCTCCCCATACAATAGGAGATTGCGCCCCCCCCAACACCACCCCCACCATCACCATCGCCAATCCCGCAGGAAACCCATGGAGAAGTGCAGTAAGTGGATATACAGATATCACGGTATCGGGATCAGTTACTGATCCCGATACCCAAACCCAAGCCATCCAATACAGTATAGATGGCGGAGCATGGACAGCAGGACAGAATCTAGTAGCCGGTACTGGGACTAGAAGCTATAGCTTTAGTGTAAACGTAGGTGGTTTAACCGAAGGTAATCATACAGTTAAAACCAGAACCTATGATGGAGTAGCTTACTCCGCAGAAACCACTACTCTAAGTTTTAGAGTAGATAAAACAGGACCTACTTGTAGTACTAGTGGTGGTAGCACCACTTGGACTACAAGTAATGTCGCCATCACTGGTACCTGCTCTGATACTCTTAGCGGCTGCACTGGTTCTAACCCCACCTACACTTATACCACCGAAACCAATATTACCACTGCTGGCCCCGGACCTAGTGGAGCAGCCGCTACAGTTACTGATGCGGTAGGTAATACTGGTACTTGTGCTGCTAACCAAACAGTTAGAATTGATAGAACTAATCCCTCCTTCACCCTCTCTCCTACCCCTACTGGCACCTCCAGTTACCTCACCTCCACTTCCCTCACCATCTCCCCCTCAGACAATGCTGGAGGATCTGGAGTAGCAGAAACTAGGTATGCCACCACCAATGCCCTTAACAGTACTTGTACTGCTGGAGGATCAGTTTACTCCTCTGCCGTCACCCTCAGTGCTGGTACGAATAACATTTATGTTTGTGTTAGGGATAATGCTGGTAATGTCAGTACTAACAGTAGTGCCCACAATGAGGCCAATGTGTATCAGATAAACAAAGATCCAGAGATTATACCTCCGATTGGTACTCTTAGTACCCTCACCCAAGGAGAAATCATCCAAATAGAGCCAGAGACGGGGACTTTTATGTGCAGCGACGAAAACTGCTCCGGCAATGGCGCCTCGGCAGAGCCATATAAGTTCATGTACACTGGGATGTCCGACAGCACCCACAGCTACTTTGTCATGGTCGATAACTACTGCGCTTGGAGGAGTGCGGGTTGCTCTAATTTAGATGGCACAGTAAGTTCATGGTCTGGCACTCCTTTTAATGCCGCGTCTGCAGCAGAAGACTGCACTACTGGCAGCACTACTGGCCGCTGCAATGACCTCGGAGTCAGTAGAAAGGCTCAAAACATATTGATTCAACTTGATAATTTCTACAATTCTCTCTCTGATCCTATAGGCGGTATCGCTAAAGACATTGCCATTCCCTCCAAAATCTTCGATATGTCTGCTTATCCTCATGTATCAGGCACTGGAGTAATCTCACCAGGGGCGTGTGGCACTACCACCAACTCTAATCCCTTTGGCAATATTCAAGCTACCTTTGATGGGCCCACTTGTTCTATGACATCTAAAGTATCTCTGCTTTCCCGGGACGAATGGCTCGGAGGCTTGTTTGGCTGGGGCTACTTTCCGCCTATTGGCACAATCGGCTACGCCTTTTGTCAAGCCCGCTATGGCGCTTCAGGCTGTGATGACACATCTGGGTCTGACCTTAATACTGGAGCCGTCCTCCCGCAATACGGGTTTTTTAATAATCTAGCCTTTAAACTCCCCTTTTATCCTTGGCTAAGGAACCCGCGTTCGGGAAATGCGGTTAACGTGTTTAATGTAAGTGCAAGCAACGCAGCTTTTTCGGTCGGTGTTGACTCCACGCTTTATTTAAATGGCGTCCTTCCGTCCTTCTACCTTCAATCCTCCCTCCCCATCTACTCCGGTACAGGCATCTACACCGATCCATATACCCTAGAGTCTTCTGACCCCACCCTAGAAAACTCCGCCCCCAACATCGGAGCCTACGCCTCCTATGCCTCCGGCTTCAACAGTTTAGTACTGGCTGGCACAGCAATGGACGAAGACATCGGCCAAACCCTCACCATCCAATACCAAATAGACGGCACTGCTGGGGTGTGGTCTAATCTAACCACTTTGGTGGCTGATGGCACTAATCAAAACTGGAGTGGTACCATTACCCTGCCAGTAGGATTAACTGATGGCACTCACACTGTCTATGTTAGAGTATATGATGGTTATGGGTATTCGGGAAACAAGACGGCAAGTTTCTACCTAGATGATATTCCTCCCTCTAATACCGCTTCCTTAGTAGGAGGAGTCCTCTGTACTGGCATCCCCACCATCTACTGTACTGCCCCTACTGGTATAACCTTAACCAGTAGTGACGCCACCATTGGCCTAGATGCTTATCGTACTCAGTGGGATACTACCTTTGCTTCGGGGGATGTTGCTCCCTCTTGGACATCAGGAACTCCTCCCTCCAGCATCTCCACCACCAGCCACACCACTTCCGGTCAGACTCATACCCTCTATTACCAAACCAGAGATAAACTAGGCAATGTATCAGTAGTGGAGAGTATTAGTTACTATATCAACCATACTCCGGAGATCAGTCTCAGTGGCACCAGTCATGACCAAGTAGTTACTCCCTACACCCCCTTGGTCCTGAGTGGCACCTTTACTGACTTAGATCCTACTCAGACAGTTACTGTTAAAGCTACTATTAACGGCATAGACTATGTATCTCAGACCTATCCCACTACAACAGGTACTGTATCTTGGGAGATAGTTATTCCCTTCTCCTCTCTCCAAAGTCTATCTCCTCCTCAGTTAACCAATCTCCCTTTAGTAGTAACTGACTCTGCTGGAGTTTCCTCCTCCACCTACTATACTGGTCAGATTACCCTTTCTTCCTCCACCTCCTCTGAGATCTATCTCTCGGTGATTCAAAACATCCCCTTCTCTCTTACCATAGGTAAGGTAGGTGCTTTTAATATTACTTTTGGTACTAACCAAGGTATTACTGTTGCCCACAATTCCTCTGATGAAATCATCGTTTCTGGTTCTCTTTCCTCTCCCGTCTCTATTCCCTTTGGTATCACCACCCTTGTCTTTACCATCTTAGATGAACCTTCTACTCAGGTACAGCAAATTGAGTTTGTTTAGGAAAACCCTTTCTCACTCACCCGATAAAGCCCCACCTTCGCCACGTCCAATACCACCATATAAATCACCGCCGCCCCCATCAACACCACCAAATCCTTGAGCCCTAGCGCCTCAAATCCCATCCACCCCGCCACCGTCGGAATATACGTCATCATCGTCGCCGCTAAGATAAAAACCAATATCGCCCCCAGTAGCATCTTAGAGGGTTTCTCTCCCCGCCAAAAAAACCGTTTCGTCCGCACCGAAATAATTACTAGCAGCTGGGTAAAAGTAAAAAAGAGAAATAAATTAGTTCGGGTGGCCGCCGTTGCTTGCCCTCCCACCAACATAAAATACATCAAGTAATAAACCGCACTAAACACCCCCAAAATGATCGACAACTTCATAATCTGCTTCACTTGGCTGGTCGCTTTTGGCTGGCTAATTTCCTCCTCATCCACATTGTCCGAATAAATCGTCATCACCGGCATGTCTTGAATTAAGTTAGCAATCAGTAATTGAATCGGCAGCATGGGCAGGTTCTTCGCGAAAGCCACATAAAAAACCGCCAGCGACCAAAAGTTCCCCAGATTTCCCACCAAAGCATGCTTAATATATTTGTTGATATTCACAAATATCCTCCGTCCATAACGCAGCCCCCTCACCATCACCTCCAGATCATCTTCCAGCAAAATAATATCCGCGCTATCTTTAGAAACATCGGTGGCATTATTCACCGCTATCCCCACATGGGCCAGTTTTAAGGACGGCGCATCATTAATCCCATCTCCCTGATAGCCCACCACCTGATCCATCTTCAACTCCTGAATAATGTCATATTTCTGTTCCGGCGTCACCCTCGCAAAAACCGCCGCCTCCCTAATTGCCCGATTAAATTGTGGGACCGTCATCTTATCCAAATCGTCGCCAGTATAAACCTTATCTCCGGCCTTCACCAGCCCAATTTGCCTCCCAATATATCTCGCCACCTCCAGACTATCTCCGGTCAAGATTTTAATCTCCACCCCCAATTCCCTCGCCGTATCCACCGTAGCCTTAGCAGTTTTCCTCAGCGGATCAATCAAATTAGCAAACCCCAAAAACCTCAAATTATTTTCCTGATCCAAAATATCAAAGTTCTCCGTATAATTCACCTTCTTATAAGCAATCGCCAGCTGCCGCATCCCTTCCTTCCCCGATTTTCTAATCATCTCCATCAGCTTCTCTTTATTCTTATTCGCCGACAGCTTCAACAAAGTTTCCGCCGACCCCACCACCACCAAATACGCCTGCTTCGTTTTTGGGTCCTCAACCACCGACCTCCTCCTCCTCGCGTCCGGATCAAAAGGCAGAAAACTCAATTGGTTCCAATTCTCCACCTGCTCCTTAATTTCCTTAGACACATAGCGCACAAAAGCTCGATCAAAAGAATTAATATATTTTTTGTTTTTCACTTTCAAGTCCTCAATCGAGGCAAAAGCCAGCTTCCCAAAAAGTTCCTCATCTTCGGTAATCACTTCGGTAATAGACAGTTTATCTTTGGTCAGCGTCCCCGTTTTGTCGGTACATAATAGATTCACTCGCCCCAAATCCTCAATTGCCGACAGTCTCTTGACAATCACCGCATGCTTCGATAATTGCAGCGCTCCATTAGAGAGAGTGATGGTCGTCACCATCGGCAGCGCCTCTGGCACCACCGTCATCGACAGCGCCACAATAAACAAAATTGTTTCTTCAATGCTGCCCACTCTCGGCATAAAAAAGGACTTCCCCACCAATATCAATACCACAGTCACCCCAATTATTCGAAGCAAGGAGAAACTAAACTCCGCCAAAGACTTTTGATAAGGCGTTGTTTTTTTAATGTCCCTCGAAAGAGTGGCGATTTTTCCCAGCTCAGTCTGGTTCCCCACCGCATAAACCACTCCCTGACAGTGTCCGCGCTCGATAATACTTCCCGCGAAAAGCAGGGTATTATTTAAGTTTTTCGACTGGCTTTCCTTGCTCAGTGGCACCGATTCGCCCGTCAGTTGCGACTCATTCACCGATAAATTATTCGCCTCCATAATTTTTATATCCGCCGGCACAATATCTCCGCCTTTAAGAATCACCACGTCCCCGATCACTAGCTCCTCCTCATCAATCAACATCTGCTCCTTGTTCCGAATTACCAGTATTTGTTTATCAATCAGCTCCGACAATTTTTCCACCGTCTTCTCCGATCTAAACTCTTGAATAAAGCTCAAGGTGGAGTTAATCAAGACAATAGCCAGAATAACTATCGCATCCACATATTCTCGCAATAAAAAAGCCAATCCCGACGAAAAAAATAAAATAAAACACAAAGGGTCCAAAAATTGCCTCAGAAATATTTTCCAACCCTTAGATTTTTCTCTAGTAAATGCATTTTCACCAAATTGTTTTCTTTTTGCCTCCACTTGAGCTGTAGTCAACCCATCTGGTGTGTAATTCGCCGCTGCCGCAGTCGGATCTGGTTTTCTAATTCGCCTCATCATGTTATGATACCATAGATATGCACCCAAAAGCAGCCCGCGGACGAGCCGATTTCTCTTTATTTAACCATCCTTCTCCAGTTATTTACCTCGATAATGCCTGCCAAACCCTCCGCCCCGCTCAGGTTGTTTCTGCAGAGCTTGCATACTTGGAGCAATACCCCGCCTGCGCTGGTCGCAGTAACCACCACCTCGCCGCTAGAGTTCAAGAGGAAGTTACTGCTTCTCGTGAGAGTCTGCGCCGCTTCCTTGGAGCCAAGAATAGCAGCGAAATTATTTTTACCCGCAACACCACCGAAGGCATCAATCTCTTAGCCTCCTCTCTCGAGTGGCGTAAGGGAGATGTAGTTATTATTTCCGACAAAGAACATAACTCCAATCTCATTCCTTGGCAAAGACTTCGCGATCAGGGCAAAATCAAGTTTCTCGTTCACCGCTCCCTCCCCGACAACACTTTCGATCTCGAGGGCCTCCAAAAACTCCTTGCCAAAACCAAAAACGTCCGTCTCCTTTCCTTTGCCCTCACCTCCAATCTCGACGGAGTCAGCGTCCCCGATAAAGCCATTGTCAAACTCGCCCATCAACATGGTGTCTTAGTTCATTTTGATGGCGCCCAAGCCATTCCCCATCGCTCCCTTAATGTTCGTGCTCTAGACGTTGACTTTCTCTCCTTTTCGGGTCATAAAATGCTTGGTCCCTCGGGCATGGGCGTATTTTATGGCAAAAAGGCCCTGCTCGCCCAGCTTCCTCCTTTTCTAGTTGGCGGCGACACCGTCTCCACCACCACCTACCAAACCGCTACTTATCTTGATGCTCCAGAAAAGTTTGAGGCCGGCCTCCAAAACTACTCCGGTATTATTGGCTTAGGTATCGCCGCCGAATACCTCATGAAATATGGCTTCGCTAAAATTGCCCAAACCGAACTAGCCCTCAATAAAATCGTCACCGCAGGCACGGCCGACATCGAGGGCCTCCAAATCATCGGCCCCCCAGACCCGCGCTTACGTGGCGGCATTTTTTCCTTTTATATTCCCAGCATCGACCATCACCAAATCGCTCTCCTCCTCGACAAAACTGCCCAGATCGCCGTCCGCTCCGGCCAACACTGTGTCCACTCTTGGTTTCATGAGCGTGGCATTTCTGGTAGTGTCAGAGCCTCATTTTATTTGTATAATACCCCCAAAGAGGCGCAACAATTTGTTGATGCCCTAAAGAAGATAGTTAACATTCTACGCTAATATGCCATGTATTATTGCCTTTATTGTTCTCGGGATTATCAGCATCTTTTCTGCCGCCCATCGCGCTCTCGCTCGCGAAGCTTTTGATTGTGTTTTTCGTCGGGTCACTTTCCGCCCCTGCAACACCGGTTTTCAAGAAAAAATCAAAGCCTCCTTCACCTCTCGTTTTGTTGTCAGGGCGCCTTGGCTCGCCCGCTTCATCAATAAATATTTTGAGGTCTTATCTTGGGTGGTAATGATTATCACTCTAGGCAGCTTATTTTGGGCGGGTAGGGGACTATACAATTTTGTCCGCTTCGGCAGCTGCAATGGCCTCAATGACACCGGACTTTGCGTTCTCGATCCTGCCGGCAGCCACAACCAGATTACCTCCTGTGGTAGTCCCGCAAGTTCTCCTGAAGATTTAACTATCTCTGATGTCGATCTTTCCCTCTTTGCCCAAACTAACCCCGAGAGCTCCGAGCGAGCAGTTTTTATCGGCTGTGTCAATTGCCATTACTCCCGCCAAGTTTATGAGTTAGTCTACGGCCTAGCTCAGGAAAGACAAGCCAACTTTATTTTTGCTCACTATCCCGTGAAGCAGGAAACCGATCATATCGACGAGCTGCTCTATTGCGCTTGGACTATTGATCAGACCCTCTATTGGGATCTTCTCCAGCAACTCTTTCTTAATCCCGAGGAGGATAATGCCAGTCGTTCCATCACTCTCGCCCAAGCAGCGCAGCTCGGTTACTCCCGAGAGAGCTTTGCCGATTGTCTCGAGTCGCCATCCACCGCCACTCTGGCAGAACAGTTAGTCAACGAAGTAGCCAAAACCAACCTCTATGGCACTCCCGTCGTTTTCATCAATGACCAAGTCCTAGTCGGTCCCAAACCCAAACGTGTCTATAACCAAGCTTTCTCAGCCTTCAAATTATTCTAATGAGCAAAATCAAGCACTATCTTAACTGGGCATGTCTCCTTCTTTCTCCTCTCCTGATGATTTTTTTGGCCGAGTTTCTCTCTCGCCATCATCCTTTAGCCGCGCTCACTTGGATGTTGAGCTATCCTGCCGAAGTATTGTTAGCCTACCTGCTCCTTATCTGGGTTATTCTCTTTTTTGCTCTCCTTTTTAATAATTTGGGTATTGCCAACTTCTTAACTCTTACCATTGTCAATCTCCTGAGCATCATCAATTACTTTAAGGTCCCCTTCCGTGGCGAGCCATTCTATCCTCAAGACTTCCTCATGTGGCTAGAAACTCTAGCCGTCATGCAGCTCGCTCGCTTTGCTATCCCTGCGCTCATCATCATCTCCGTTCTCGTGTCCCTCCTCTGGGTAGCCTTAAGTTTTCATTTTTCTCCTCAGCTCTCCAAAACTTGGCTACGCTGGTCTCTATGGGGATTTATCACCCTCTCTGGCCTCGCGGCCTTCCTTTTTTCCACTGCCTCTTGGTGGCAGCGCACCTTCCACTTCGAATACGACTTCCAACATAACCGCCAGCTCATCGCTTATCACCGCCATGGTTTTATAGTCAGCTTTATGATTCGCACTTTCGACTCTCAAATCACCACCCCTCCCGACTATAATCAAACCACCATCAATGCCATCACCAGTCAGTATCGCTCCCTAGCCACCCCCCCACCTGAGTTTTGTGAATCCTTGCCCCGCCGGCCCCTCATTGTTATGGTGATGATGGAATCATTTATCGACCCTGACGATCTAGCTAAAGTCAGCTTCACCAAAGATATTACTCCCAACTACCATCGCCTCCGCTCCCGCTCCCAAAGCGGTCAGCTTTTTGTTAAAAGTATGGGGGGCGGCACTTCC
>WRMU01000037.1 GCA_009776965.1 Microgenomates group bacterium | reverse complement strand
AGAACTTCTTGGGGTTGGAGACGAGCCATAGCGGCAGGAGACATCTGGGCAATTTTGCCAGTGCCCATAGTGAGATAAATCTTGTCGATGGCGGTATGGGGAGCGGCTTGGAGGCTCTGGAAAAGAGCGCTATGCTCACTGTCGATGGGGATAATAGCGACATGGTTTTTTTTGGCTTGAGAGAGGACATGATGACCGGCAATAACTAATACTTCTTTGGTGGCTAGAGCGACATTAGTGCCGGCGGCGATGGCGGCGAGGGTGGGGGCAATACCGGCGACACCTACCACCGAGACGATTACCAGATCAGCTTCGGGAAGGCTGGCGAGGCGCTCTAGACCAGAGGGGTCAGTGTTGGCAATGCAGGTGGCTGAAGGCTTAAATTGACTTACCTGAGCTTGGAAAAGTTCACTATCGTGGTAGCAAGAAAGACCGATGATCTTAAGCTCACTGGGGAAGCGCTCGGCAATGCGTAGAGCGCTTTGGCCAATATGTCCGGTGGAGCCGAGAATGACGATTTTTTTCATAATAGTTAAGGGCCAAACTCTTGATGCCAGACAAGAAAAGTGGCTACTTGTTCTTGCCCAAAACCAGCTAGTTCTTGGGTGATTCGGTCAATGCTGTCTTCTTGCCAAAGGGTCTCCTCTCTCTTGGAGAAAAAAAGGTCGGCGTAAGTGATGATTTTTTCTTCTAGGCTCAGGGGGATAAAGTCTTCATGGGGCAGGGGTAAGTTACGAGAGATGATTTCTGCTTTAGTGAGTCCGACTCCGATATGACGCTGGGCCACCAGAGCATGCTTCTCTAGGTGCTTTTCGCGCAAAATCTGCCCTCCGGCGAGACCATGAGCAATATAGGGAAGATCACCAGTGCAGTCCATTTGAGGGTCGTGGGTTTTGATGACTCCGATGTCGTGGAGCATAGCAGCTTCCTCGATAAATTGCCGACTTTCGGCGGATAGATTGAGACGGCGGGCAATGGCGAGGGCTTTATGGGTGACTAAAACTGCGTGCACTAAGTAGATTTTATAGGCACGAGGATTAGCGGCAAAGAAATCATTGATGATAGCAAAATAGTCGAGCATAGCCTTATTATACCAGAGAATTATGTCTGAGGGGGAGGGTTGAGGTCGGGGGCTGTCCCAAAAGCGGGTGCGGGAGGAGGAGTGACGGGAGGTGCGGCTGGAGACACCGGGGTGTTTTCACCCAGAGGAGGGAGAGGAGGAGTGTCGATGGCTGGAGAAGCGGGCTCGAGAGGAGTGGGCTCTGGAACTGCTATGGGAGCGTCGAGAGGGGTTGGTTCTGGTATGGTGGGAAGAATAGGTTCTGGCACTGCCATGGGAGGAGTTGGCTCGGTGAGGGGAGGAGCGGGATCTACGGGGGAAGTCGATATCGGCTCGGCCAGAGGAGGGGCGGGTTCTACGGGAGGAGTAGCAGGAACGAGCGGTTGACTGAGTGCGCTGAGGTCTGGAGTAGCAGGCATGGGAGGCTCCACGGGTGTTTCTTCGAGAACGGGTTGGCTCTCCATGGGGGAAGGTTCGGAAGGAGAAGGGGGCAGGTCGTCGGTGGAGGGGATGGGAGCATTATATTGACTCATCTTTAATTTCTTTTTAAGCATGCCGTTTTGGATGACGAGAATGATGGTGAGGAGGAGGAAAATACCGGCCCCTACGCCTAGGGCGAGCAAAAATGTTAGCTCTTGATACCAATCAGTGCCGTCGATTTCTTGTTGGAGATCAGTGATTTGTCTGTTGAGATTGGTGTTTTCTCTGGTTAAGGCAGAAAGTTGAATATGGAGTTCATCAATTTGGGTTTGGAGGGGGTCGATGAGAGGGACAGCGCTGGCAGTGGCGGGAACTTCTGCTATGTCTGGACTTACTAAGTCGGCAGAGATAGGCAGAGCTTCAAGGTCAGTGTTGATGAGCTGATCAGCGACAGACTCAACAATATCGACAACATTGTTGACTATATTGTCTGGAATGGCGGGAGTTTGGGCAAAAAGGGGCGGAGCAGTGGCAAAAAGGCTGGCTAAAAGAATAGGAAAAAGGGCAGTTTTTTTCATCATAAGTTAATATTAACATAGTTTTGTGTTATACTCAATACAAAGAAAGGCAACAAACTTTATGAAAGGAATTATTTTGGCCGGTGGAGCCGGCACCAGACTACGTCCCTTGACCAAAATCACTAGCAAGCAACTTTTGCCGGTGTATGATAAGCCAATGGTGTTTTATCCTTTAGAAACCCTTAAAGCAGCGGGAATTACCGATATTTTGTTTATCATTGCGCCGAGTAATTCGGGCGATTTTCTTAATTTATTGGGGTCGGGAAATGAGTTCGGCTGCGACTTTACTTATGAGATTCAAGACAGTCCGGATGGAATTGCGCAGGCTTTTTTGATTGGAGAGAAGTTTATTGGAAATGATGAAGTAACGCTGATTTTGGGAGATAATTTGTTTGAAGATGACTTTAGCGAGGCAATTGACAGTTTTGAGACTGGGGCGAGAGTGTTCGCCAAGAAAGTGTCTGATGCCCAGAGGTTTGGGGTGGTGGATTTTGATGATGAGTTTAAGGCGAAGCATATTGAGGAAAAGCCAAAAAATCCCAAGTCTGACTATGCGGTGACGGGATTATATGTATATGATAATACAGTGATAGAAAAAGCCAAATCTTTAGCTCCGTCGGCGCGAGGAGAGCTGGAGATTACGGATATTAATAATCTTTATCTGGAGGAAGGAACACTAGACGTGCGCTTAGTGAATGGGCGATGGCTGGACTGCGGGACAATGGAGTCTTTGTATGAGGCCACAACTATGATGCGCGAGAAAGTGTTGGCTAAGAAATGACAAAAAAAGTCTGGTTTTGGTCACTGGCATTGTTTTTTATAGGAGTGGTGACGGTTGAGGCGAGCAATTTGACTGGGCTATGGGGTGATTATCAGCGCGCGGCAGGAATGATTAGTGCTAGGGAAACAGCGCTAGTGAGGGCGAGGGGTGGCGGCGAAGGGCAGGTGGAGGCGGTGAAGGATCTTTATCGGACACAATTGATGGCTTATAATGCTTATCTGCTATGGGTGGAGGAAGCCCTCTTGGTTTATGGAGATGAGCAAGGGGGAGGAGGAGAGGTGGTGGTGAGTATGGCTGAGGCCGCGGAAGGGGTGACGGCCACTGGGGCGGCGGAAGTATTGGAGGAAGTGACCCAAAAAAATCTTTACGCAAAGGATTTGGTGGCGGCTAGAGAGATAAATGCTGTTTTACTCGAGAAAGTGGAGGAAGTGGTGGACGAAAAAAGTGAAGTGGAGTTTGCGGTTGCTTATCGCGAACAGACGGAAATAATTGAGGGCTTACTTTATCCAATTTATACTTTTACTATTTTGTCTAGTTTGCGAGAAGCTAATTTTGCCCTGCAGGAGCAGGTGACTTTATTGGACGAGGCATTACCAGCGGATGGAGGGGCGTTTGAATTAAATAAGCACCGACTGACACTACAACAAGCCTCAAACTCTTTAACCGAAGTGAGTTCTCAGGTGGTGGAATTGGAGAACACTTGGCGAGGAATTACTGATCGCACCACTTATGATAAGTTCTTAAACCAAATTAGATATTTGAGCAGTCGCTTGCGACAAATACAGCAGTTATTGCGAGAAGTAAATACTTATGTCAACTCCCACAACTGATTCGCCAGCAGAAGAAGTGATTGTTCCCGAGGAGGAAAACTTCGACCAGACTGATTTTATGGACAATAGTAATTTTGCGCTGAAGAATGAGGCGGTGCTCCCTCCTGAGCCGCAGGGGCAGATTTCATTGGTGACAAAATATTTTAGGGTGACAGGAATGATTTTGGGGGTGGTGTTGCTGATAGTGGTAATACTATCCTTATTACTGGGTCGATCTTCGCCGCCTAGAGAAAATGTAGTACTCTCCCCTATTGAGCAATCGCGACGAGCTGCGGAGGAGAAAGTGCAGCTAGTTGATGATTTAGCTAATCAAATGTTTATCCCGAGTAATAGCACGATGTTGGAGGGGTTAGTAGATTTGTAAGATATGCGAGAAACTCTGGTCCAAGCAATAGTGATTAAGTCGCGCTCTTTTGGCGAAGCGGATAAGATGTTAACTTTGGCATCGCGCGAACAGGGGAGGTTTTGTTGTGTGGCTAAGGGAGTGCGGACGCTAAAATCGACGCGGCGGAGCAGTTTGGAGAGTGGGAATGTGATTAAGGCTTATTTGGTGAATAGGAAAGAGCAGAGCGGGGCTTATCCGATATTAACACAAGTGGAGTTGTTGGCGGACTGTGAGAGTATTCGTCATGATTTGGGAAAAATCCGCCAAATGGTGCAGTTTTTGGAGGTGGTGGATAAGGTGATGGTGCAGGAAGAACTTAGCGGGAAAATATGGCAAGAGTTACTACTGATTAGACAAATGATTGTGGCGATGATTTATCCACAGGCGCAGATTAAGGAACATTTATGTGGTTTGTTGGGGTTGCTGGGATTTACGGCAGCATCGAGTGAGATTTCGGTGGCGGCGCAAGTGGCAGAGGTGACGGGGAATAAACTAGTAGGATTTGATTATCTAAGAGTACTCGCCTAAATCGCTCGACATGTCTATGTATTTGTTTTTGATGGAGCGGGGTTGGTGTGGATATTACAGTGTTTGACTTGGGGGATTTTGTTTTCGATAGCATCATGGACTTTTTTGGCGACAGCATGTGCTTGGTCGAGAGTTTTGGTTCCATCAATACTGATTTCAACGTCAACATAAACCCGATCGGCAAAAAGGCGGGTTTTGAGCAGGTCGATGCTGACTACAGACTTATGAGAGAGAATGAGCTGGCGGATTTGAACCTCTAACTTCTTAGGAGCTGATCTGTCGGTCATTTTCCCAATAGCATCTTTGAAGATATCTAGGGCGACTTTTAAGATAAAGAGACAAATTACCAAACCGGCTAGCGGATCAAGGATGGGAAAGCCGAGTCGGGCACCTAAAATGCCAGCAAAACTGCCGATTGAGGAGAGAGCGTCGGAGCGATGATGCCAAGCATCGGCCATTAGAGCGCTGGAGTTAGTTTTTTTGGCGGCAGAGCGCTTATACCAATACATGCTTTCCTTAACAATGATGGAAACGATGGCTACTATCAGCGCGGGCAACTCAGGAATAGTTAAATCTATAGAGGGGGTGGTGGAGACATTTTGGATAGCTGTCCAGCCAATACCCGCTCCCGTCATGAAAAGAATGGTGGCTAAAATAATGGCGGCCACACACTCGAAGCGTTCGTGGCCATAGGGATGTTCTTTATCGGGACCTCGAGCGGCTAATTTTACGCCAATAATTACAATGACTGTGCTGAGGACATCGGATAGGGTGTGGATGGAATCAGAAATTAAAGCAGAGGAGCGGGCAAAGATGCCAGTGAGTAGTTTGAGCAGGGAGAGAGCGGCATCACTAATGATGGTGGTGATGGAGGCTTTGATGGCGATTTGAGTAGCAGTTTTTTTCATAAAAAGGCTGATGACGCTAAAAAAGTCGGGACAATCAGACAACTTTTGAACTGACTGACTATCTGAATTATATGACTTCCTGCCTAGAAACACAAGAGAGGATTAGTTTGATTGAGGACAAGATAAGGGCAAATCCAGGAGCAGAGTTAGGTTTTGTGATTTGAATAGAGTGTAGTGTATTTTCTGGTTATTTTCGCACTTATCCATCTTAATAATCATAAATTGACCTTGATGAGCGGTTCATAGGCGCCAGAGTAAAAAATAATTTACTAGTCAAGTCAGCATCTCAATCATCTGTGATGTGAAAAGAAACGATTTAAGCAGTATAATTAGCTAAATGACTGAATTGCCAAACCCAAACACTATTCACCCTGTGCCAAACATTGACCATGTGGTAAATGTAAGACCAACTATAACAAATAAAAACATCATTGTTGGTGACTTTACTTATTTTAGTGACAAGGATTTTGAGAAGCAGGTAGTTCATCATTATGACTTTTATGACGATAAGTTGATTATTGGTAAATTCTGCCAGATAGCAAGTGGAGTAAAGTTTGTAATGAACGGGGCAAATCATCAAATGGGGTGTGTTTCCACCTTTCCATTTTATATCTTTGAGGGTTGGGGTGAAAAAGTGCCATCACTTGATAAAATGCCCCTAAAAGGCGATATTATTATTGGTAATGATGTTTGGATGGGTGAGAATGCGACCATACTAGCAGGAGTTAAAGTTGGCGATGGAGCAATTATTGGGATGAATAGTGTGGTTGGTAGTGATATTGAGCCATATACCATTGTGGTAGGCAATCCAGCGAAACCAACCAAGAAGCGATTTGATGATGAGTTAATAGAAATACTTTTGGAGTTGAAGTGGTGGGATAAACCAATAGAGGAAATTAAAGCACTCATTCCGCTACTTCACAATAACAACCTTGATGAGGTTAAACAATCGCTTATTAGGTAGATAGCGAGTAATCAAGAGTAACTTGTCTGGTTTTTTTAGTTATCTTTTGCTTGTATCTCGGTATAATGAAGTATGGCCGAACAGGAAGCAGAAATTATTGATGTAGTTGAGGTTAATTACTTTAATTGATTGATTGGGTATTTTTGCTAGAAAAGTTCATAGGCGCGAATTAAAAAAATAATTTGGCGACCTATGAGTGTTTTGGAGAGGAGAATAATAGACCTGTAAGACAAAAATATATGACTAAAATTGACATAGCAATTAGCGATGCTACCACCTGCCCTGTGCTACTACCACTACTAACTAATCAACTCAACTTTTGGAAAGTGAGTAGAGAGTTATTGTTGATACACTGGTTAAATTAAGAGTATATAGTTCAAGTAATGCGGTGTATAATATGATGTATTGTGCCAGTCAGAAAAATAGCAGCCCCGCCAATAAATACTCGCAATAAAGAGTTGCGAAAAATACTTGACCGCATTAAAAAATCAAACCCCAATCTGAAACCTGCCAAAAAAGACCAAAAACAAGTCCTCCATGATAAAGTCATTGGTAACTTCAACCCCTGCCGACATCGTAATCGTGGCAAAAATGAAGATAGGGTGAAGAATGGGACAACCTCTGTTGAAGTAGTTAGAAAAGACCACTAATGAGAGCGATTGTAAGGGAATAAAATGGCGATTATTAGACATGACCCTAATTCTGATAACCTTAGGGATTTAGTGTTGGGTTATTGCGAAAAAAGAGTTGAGGAACAACTGCGAAAAGAGGGTAAGTGGAACGATGAAAAGGAAGCAAAATATGTAATTTATGCTCGTCGCTCATCTGAGAGCGAGGACAGACAAGAGCGGTCAATACCAGACCAGATTAGTGATTGCCAAAAACTCTGTGAAATTAATGGCATAAAACCATACAAGATTATCCCAGAGAGCAAGAGTGCTAAAGTGTCAGGACAAAGACCATTCTACAATGAAATGATTGAGGGAATTAAAAAGGGTAAGTGGAACTCTATTATTGCTTGGCATCCGAACAGGTTGGCAAGAAATATGTTGGAAGCAGGAGAAATTATTGACTTACTTGACAGAGGATTGATTAAAAATCTCATTTTTAAGAATTATGTTTTTAACCACAACTCCAATGGACTACTAATGTTGGGTATTGAGTTTATCATGGCGAAACAATATAGCGATAATCTGTCTGAGGTGGTTAATAGAGGAAATCATAAAATTGCTGACGAGGGCAAATCGCCAAATATGGCACCTAAAAGAGGTTATATTATTGGTGAAGGCAGGTATTTTAGACCTGATGGTGATAATTTTGCGATGTTAAGGGCAATGTTGAAAGAAATTGCTGATAATAAACTGACACTTGATGAGGCAGCGGCGATACTTAATAGGAAAAAGTTTGAGTTTAAGGGGAAAATTACTATTATCACCAAACAAAAATTATCTGAAATCTGTGCTGACCCGTTTTATTGCGGGTTTTACATTTATGGTGGCAAGAAAATTGTGGAGTTAAGAAATACTGACCCCAAGTTTATACCTATGCTGACCTACCAGAAGTTTTTACAGATTAGGAGTAGATTTAGACCAGACCAAAAACGTTTTCAAATTAAGAATACTCAATTTAAACTAATGCGAGGCATGGTCCATTGTGGTTATAGTAAAAATCATACTCTAATGACACCTGGCGTAAGTGGGGGGAGCACTCAAAAATACCTTTACTTACGATGTGCTGATAGGGATTGCGAGTGTCGTAAGGTTTTAGGTAAGGCAAATCAAGTCAGAGGTAAGATGATTATTGACTTTTTGTTGGAATTAACCAGAGATGTTGAACTTAATGATGAGGCATATAAGCGGTATTTGGAGGGAGGACAAGAGATGATAGCAAACCGCTTACAAGAAATACAGAACACTACCCTTAATTATCAGCGATTAATCAAGGAAAACGAACAAAAGATAGACCAACTTACCCAAGCACTAATCAAAATAAACCCAGCCAATCAGAAGCAAATTGACAAGGTTAATAAAGAGATGAAAGACCTTGATGATGAAAACGATGGATACAAAGAGCAAGTTGAAGGGATGAAGGGAGAGAAGGAAACCTTGTTGGTTGGTAAAACTGCTAATCAGTTGAGCAAAGAGGACTTTTTGAACTTAATGAAAAACATTGGAAACATCGCTAAAAATACCGAAAGTGTTGAACTATTAGATGAAATCATCAGATTAGTGTTTTTGAACTTAACTATTAAAGAGGGAAAAGTAGCGATATATCAACTAAATCCACTCTTTGAGAGTATGCTGAAACCTACCTCTGTCCTACTAAGTCGGAATGACAGGACTCGAACCTGCGACCTCACGCACCCCATGCGCGCGTTCTAGCCAATCTGAACTACATTCCGTGGCTTTAGTCAAGTTATATTTTACCATATGTTATAATAAAAAGGTTATGGCAGACATAGGAAACTTGATTTATCGGGGTAAAAGGATTTATCATTGGGGAAAGACTGGAGTGCGCCGCGGGTTGGTGGCGCAGATTAGGTGT
>WRMU01000036.1 GCA_009776965.1 Microgenomates group bacterium | reverse complement strand
CTCTCTAGTTCAATTCATCGACGGTTCCATCATTGGCGAGTTTGGCACCCCCAACATGGATCGCTACCTCCAATACGCTCTATTTCATCCAGACAGAAAACCTACTTCCGCCGATCTCAAACTCGATCTCATCAACCAACATCTCAGTTTTCTTCCTCCTGATGTTCTCAAGTTTCCCGTCTTAAATGTCATTCCTCAGCTGCTTAAAAACCCTGCCATGAACCTCCCTGCTGTCTGGCATGGCCTCGACCGTGTTCTAGTCGACGCTTTTATTGCCCAAACTATCACTTTCCCCCAAATCAGCGATTTACTCATCCAAGGCATCGAACAATTCACTTCCGCCTATCAAGGCGAAGATAATATTCTTCTTAAAAACGCTCTTAAGGCCGAAGAAAAAGGGGCTCAAATTGCGACTAATCTCTTGTCACATGTATAAAAACCACACCATTTCCGCTATCATCAATTGCGCTGGCATCAGTGCTCGCTTCGGGAGTAATAAACTCACTCAAGTCTTAACCACCGCCCACCACCAACCCCAAACCATCATCGCCACCACCGTCCGAGCTTTTGTCATGGACGAAATAGACGAAATTATTGTCACTGTTAGCGCCAAATATCGCGCTGAGTATGAAACCATCCTCCTCCAAGAATTAAAATTGCCCGTAAAACTAGTTTTAGGCGGAGCCGAGCGCTATCTTTCTGCTCTCAACGGCCTCAAAGCTGCCCAAGGTGATGTCGTGCTTATCCACGACGGAGTTCGTCCTTTTATTCGCCCCGCCAAAATCAAAGAGCTCCTTTCCGTTCTTGATAGAGGAGCGCAAGCTGCCATCTTAGCCAGCAAAGCCGTCACCACCATCAAAAAAGTCAACCCCACCACCAAAGTTATCACTGATTCGCTCCGACGAGAAGAAAGCTACCTCGCCCAAACCCCTCAGCTATTCAATAGAAAGCTCCTCCTCGATATTTACCAAGAGGCTCTGGATAAAGGTTATCAAATTGTCAGCGACGACAGCGAGTTGATTAGTCAATTTAGCTCCGAACCAGTCTATATTGTTGATGGTGATGAGGACAACATTAAAATTACTTATAGGAGCGATTTAGCTATTGCTCGTGCTGTGAGCAGCGCTTGGCAAGCAGAAAAATAGAAACTTCTCAGCGAAGCATAAATCGAGTATTTTGCGCGGTTTTAATTAAAAAATAAGCGCAGATGGGCTGAATGCCCATTGAGCATTATTTTTTACTCGCGCCGAGCTGTGCGCGGCGATTAAAGCCGTCAAAATACCGATTTAGGCGAGCTACCTAAAAATCAGTAATAATTCACCTCTGGCAATTCACTAAAGTTGGGATCAATCAATTCTTCAACCTCAATCTGATAAAAATCCGTATTCTCCGCCTTCAACAAATCAAAACTATTCACAAACTTCTTTAGCGCCGCCCTATCCACCTCTCTCCCAATCGCACTAATAATAAACAAATTATCCTCTCGCGCCATCAGCTTCATCAGCCCATATCTCTGTTCCTCCTCGTCCGTCGGCCGCGACAACACCTGCAATTCCATCACATTCTCTTGCTGCTTCAAAACCATGTACTCACCCCCCACCCCCAAATAACTCTGGGTTATTTTGCTCGCCAGCAAGCTACCATGATCATTAAGCAAAGTCTCCGCCTTCACTCCCATCAAATCAGTCACTTTCTTCATTTGCGACACCCGAAAATCCATCCTCCCGCTCAAGTCCCCTGCATAATAATTTACCAACCCCTGTTCGCTCGAACCAAAATAAACCACACTCGGCTGAGTGGGAAAATCCACCACAAATGTCTCTCCCGCATTCATATAGCGCCCGTCCAATACTTCGCCAAATTGCAAATCCGGATCGGCTTTTTTGCCTCCGAACCAATGCCCATATCTCCAGCCCAAAAAACAAGCCCCCAGTCCCAAAAAAGCCACCGCCATTGCTCCCACTCCCCACCAACTCCTTTTTTTACTCGACATCTTCCATCACTTCCGCGCTAATTGTCGCACTCGCCGTGGCGTAATTTTGCGCTTCCTCATATAGCGCCGCCATCGAGGCTTCCTGCTCAGCAGCAATCCTCTCTGTCAACTCTAATCTCTCCAGCTCCTCCCGCTCCATTTCTATTTGCTGATTATATAGCGCTTCATTCCATTCTGGAATTAATTTGAACCGTAAATACCCCGCTCCCGCCGCCAGTAACCCCAAAACAATCAATAGACCCAAAAAACCTCTGCTCATAGCCGTATAATATACGCGAATATCATCAATTGTCAACCGGTAGATTAAAGGGATTGCCGCTATTGCGCAAGTTCACCGTCCGAGTGATGGTGAACGTCTCATAACCACTCAAATCCTCATAATTATAAAAATCTAGCCTCATCGCCCGTTTGGGCTTTTCCAATTTGATGGTATAAGTAATCAATGCCGCCTGA
This sequence comes from Microgenomates group bacterium, assembly GCA_009776965.1. GTDB lineage: Bacteria > Patescibacteriota > Microgenomatia > UBA1400 > PJMF01 > WRMU01. The sequence continues at coordinate 6,993 of WRMU01000036.1, read as the reverse complement.
TTAGGCATACCATGATTCTTTAACTGACAGGAGAATATCAAGTCGCTCACGTGCACTGCATTAGAGGTTAGATAATTATTCCGCATACTTGGACAGCTACCTACTGTCAAACTACATCCCCCAGCACAATTTCTGCCGATACAGTTAAGATCATCCAGATAATTAGTGTTAGCATTTGTGCCAGTATAAGCACTGGGGTTATATTCTTCCCTCACCACTGCCAAACGCTGCTGATCGCCCCCACCCGATACCTGCCCAAAATCCCTGTCAACTGGGACCCGCCTAATGGTATTATTATAATAAGTTGTTTGTGACGTCTCCACAAAACAAATCGCTCCCCCATCTGCCACTTCCTTTAGCTGCGGCTTTATTCCATTGAGCGTGCAGGTCCTTCTCTGTGATAATTCCTGCAAAGTAATAAAGTTTAACTCCGCACTTTTCGACCCCACCCCGCCTTTTCTATAATCATATTCTGTCGTCCTTGCTGTCGGACAGCAAGAAGCCGAATGTTGATTATAATAAACACCCGAACCCGACGGAAGCGTCTCCTGCCAATACACATATACCGGTTTACCATGACAAATCTTGCTCGCGCAACAATTACTAGGAACACAGGGCGAGCCATCAGAAGATACCGGATTAGCAATTGGGTTCAAAAGACACAAATCCGCGATGCCATTACTGTTCCTAATCAACAAATCAATTTGTCCTGCCGCAAAATTAGCCTCACTTCTGAGTTGCTGTTGCACATCTGTCGCATACTTAAACCTCGCAAAGCTCGCCATCAGCGAAGTCGCCGCCGTCACTAAAAACCCCGAGATAGTCACCACAATCACCATTTCTATCAAAGTAAATCCAGCTTGTAGTTGTTTTTTGCTCATATGTTTAATAAGTCGTCGGCTGTAAATATTGTTTAGTTACTGTATAAGTATTTCGCGCACTGCCAGAACTATTATATTTCTGCCAACTCACGTCCATAATTACTATCACCGCCTGACTGTTCACTTGAGAGAATAGTCCAGCCACATTGCGCCGATAGTCTCTAATAGCTCGATGTATTTCAATTTGGAAATCAAAGCGGGTCTCAATACTTTCATCAGTAAAGGTCCGCTTCAAAGTCATAGGTTTATCACTGCTAACAACGCCACCAGCTTCAGGATTGGCAGTATTTATAGGGTTTTGATCCCGAATAAACTCATCATCACGAGGATCAAAACCGTCATAAAACCCCCCGTCAGAACTAGCATCACTCAAACCAGCCGCCCCCAAACAGCTTCTGCCAATCACCTCGCTGCCATTAATAGGATCACCATAAAAATCATACCAAGAAACATACTTATTAGCAAAATTAATATCTTCAATACAGTTCTGGGCCATATTCACTGCGATCGCCCTCGCCTTAGTTTCCCATAAAGCCATCGCCACTTTCACCATTCCCGAAGCAATCGCCACCAACACAATCGAAATAAAGAAAATCGCGATCAATAGTTCAATCAACGAAAAGCCAGTATTATTATCTATTTTTTTATTGATCATTTCTGCAAATATTACTACAAGGACCCACACTCATCAGGGTAGGAGTGTCAACGCTCGTAATACATCCACCCGTTAATGAGGCTATTTCTGTCTCGCTTAGCCCTCTCTCGCAAAAACACCCTTCCCCCACGTCTCCCGCGCTACCTACCGGCAATTTATAAAGATATTTCATGTCCGTATCTCCCACCACAATCTCATCGTCCTCCTCGCCAAAACAGGATGTGCCGAAGTTAACTCTATTGCCACTTATCGGCGAGCGCACCATTAAATAAAGCGGCGTAAACTCCACCCCTGCCATATTATAAACACCATTGCTAAATTGTTCTGCACTCGGCTTTAACACCGACACTCCTAGCGGGAAAAAATCAGTCTTCACCACATCATAAGCATAGTGATAAGGCTTCACTTTATTAGCACCATAACCCGGCCAAGTACCTTCGGCGGCAGAAGCAGTGCTCGCTCGCCTCTTACACAAAATCCGTATTTCCAGCTTATTGGGCTCCTTATCCCAAAACACTCCATAATTTTCCAACACTAATCCCTTTTGCGCCACAATTTGCAAGTCATGCGCATAGCCGACAGTGAAACTACTTACTGTTAGACCGAAACCCGCTAGTCCTTCTTGCTCCACTCCTGAACCACCCGCAGAAGTAGGGGGGGGATTAGGATCAGTCAAATCTCCTGGGTAACAAAAATCATTTTCATTAATCGCCCACTGCCCAATCTTTGCATAATTTCTAGCTTGACTAAGAGTATTACGCAGCGTTCGCGCCGCTGCCTCCACCGCGTTTCTATCCCGAAGTCGAATATAATTCCATCCCGACGCTCCTAAAATAACCATCATAATCACCATCACCACCATCAACTCGATTAAAGTAAAGCCGTCATTTCTTTTTATCATATACTGCTAACGCAATACCAGTTGTTAGTGCTCACGCTACTGGAATTAGGGGCAGTATAATTGCCCGCGCCACCCAGATTAACCGGACTAGTAGTAGCCCCCACAACATTACTATCGCTTGCACCGCTCGGAGTTGGCGGAAATCCTGACACAGTGTCATCCCACTCCCAATTCATACTATCCACCTGCTCCACCTGAGCACATACCAAAAAAGATCGACAGCTACTAGCTGCTCCTGTCCCCTCCCAACAATAATAAAAATAACGACCTTTATTTTTTTTATCTGGATCCCAAAGCTGATTATCAGTAATATAGTCCAGAAGGCTCGGTTCTGCTTCCCCCAAATATTCTTCATTGCTCGGATATTTATTTTTATCCATCCGATATAAAGCCAAGGCCTGAGCAATCGCGTTCACGTCCGCTTTCCGCCTAGCGTCGCGCCCTTTGCGCACTGCCGACGAATAACCATTAATTCCAATTACTGCCAGAATGGCAATGATGGCAATCACCACCATCAACTCAATTAAAGAAAAACCATGATTTTTTTTCATGACTACATTATGGCAGTAATCACCCCATTTTTCAAGCGCAGAAGTCTCTGGTTACTAGAACCCCTAAAACGCAAGTTGATGTCCCGTTTCGCTAAAACAAAAGGTCCGTCAATCAATACCTCCAATTCCTTCAAGAAAGCTCTCTTTTCTTCATCATCTTTTAATAATTCTTCATAGGTATAGCCCGAAAAAGACCAAATGTTCCATCCCATTTCCTTTCTCGCCCACTGTGCAATTTCTAAGCAAGCTGCCGCCTGCAAAAAAGGTTCCCCTCCCGAAAAAGTCAACCCCTCCTGCCCCCTTAGTGAGCGCAATTCTCTCTTTACCTCCTCCACATCCACTAATTTCCCCCCCGCCTCATCCCAAGTCTCCGGATTATGACAACCCGGGCAGCGATGCCGACACCCTTGCGTCCAAATCACCGCCCGCAACCCCTCCCCATCCACTATGGAGTCGGATTGAATGGGAGCTGCGAGGCGTATTTTCATGGAAATAAACTGAGTAACGGGTGGCGAGCGGAGGGGGACCCCCAAAAAGAATTAGTAGCGAAAGCGAATAATTTTTTTGGGGGAGGAGCGAAGACAGGACCCGTGTGCATATTTATACCTTATAGCTATTTTTACTTGCTGCCCCTTTCTTTACCTCCCGCTCCACCTTATGTTTTAATCTATCCTTCTCCTCCGCCTGCTTTGCATCATTCCATCTCTCCAGCGACCCCACCAAATACCCCGTAATTCGCCTGAGCCTCTCAAACCCCAACTCTCCATCGCACTCTCTCCGCCCGCAATGCGGACAATTCTCACCATCAATCACCCCCGAATAGCCACAAATCGGGTCACGATCCACCGGATGGTTAATACTTCCGTAACCCACTCCCGCCTCTTTCATATAGCGAATTACCGCCTCAAAAGCCTCAATATTATGCGAGGGGTCGCCGTCGAGCTCAACATAAGTAATATGTCCGGCATTACATAAAGCGTGATATGGAACCTCCTTGTCAATTTTTTCCATCGCTCCAATTGGATAATAAACCGGCACATGGAAGGAGTTAGTGTAATACTCATTTTCCGTAATTCCGGTTAATTGTCCAAACTCTGCTCTGTCCAATTTAGTAAAGCGCCCCGCGATTCCCTCCGCTGGAGTGGCCAGTAGCGAAAAATTGAGATTGTGTCTCTTTGAGAGCTCATCAGCTTTCTCCCGCATAAACTTAATTATCTCCACTCCTTTCTTCTGCGCTTTCTGAGACTGGCCGTGATGTTCTCCCATCATCGCTATCAAGCTTTCCGCCAAACCAATAAAGCCAAAGGACAGCGTGCCATGTTTAATCACCTCCCGCAATTTATCAAACGGCCCCAATTTATCACTCCCCAGCCACACTCCCTGTCCCATTAAAAACGGAAAGTTCTTCACTGTCTTTTCTGCCTGCACTTCAAATCTCTCTAGCAATACCGCTGCCATCAGCTCAATTTTCTCGTCCAATTCCTGATAAAACCCATCCCAATCAGCCTTAGTCCTCTCTCCCAACGCAATTCCGTGTTTAATCGCAATTCGCGGCATATTCACCGTAGTAAAAGAAATATTTCCTCTCGAAACAGCTATCCCATCACTTTCCTCAAAAACCGAAGACATCACTCTTGTCCGGCAGCCCATCGCCACCGCCTCAGTTCGATAATCACCCTTTTTATAGTATTGCAAATTAAAGGGCGCGTCAATAAACACAAAATTGGGGAAAAGACGCTTGGCCGAAACCTCCATCGCTCTCTTAAACAAATCATAGTTAGGATCCTGAGGATTATAATTTATTCCCTCCTTCACCTTAAAAATCGAAATTGGGAAAATCGCCGTCTCGCCCTTGCCCAACCCCTTCATCACCGCCTCCAGCAAACTCTCGCTCACTAATCTTCCTTCCGCCGTAGTATCCGTCCCAAAATTAATAGAAGTAAACGGCACTTGCGCCCCTGCCCGCGAATGCATGGTGTTCAAATTATGAATTAAGCCCTCCATAGCTTGAAAAGTCTGCCTCCGCGTATCATTTTGCGCTGCTTCAATCACTTCCGCGGGTACCTTCATTTTTTTCAATTTGCCCATATCTCCCAAAGTAATCTCCTCAAAATTAGCCTTCACATTCTGCTTGCTAAAAGTATTATACTTGGCTAAATTATCGGAGAGTGAGCGCCTAAAGCTCTTATTCACTCCCTTAGCCAGTGCATAATCAAAGTTAGGAATACTCTGCCCGCCATGCTGTTCATTCTGATTGCTCTGCAGAATAATCGCCGCCAACGCCGCATAGCTAGCAATCGAATTGGGCGTTCTGATATGTCCATGTCCCGTGCTAAAACCATTCTCAAATAATGCCATCACGTCCACTTGACAGCAAGTCAGTGTCCCCATCGCGAAAAAATCCAAGTCATGCACATGAATCTCTCCCGCATCATGAGCTGTCGCATGCGAGTTTTTCATCATAAAACTTTTCGCAAACTCCTTACTGCCTTCCGCCCCAAATTGCAGCATTTTCCCCATCGCCGTATCGCCATCCACATTAGCATTATCCCGTTTCAAATTGAAATCTTTCGCTCTAGCATTGGCGATACCCTGATAGGTAGCCATCAAATGAGATTTGGCTGAGCGGATTTGATTGCGCTCTTGACGATAAACAATATAAGCTTTGGCCACTTCATACTGATTAAGCTCCATCAAAGCCTGCTCCACTATGTCCTGCACTTCTTCCACTGTCGGGCTGTGTTTAGCATTAAAACTAGCTTGCAACTTAGCCAATACCAACTCAGTAGCCATTTGTGCCAATTCATGGTCATGGATTTGGGTGGAAAACAAAGCGGCTTGAATTGCTCGGGTAATTTTTACTGGGCTAAAAACCTCTTTGCGTCCATCACGCTTGGTAATATATTTAATGGTTAAACCAGTAGCTCTTGCAGGCATTTTGGGATAAGGGTAAATAATCGTGTCTGGCATGGTGCTTAGCTTTCTAGTTTATTGTTTGATTAATTTTTTTACTCAATATATTGTGTTTTTTATTTTGAGTAACACTAAATATAGTGGTTTAACCCCCAATTGTCAAACACAACACTTAGGGTGGATGAAAATCATAACCCACTTCATTAAATATTCAAGTAGCAAAATCCCCACCCACCAAAAAGACGGATATATCCACCAAGCACATTTAGTAGTTTATTAAATCAACCGATAGATATAAGCTGTCAAAGCGAAGCATAAATCGAGGATTTGAGAATCGCTTTTTACCTCTCGAGCCGTGCTCGAGACTTTCAACGATGAAAATACCGATTTAGGCGAGCTTCTTCAGTTTTCCTTCAGGAAAACTTGTAAAATATACTCTATTATGAAAATAATCCTTATCGAAGATGAAGTTAAAATCGCCCAAGCCATCTCCCGCGGCCTCAAACAAGAAAAGTTTTTGGTGGAAACTTACCACGACGGCGAATTAGGTTTAGGCGCTGCCCTCGACGAAGACTATGATTTACTGATTATTGATTGGATGCTCCCTCATGTCAGCGGCCTAGAGATCTGCCGCCAAGTTCGCGCCGCCGGCCTCACCACTCCCATCCTCATGCTCACCGCTAGAGGTCAAATCCGCGATCGGGTCGACGGCTTAAATACTGGTGCCGACGACTATTTAATTAAGCCCTTTTCCTTCGAGGAGCTCCTCGCCCGCATCAAAGCTCTCCTGCGCCGACCTGCCGCCCTCAATAATACTATTCTCCGCACTGGCGACCTAACTCTCAACACCATGAACTACGAAGTTCGCCGCAGCAAAAAACGTCTCAAGCTCACCAGCACTGAGTTTTCCCTCTTGGAATATTTAATAAGAAATGCCGGACGTATTTTAAGCAAAGAAAAAATCATTGGTCGTGTCTGGGACTTTGACGCTGATATCCTCCCCAATACCGTCGAAGCCTATATCGCGAGTCTCCGGCGCAAAATTGACAAGCCTTTTCCCTCCAAAATGCCTCTGCTCGAAACTCACCGCGG
>WRMU01000035.1 GCA_009776965.1 Microgenomates group bacterium | reverse complement strand
ACATCCCCCCCGCCGGCATATGGTCCATAATCACCCGCCACCCCACCTTCTCCTCCTCCGCCCCCCCCTCATATTTTCTTCCCGTAATTTTCTCCATTTCCTCTCGCAACAACTGGAACGCACTCGTCTCAAACACGTCCTGTTTTTTCTCCACCGCCATCATCACTCTCCCCAGCCCTCCCCCATAATCCACATTCTTTTGCGCTAAAGGCTCAAATCCTTTTGCCGTCTTAACATATTCGATAAAAACGCTATTCCCAATTTCGATAAACCTCCCACAGTCACAATTTGGATGACATTCTTCGTCCTTCCATTTGCTCCTCTCATGTATTCCCAATTCCGCCCCAAAATCATAAAAAATCTCACTGTCTGGCCCGCCAATTTCTCCTTCTGGCATTTTCTCCGGTTCCCCGCTCCTACTCCACCAATTTTTTTCTGCTCCATAAGTCCGGATTCTCTCCCCCACTCTCGCCTCCATCCCCTCCCTAGCAAAAATCTCCTGCCAGATTTTAATCGCCTCCTCATCTCTCCCCACTCCTGTTGTTTCATCGCCCGCAAACACCGTGATATATAGTTTTTCTGGTGCAATTCCCATCTCCTTCGTAAAAAACCCCCACACCCACTCTAGCTGCTCCTTCTTCCCATAATCCCCCAAACTCCAATTCCCCAGCATCTCAAAAAAGGTTGTGTGTCGATTGTCGCCCACTTCCTCGATATCATTACTCCGAAAACACTTCTGACTATTCGCCAATCTTGTCCCCTCCGGATGTTTCTCCCCCATCAAATACGGCACCAAAGGCTGCATCCCGCTCGAAGTAAACAACGTCGTCGCATCATTCTCCGGCACCAAACTACTGCTAGGGATAATTACATGTTTTTTCTCTTGGTAATAATTTAGAAACTTTTGTCTGGTTTGGTTCATCTTCATGATGCTTATTCTATCATAAGCCAGACATAAAAAAAGCGGCTGGTTATAGTCGTGCCGCTGCGACTGTACTCTAATCCTTTGGTTCTGTTTGGTAGCGAACCATGGTCTGAGCCCAATAGTGATGCAAGAAGTTTCCACTTTGGTCAATCACTTTGGTGTTAGTGGGCAAACCATACGGCTGCCAACCTTTTGAAATCATGTCTTCCACAGCTCGGTCCTGAGGGCCATCTCCGTGTTGCAGGGTTATATACCCCACAATTTTCCTGTTTTCCATTACATATTCCTCCTTGAGTTGTTTTAGAGTGGGACCATTATAACACGTCCTATAACATTTGTCAATAGGCATTTTAATTTTGTGAGCAGATTTTCTTAGGGGGAGAGTTCGGATTATATCAGGTTTTTCATTCGCCTTTTATTCCCCCATAAATCCTATAATAATTACCCATATTTTCCCCAAACCAGACAGCACTTTCTAATTTCCACCCTATAAGGGTATTGACAAAAGGCCATTGTTATGCTATAATACTCCTATGTAATCAACAGCGCCCTTAGTCTATTGACTACAAAAAAGCTCTTTTAACTCTCTTTTGTTTTCTGATTTTTCACTCACAGAGAAAAACCAGAACGACAATCAAGGAAGCCACTGTCCAGACAACCACCAAGCATACTTGGGGTCCTAGTTAAGCTCCTTGTATTGTTTTTCGCAAAAGAGAACAATTGGTCTTTACCTCTTGCTCTTGACCTCGCGTCGAGAGTAGGAAAGTAAAGATCAAATACAGAAACCACAAACTTTTATAAATCGAAAATGCCGATTTAGAGAAGTTTACAACACCAGAATCGAACCCGATTATGGTGATCTTTTATTATCTCTATCCCCCATTCCCGCTCCAATTTATATTTTTTTATTATCCCCTCATCGTGCGTCTCATCCACCTCCAACCACACCCACCCCTGAGGCTTCAAATAGGCCTTTACTTGCCCCAGACATTTTGTGATCAATTCTACCCCATCAGCTCCGCCATCCAAAGCCAACTTCGGCTCAAAATCCCGTACACTTGCTTCTAAATTAGCAATCCGACTACTTGGTATATAGGGTAAATTAGCCACTATTAGATCAAACTTTTTACCCTGCGGATAATTCTTCATTAAATCACTCTCCAAAAACCAAATCTCTTTTTTTTCTATCCCCCACTCTGCTGCATTTTCCTGCGCTTTTTTTAACGCGTTCCTACTAATATCGCTCGCTATTATTTGTGCCTCTCTCCCCCGTTTTTTGAGCTCACTCGCCACTCCAATTGCTATTGCCCCACTCCCCGTCCCCACTTCCGCAATTTCTAATTTACCCGAACTTCCCAAACTCACCAAATCATCCATCACCAACTCCACCAACTCCTCCGTCTCCATTCTTGGAATTAGGGTATATTCATTTACCCCAATTTCTCCATCCAGCCACGCCGCCCTTCCCGTAATATACTCGACTGGCGACTCACTGTAAGCCCCCAAATCCGGCTTTTTTATAGAAAAGCCGTGTGCAATAAGCCAATTCTTTTCCCAAACCAACCATTTTCTCATACTCGCTATTATATGATATAATACCTAATCTTTGTAAATAAACCAAAGTAACCTTATGAAAAAAGACATTCACCCTAATTGGCACAACGACTGTTCCGTAACCTGCGCTTGCGGGGCCACTTTCACCACCGGTTCCATCTACGAGAGCCTCACCGTGGAAATCTGTTCCCAATGCCATCCTTTCTTCACCGGCGAAATGAAGTTCGTCGATACCCAAGGTCGCGTTGACAAGTTTATGAAGAAGCGCGCCCAGAGCGAAGCCAAACGCGCTGCCCTAGCCAAGGAAAAAGCTAGCAAAAAAAAAGAAGCTCCCGCCCCTAAAGACAACAAGAGCTATCGCCAGATTTTAGCCGCCACCAAAAGCAATCTCAACCAAAAGCCCGACTCAAAACTCGACAAACCAGCAGCTTAAGCTATAATTGCATCATGCCCAATCCTTACCAAGCGCAACTCGACCATCTAGAGGAGCAGATTGCTGCCAATCAAACCCTCCTCGCCTCCGATCCCGACCTCAACGAACTCATTTCTGCCGAAATCGCCGACCTAGAAACCCAAAAGGCAGCTCTACTCGAAGCTTCCCTAGCTTATGAGAGCTCCCAAAGCCATAGTGACGCAGATTTGCCTGCCGACATCACCTTTGCCGCTTGTATCATCGAAATCCGCGGCGGTGCCGGCGGCGACGAAGCCAAAATCTGGGGCGAAGAATTGTCCCGAACCTATCTACGCTTCGCCGAAAGCCTTGGACTCAAAGTCGAGTTTATCGACGACGGCGTGCTCAAAATCAAAGGCAAAACCAGTCAGCTGCTTTCCGGCCACACTCTCGCTGCCTATCCTATTTTCCAGTATGAATCCGGCGTCCATCGCGTGCAGCGCGTTCCCATAACCGAGAGCCAAGGCCGCGTCCACACCTCCACCGCCTCCGTCGCTGTCCTCCCCGAAATCCCTCCCACCGCCATCGAGATTAAGGAAGAAGACTTGGATTGGCAGTTCATGCGCGCGTCTGGGGCTGGCGGCCAAAACGTCAACAAAGTCAATTCTGCCGTCCGCCTCACCCATATTCCTTCTGGGACCATCATTGTCTCCCGCCAAGAACGCAAACAAGACCAAAATCGCGAAATCGCCCTTTCTCTACTACGCTCCAAGCTTTGGGAGCTCGAGGAGGAGGAGCGCGCCAAAAAATTAGGCGATGCCCGCAGCGTCATCGGTCGCGCCGATCGTAGCGAAAAAATCCGCACCTACAACTTCCCCCAATCCCGCCTCACCGACCACCGCCTCAACCAATCTTGGCATAACCTACCGGTCATCATGGAAGGAGACCTCACCGATGTCTGGCACGCCTGCTATGATTTTTTCAATTCCTAACAAAATCCACCGCCAACACCCCTCAACCCAAGCGAAGCCTAAATCGAGGATTTTGCGCGGTTTTAATTAAAAAATAAGCGCAGATGGGCTGAATGCCCATTGAGCATTATTTTTTACTCGCGCCGAGCTGTGCGCGGCGATTAAAACCGTCAAAATACCGATTTAGGCGAGCTCTCTCAGCTCTTTATCTGTCAGCTCTCGGTAGGCTCCCCGTTTCAACCTCGTATCTAGTTTTAGCTTCCCTATCGCCACCCGCTCCAGCGCAATCACCGGATGATTTACCGCCTTACACATCCGCCGTACCTGCTGGTTTTGCCCCTCCGTAATCACCACCTCTATTTTCCTAGTATTGTCCTTTCTTCTCTCGAGCAATCGCCATTTCGCTCTCGCTGTTAATCTCTCCGCTCTCTTTCCCAGCCTCATCCCCTGCGTAAAAACCTCCCTCTCCCTTGCCGTCCACTCCCCCCCAGAGCAAATCGCAATATAAGTTTTCTCCTCCTCATATTTTGGATGCGTCAATTTTTGCGTCAATTCCCCGTCATTGGTCAAAATCAATAATCCACTTGTCCCCTGATCCAGCCTCCCCACCGGCCATACTCGTCCCATTTTTGGGACTTTTTGGGACTTTTTGGGACTTTTTAGCAAATCTAACACCGTAGTCCTACCCAACTCATCGCTCGCTGTCGTCACCACCCCCGTCGGCTTATTCAACATAATATAAATCATTTTCTCTGGTAGTTTTTCCTCTCCTTCGTAATCATTCGGCTGACTAATCACTTTCTTCCCCCAAGTCACCGTATCCCGAGTAACATCCACCTTCATCCCTAAAACGGCTCTCTCTCCATTCACGCTTATTTTCCCCGCCGCAATCAACTCCTCGCTCGCCCTCCTGCTCGCCACCCCTCGCCAAGCCATCAGTTTTTGCAATCGCATTTCTTTTTCCATCATGCCTATATTCTACTATAAGCAGTATAATTAACCCACATGCAAAGCGCCAAAAAGTCACTCATTGCCCAACTAGATCGCATCCACACCACCCCACTAGGCATAGAACGCATCAGAAAAAATCTCGATCTAAAAACCAATAATATAGTTGACTGGTGCAAACAAACAATCCGCCATCCCTCTAGCTCCGTCATTCGAAAGGGCAAAAACTTCTATATTTACCTCAACAGCTACCAAATCACAGTTAACGCCCACAGCCACACCATCATTACCGCTCACAAAAAAATTGTCCAATGAGGAACTCCTCGGCGAAGCATAAAACGATGAAAATCCCGATTTAGGCGAGCCCTTTTTGGTGTATAATACTCAGATATGAAAGAAAACCTTTTTGATCTCACCGGCAAAGTAGCTCTCATCACTGGAGTCAGCTCTGGTCTCGGCCAACAATTCGCCCGCACCCTCGCCGCCGCTGGTGCTAATCTCGCCATCGTTGCCCGCCGGAGAAAAAAACTCGAGGAAGTAAAGGAAAAACTAGAAAAAGAGTTTGGCATTGAGGTATTTGTCGAGCCCTGTGACGTCATGCGCACCTCCGACATCCGCTCCAGCGTCCAAAAAATCCGCGCCCACTTTGGCAAAATTGATATTCTCATCAACAACGCCGGCGTTGGTGCTGCCTTCCCCAGCAGCCAACACCCCGACGACGAATGGCATAGAATTATCAACACCAATCTCAACGCCGTTTTCTTCTTCTGTCGCGAAGTAGGCGTCATCATGCTCCAACAAAAATACGGCAAAATCATCAACCTCGGTTCCATCCACTCGCGCGTAGCCATGCCAAACATGCCCATCGCCGCCTACGCCGCCAGTAAGGGCGGAGTATTCATGCTCACCAAAGCCCTCGCCACCGAGTGGGCCGAACACGGCATCACCGTCAACGCCATCGGGCCGAGCTATTTCAAGAGCGAAATGACTAAAACTCTCGTCAACAACCCCGACTTCTTAAAGACTATCAAAGGTCTTTGTCCCATGGGACGCGTTGGCAATGTCGGCGAACTCGACGGCGCCATCCTCTTTTTTGCCTCCGACGCCTCCAGCTTCACCACCGGTCAGCTACTCAACATCGACGGCGGCTGGACGGCGATTTAGGAATCCAAAACTCATCGAGTCTGGATATGGTAGAATATATTGCGCTACTGAAGTTAACCATTCGGGCTAGTTATTTGACAAAACAAAAAGGAGGTTAAACACGTTCTTGCAGCAAGAAAACAATTTCCAATAAGGAGATGTTTGTATGTTAGACAGCGAATTACTTGAATCATTATCTGGGAAACAAAAAGTGAACACATTTGCCAACTATGCGCCAAGGCAACACGAAGGATCGTCTGTTAACACAGAGTATCATCGATCCGGCTCAGCTATTGAAGCTGCAATTCTTGCTAAAGAGCTTCCCAAAATCCGATTTGAGTCAAGTCGGGTAGTTGGCCGTAGAATGGGAGAAGCAGAATTCTAAACGTCCTAATAGCAATAAAATCAGTAGCAACGGGTTCGCAGGCACCCAGCACATCATGTGCCAAGCCTGCTTTTTTTGAAATATGTTACAATATAATTAAAGAAACAAGAAAGGGTCCTATGGCTAACAAAAACGAAACTTATTTTAATCTCGCCCGCGCCTACCTCGGCGAATGCCAAGCTCGCAACCGCTACACTTTCTATAGTTCCGTCGCTAAAAAAGAGGGCTTTGAACAAATTAGCGCTATTTTCTTCGAAACCGCCGCCCAAGAAAAAGAACACGCCAAAAACCTTTTTGTCTTAATCAACACTCTGCGCGACGCTGGCGACGGCCCCAGCGACCTCAAATTAGACGGCGTAGAAATCCCTAATGTCTATAGCACCACCGCCGACAATCTTAAAGACGCTATTGCTGGCGAAAGTCACGAAGCTAGTATTATGTATCCCCAATTTGCCGATATCGCCGAGCAAGAAGGCTACAAAGACATCGCTATTCGCCTGCGCGCCATCGCCAAGGCCGAGGAGCATCACTCCAACGTTTATCAAAAACTCCTCGAGCTAGTCGAGCAAGGCCGAGTTTTTAAGCGCGACACTAATCAAGTCTGGGCTTGTCGCGAATGTGGTTATGTTCATGTTGGCAAGGAAGCACCGCTTCTCTGTCCTTCCTGTTCTCACGCTCAGGGCTATTATGAAATTAGTCGAGAATTATACTAATCATGCCTACGCCCACCAAACTCAAAAAGAAACTCTATCGCTCCAACTCCAACCGCATGATCGCTGGCGTTTGTGGTGGCATCGGCGAATACTTCGATATCGACCCCACTATCATCCGCCTCGGCTGGGTACTGCTCACCTTCTTCGGTGGCTCAGGACTGATTGCCTATATCGTTTGCGCCATTGTCATTCCAAAGGAATAAGCTTCTTAAACCCTCCTCGCCCTTTTCCTCCACTTCTCAAACATATTAACCACCAAATACTTCGCCTTTCTCATCGCCAAATCCTGCGCATGTAAATAAGCAAAGTCTTCTCCACCAAACCCCCTCTTGAACAAACTTAGTCCCGCAAACCGATGCTCCCGCTCCTCCTCCGGCGCCACCCCCCAGAAGTTATAAATCACCTTCCCCTGTGCCTTCGCCTCTTGTATCGCCGTCCATTGAATCAGATGCGCCCCCGACACTTTCCTCCCCGCCTCCGTACTCACTCCATAATGATATACCGCCTCCGCACCATAGCTGACAATCATCGCCCCTGCCAAATATTTTCCTTCATACCACGCCTCATAAAGGGTCGCCGCTCCCACTGCCGCAAATGTCGCCAGTTGCTCCGCCAAAAACTTCTCCCCAAACGGCGTAAAACCCTGTCTCTTGGCCGTTTCTAGCTGGATCTGATAAAACCTCTCCATCGCCTCTTTCTCAGTCGTTTTTTTGATCTCCACTCCCAGCTTCTGCGCTCGCCTAATTTCGTAGCGCGTCGCTTTGCGCATTTCCCTCTGCAGCTCCTCCGTACTTTTAGTCAAATCCAGTCTATGCGTCAGCTCCGCATGCATATGAATCGGAGCTTTCCTAAATCCCAACTTAAAAAACATAATTTTATTCAAGTTCGTCTCCTCAATCTGCGGTCGCACTCGCACAAAAACACACTTCTCCTCTCGAGCAATTTTTTTCATCTCCATCACCGCCAGCTCCGCCAAAGCCGCATTCTCCCAGTCGATAATCGGCCCCCCAGGGACGGTTAAATATCTTCCTCTCTTGGCCGGCTCCACCACCGTCAACATCACTCCAATCAATTCCTCCGCTCGATAAAACCCTATTCTCCGAATTGGATGATCAATATTTTCTTGAAAAACCCCCCATTCCCAGCTCTGCAAAAAACTCGCTTCTTCCCTCGTCGCCAACCACCCCTCCCATTCTTCCCTACTCTCGACTACTTTTGTTTCCAGCATGTGCTAATTTTAACATAATAATGCTAAACAAACTCAATTTGCTGTACCTGAGTAGAAGGTTCATCTAAGATAGTAAAGACAAGGGTAGTAATCCCAAAAGGAATAGAGACGGGAGAGGAAAGAGAACCAGAGACAATGATTTCATCAGAGGAGTTGGTAGAGACAGTAATACCTTGGTTAGTACCAAAGGTAATATTAAAAGCACCTACCTTACCTATGGTAAGAGAAAAGGGGATGTTTTTAATAACAGAGAGATAGATCTCAGAGGAGATAGAGGAGGAAAGAGAGATTTGACCAGTGTAGTAGGTAGTGGAAGAAACTCCAGCAGAATCAGTTACTACTAAAGGGAGATTGGTTAATTGAGGAGGAGATAGACTTTGGAGAGAGGAGAAGGGAATAACTATCTCCCATGCCACCACTGAGCTAGTAGTAGGATAAGTTGGAGATACATAATCTATCCCGTTAATAGTAGTTTTAATAGTAACTGACTGACTGGAGTCTAAATCAGTAAAAGTACCACTCAGGACTAAGGGAGTATAGGGAGTGATAAGATAATCATGATCGGCTCCAGTGAGGTTAATCTCCGGAGCATGGTTGATATAGTAGCTAATGCTTTCTACTAAGGATACATTACCTACTTTATCCCTAGTTTGGTAATACAAGGTGTGGGTCTGACCGGAGGTGGTATGACCAGCGGTGGATAAGTTACTGGGAGGAGTTCCTGCTGTCCAAGAGGGAGTAATATCTCCTGAGCTAAAAGCAGTATCCCACTGCACCCTATATGCTCCAATACCAGCAGCATTATCGCTGGAGGTGGAGAGATTAATCCCCGTGGGAGCGCTGCAGTAGATGGTAGTAATGCCACTACATAACACTCCTCCTACTAAAGCAGCAGTATTCTCGGGGGCTGATAAATCTAAGACAAAGTCCACTGTTTTATTGGCAGAATAAGTATAACCATCATAGACCCGAACATATATGGTGTGACTGCCGTCAGTCAGTCCTGAGGGGAGATTTACTGTTCCTGACCAGTTCTGATTACTACCATTGGCAGTTAAAGTGGTTAAGTTAGACCAACTTCCTGCGGTACTATCTATTTGGTATTGGATGGTTAGAGTCTGCCCCGAATCCGCATCATTTACCGTCCCCGCCAAAACCAAACTATCAAACCCCGTATTATATGAAGCAAAGGCTCCGATGCTAGGGTCGGCTGAGTTCTCCACCGTTGGATCGGGAGTAGGCTGAGTAGCAGCTCTATTTACTTGATATACATTCGCCGTGTTGTATGCCACGGCGCTGGTAGATACATTCCCCGCATTATCCCTAACGCAAACATAAATGTTATTCGTACCAGCACTGAGAGTGATGGAGGTGCCTA
>WRMU01000034.1 GCA_009776965.1 Microgenomates group bacterium | reverse complement strand
CCGGTTCAAGAAGCGTTATATATTGTTGATAAAGATGTGGGGAAGAATGAATTGGTTGCGGGGGGGAAGGCAAGGACTAAAGTGAGAGCGATAGAGATTGATGACTTTATGGTCGCGGGTCCTGTCGTCGCTCCTCCCCCAAAAAAATTATTCGCTCTCGCTGCTAATTCTTTTTGGGGGTCCCCCTCCGCTAGCCACCCGCTACTCAGTAGCCCTATCTACCTCCGGATTCGCCACTTGGGGGAGTTTTATCCAGTGGAGATAGAAAAAAGAGGTCAATCGCTAATAGTTACCGCTTTGGAAGGGGAGTTTGAGGGGGTGGCCCCTGGGCAGTTTGGGGTGTTTTATGGGGAGAAAGACGCTGATGGCAGGCGAGAATGTTTGGGGAGTGGAAAAATCAAAAAAAGATGTGTATAATCAGATTATGATTAAAAAGCGAAAGATGTTGTTAGGTGTTTTGGTGGGATTGAGCGGGATGTTGGGACTAGCTGGGGCGGTAGGGGCGGACCCTTGGCCGGCGATGCCGTTGCTGCCGAGTCCGCAAAATGTGAGAGTGAATCTGGACTTAGGGAGTAGCATCAGTTTGAATTGTCCGCGAAGCGTGGCTATGCCCGAGATTATGGGTATTGGCGATGTGAAGGCTGATTTTTTGTGCACAGTGACCTCGACGATGGGGCGAGGATATGTGATTGACGTGCATAGCATGACGGATTTGGTGAAAAATGGGGAGGCTTCCCCAACTGATCGACAGAGGTTTGTGCCAGACGTGGGCAAGATGAATGCGATTAAGGCGGGAGCATGGGCGATTAGTGCGGATGGCGGGGGGACATGGCAAGGCGCGGGGAGTCGGTTGGTGACAGCGGGACGGCAGGGTTTTAATGATCGGTTTAATTTTACTTTGGGGCTGCATGCGGGAGCGGATGATGGGTTGACGGCGTTTATGGAGAGTGGAGACTATGAAGGGCGGTTAGTCCTAACAGCCACCATATTACTCTAAGCTCGCCTAAATCGGTATTTTGACGGTTTTAATCGCCGCGCACAGCTCGGCGCAAGTAAAAAATAATGCTCAATGGGCATTCAGCCCATCTGCGCTTATTTTTTAATTAAAACCGCGCAAAATACTCGATTTAGGCTTCGCTTTAGTGGTCAATTCTTCATCTACGCTTATTTTTTAATTAAAACCGCGCAAAATCATCCATTTATGCTTCGCTGGATATGAGTTAATAGATAAAACTGCTTGCATTTTGCAACGATTTTGCAACTTTTATGTGTATATTATGACTAATTAACAGTTAGCCACTTGCACAATAGGAGAAGATTGTGTATGGTGGAGTTAGAAGAAATCTAGAAAGTTGGTATGATACAACAAAAAATCACCACTGTCCCAGTTAAAGAAAAAGCGCCGAACGTGACCAGCGCGAAAGCGCAGGCAGTGGATATTGCGATGCAACAAATTGAAAAGCAGTTTGGCAAAGGATCAATCATGAGGATGGGTGAGAGTTTAGCTCAGGCAGAAAAGATCCCAGTGGTTTCAACTGGTTCATTAGCGTTGAATATGGCTTTGGGGGTGGGAGGATTTCCTAAGGGCAGGGTGATTGAGATTTATGGGCCGGAAGCCTCGGGAAAGACGACGATTTGTCTGCATGCCATTGCCGACACCCAAAAACAAGGCGGAATTGCGGCGTTTATTGACGTGGAGCATGCTTTGGATCCGGTGCGGGCGGAGGCGATTGGGGTGGATTTGGACAAAATGCTGATTTCGCAGCCGGATTATGGCGAGCAGGCGCTAGAAATTGCGGAAACATTAATTCGTTCTGGCGGGGTGGATATTTTGGTGATAGATAGTGTGGCGGCTTTGGTGCCTAAATCGGAGATTGAGGGAGACATGGGAGATCATCAGATGGGGGCGCAGGCAAGACTAATGTCGCAGGCGATGCGCAAGCTGACGGCGGCGATTAATAAAACCAAGACAGTGGTGATTTTTACTAATCAAATCCGGATGAAAATCGGAGTTATGTTTGGTAATCCAGAGACAACAACCGGAGGGAACGCTTTGAAGTTTTATGCCTCACAAAGGCTGGATATTCGCAAAATTGGTAATATTCAAGAAGGAGATAAAATTGTGGGCTCGAAACATCGAGTGAAAGTGACTAAAAACAAGGTCTCTCCTCCCTTTCGGATAGCGGAGTTTGAGATGGATGCGAATGGCATTTCTTATGTGGGGGATTTGATTGACGTGGGGGCGGAACAAGGGATTATTGAGAAGTCGGGTAGCTTTTATAAGTATGGCGGAGAAGTATTAGCTCAAGGCAAGGAAGCGACGAAAGTGAAATTGATAGAAAATAAAACCCTTATGAAAGAAATTGAGTCGAAAATATACGAAAAGCTCGCCTAAATCCACGATTTGTGCTTTGCCTCGAGGTGGCGGCGATTTGCCTTGACAAATGGCTAGTTTTTGTGCTATAATGTTTCTTTGTAGAGATTAGACTTTAGGGCAAGAGAGGTAGGCGAGGCGACTTGCGCTACCTTTTTGCTTAATAAAGGCTAAATAAAAGAAAGTATTATGAAAAAGAAAAGAAGTAGTAATAGCGAAAAATTGAAGAAAATCGCGCGTAATGAGTTTGCGATGGCGATTGCGGAAATTGCTATTGAGCGAAAAATTGATGAAGCGGCCATTTATGAGGCGATTCAACAAGCTCTGGCGATGGCATATCGCAGACAATTTGAGGACTCCTTGGATCCAGATAAACATTATCTGGCGGTGGTGGAGGAAGTGAGCGGTGAGTTCAAAATCTTGGCGGCGGATATTTTGGCAAAAGATGAAGAAACTGGTGAAGCTACTTCTTGGGATGAGAAAAAAATGGTGGATGTGACGCCGGCTGGTTTTGGGCGGATTGCAGCTCAAACTGCTAAGCAGGTTATTTTGCAGAGAATTAGAGAAAGCGAGAGAGATCAGATTTTGGCGGAGTATTCTAGTAGAGTTGGAGAAATGATTACGGCTCAGGTGTTGCGGATGGAGGGCAGAGATGTGCTCTTGGATATTGGTCGAGGATATGGGATTATGCCGCCAACTGAGCAGATGCGAGGTGAGTTCTATAAGAATAATGCTAGGCTGGCAGTGATTGTGAAGGAGATTGCGGAGACCAAAAAAGGCCAACAAGTGATTGTGTCGCGTGCGGACAAGGCCTTGATTGCTAAGTTGTTTGAGCGAGAAGTACCAGAAATTGCGGCAGGAACGGTGGAGATTGCTTATTTGGCTAGAGAAGCAGGAGTGAGGGCTAAGTTGGTGGTGAAGGCCAATGGCGAAGGGATTGATCCGGTGGGTTCGGCAGTGGGTCAGAGAGGGGTGCGGGTGCAAGAAGTGATTAAAGAGCTCAATAGCGAAAAAATTGATATTATCCCCTACTCTGAGGATATGGTGGAGCTGATTAAGGCTTGTTTGGCACCGGCAGAAAATATGCAGGTGGTTTATGATGAAGGGAAAAAGCATGCTGAGGTGACGGTGGTGGACGATCAAGTGTCTTTGGCTATTGGCAAGGGCGGGCAGAATGTGCGTTTGGCGGCAAAAGTATTGGGGATGGCGATTAGTATTAAGTCGGCTAGCGGCGAAGTGGCCAATATGACCACTGGCGAGGAGGAGTATGAAATTGATACTTATGAGGGATTGGAGAGGGATACTAGAGAAGCACTGGTGCAAGCTAAATTGACAACTTTAGCTGATTTAGTGCGTTTTAAGGAAAAGATTACGCAGCTGGAGAATGTATCGCTCTCCCAACAGCGGTTATTATTAGAAAAAGTGACGGAAGAATTAGCTAGAGAGGGAGAGGGAAAGAAGTAATGCTTGAAACTAGACCACCAGTTATCACGATCATGGGCCACGTTGATCACGGCAAGACAACACTGCTGGATTATTTGCGCTCAAGTAGATTGGTGGCGCGAGAAGTGGGCGGAATTACACAACATATTGGGGCCTATCAGATAGAAGTGCAGAATAAAAAGCTGACTTTTATTGATACCCCTGGGCATGCGACGTTTAATAAGATGCGCGAGCGAGGGGCGAAAATCACGGATATTGTGGTGTTGGTGGTGGCGGCCAATGATGGGGTGAAACCGCAAACACTGGAGGCGATTAGACATATCAAGAAAGCTCAAGTGCCGTGTGTGGTGGCGATTAATAAGATTGATTTGGAAGGAGCTAATGCTTTGAACGTGAAGTCACAGTTGGCGGAGCAGGAGATGCTGGTGAGTGATTTTGGAGGGGATATTGAGAGCGTGGAGATTTCGGCCAAAACAGGCAAGGGAGTGGATAAGTTGTTGGAGACGGTGGCTACTTTGGCGGAGCTGCTGGAATTGAAGGCCCAGCGAGAAGGCGAGATGCAGGCAGTGGTGGTGGAATCTTATAAAGATAAACTTAAGGGAGCGGTGGCAGATGTGATTATCCAGAACGGTACTCTGAGGATAAAATCGGATCTATGGACCATGGATGGGAAAAAAGGAAAAGTGCGGGCGATGTTGAATGACGCAGGGGAGAATGTGGTGGAGGCCATGGCGGGTGATCCGGTGCAGGTGATTGGATTTGATAGTGTGCCGGATGTGGGGTCGATGGTAAAGGATAATAGTGATTTTAGCGCGATGCAATCAGAAATGGAGGCGCCAGTTTTAGCTTTGGAGAAAACTGAGGAGGGAATGTTGGACTTTAGTGTGTTTGAGAAGAAAAGTGATGTTTTGGGGACGACGCCGAAGAAATTGGTGTTGATTGTTAAGGCCGATACTCAGGGGACGCTGGAGGCGATTGTGCAAAACTTGGATGCGGAGAGTGTGGAGCTGGTGGCGGCGGATGTGGGGAGCGTGACGGATGCGGACTTGGAGTTGGCACAAGCAACGAAAGCACGGATTATTGCGTTTCAAGTTAAAGTGGAAAATAGATTAATGGCTTTGGCCAAGAGTATGAGGGTAAAAATTAAGCAGTATCAGATTATTTATGAATTGATTGATGATTTACAAAAACAGATGCTTAAGTTAATGGAGCCGACGATTGATGAAAAGATCACTGGTGAGGCAGAGATTTTGCAGATATTTGAGATGAAGGGACTTAAGATTGCGGGGGTGAAGGTGATGAGCGGAGAAATTAAGAAGTCGGATATGTTTCATTTGATGAGGGAGGGGCAGATTATCGCCAATCCGGTGGTGGCGAGTATGATGAAGGAAAAAAGGGAGGTATTGAGTATTAAAAAGGGCGATGAGGGAGGGCTGACGTTTCGAAATAGGAAAATTGATTTTGTTGTCGGAGATAAGATCGTTGCTTACACTGTAGAGGAGTAAAAACTTATTCCTCCACAAGTACTGCAGTAATAATGCCTCTCATGGCGGTGGTGCCTTCGGGGGTGCAGGTGATCAGGCGCAAGATCTTGCCGTCAACGCCCTCTTGTCCGATTAAAGCTGCGGTGTCGGAGGGTTTGACGTTTTCTTTGTTGATAACACTGTAGGTATGGAGTTTGCCTTCGTGGGTGATATAAATCTTATCACCTTTTTCTAAAGTCATGATGGTGGAGAAAATCGACATATAGCGGTCGGGATTGTTTTGGGAGGGGTTATACCATTGGCGCAAAGTGGAGTGACCAAAAATTGAGGTGACGCCAGTTTCCCCCGGCATGACAGTAGTTTCATATTGGATGAGGCTGGAATTGAGATTGGTGCCGCCGACTCTAATGCGGGCAGCAGCAATATTGAGCTTGGGGATATCGAGAGTGTAGACACTGTTGCCCAGCAGAGAGTTGGTTCTACTTTGCTGGTGATTATTAAATTGAGCGTCGGTGCTGCCAAACCAATTAGCGAGATTGCGATAATCTGTTTGGTCATCAACCACAATGATGGAATTGGTTTGGGGGTTGGTATCGCTAGTGGAGGCAAAAGAGGAATTGTCAAGAAGGGAATTATGGTTGGCAAAAACTTGGCTGTCGGGGACTGGAGAAATTAAACTGGGCATTTTGAAGCCTAATTTTTCTGTCCAGAGATATTCAAAAGAAGGAGTGAGGGCGGTAAAAATAAACCCTAGGCCGATGATGAGAGAGAGCACAAAAGGGATTTGTTTGGTGATTTTGCGAACCTTGCCGCGAGCACCCCAACCGCCGAGCATGTCCCATTCCTCGAGAACTTGCTCCACGCTAATATCGCGTCGCAGGGCCTCGCGATAGGCTTGAATTAAGTCCTCGCGATTGATTTTCATATAATTTAGATTGTCGAGATAGTAATATTAATTTTGGCCGGTTTGGGCAACTTGTTGATGAGGCGCTCATACCAGACGGAGCTATAGGTGATCTCAACCTGATTAACTCCTTCGATGGCGCGGATTTTACTGAGAGCTCTGATAGTGTCTAGATTGGTGATGTCGTCGGCTAAGCTAGAGAGTTCTGGCTGGGCGATGGCGATGCTTTCGATATCGACCTTAAGGGATACTTCGCCACCTCTTTTTTGTTCGTCGTCGGCATTGGACATCAGCTGAGGTTTATCGACAGAGAGGACATAACCAGAGGGCACTTCTTGGTCTAGAATGGCGGCGGCCAGCGGAGCGAGATCGGCAGCACTATAGCTGACGATGGGGACACTGAGAGTGAGCTCCAATTCTAACTCATCGGCTACTTCGCCGACTGGAGTGGACCAAGCTTTTTTGGTGGCGGTGGCTTGCTTGGCCAGAATGATATAGTAAAGCTCGGCGTCTTCTTTTTTATTAAGGAGGAGCGGAGCATCTTTGATCATCTGTTCTTGGAGGCTATCGGAGAGCTTCTTTTGGTCGGATTCGGTGACCATAGCGGCGGTTTCGCTGGAGCCACCGCTTAGGCCGCCTTCGATAACTTCGGCTTCATAGCGGCTAGTGTCGTAATTGGTGATGGAGAGGCGGGTGCCGGCAGACAAATTGCCGTCCGTCCCCGGCTCGAGGGCAGAGATGGTGACAGTGGCTTTGCCAAACTCGGCGCGATCGTCATTTTCGGAAGCGGCGGGGACAAAAACTTCGTCTTCAAGAACAAACTTGGTGCTGCCGGCGGTGAGCTGCACACCTTTGGCGAAGGTTTTATCCTCGCCAATAACTTTGTTTTTAATTTCAATTTTGCCACTGGCATGCTCGCCGATGTCTTTTTTGCCGGTGGTGGCGATGGTATCGGAGGAGGTGAGGCTTTCTTGAGTCAAATCTCCGGCCAAAATGAGGTTGTCGAAGTCGGAAGCGCGGGCTTGGGGGTCAATCTTAATAGTCTCAGTTTTTTGGACGCGGACAGTTTTGGGGGAGATGATGATTTCTGCAGTGGCGCCGCTAACCAAGGACACCCAAAAAATGATAAAACCAACAATGAGGACGATGAGAGAGGCGGCGGTGATGATGGCCCAGCGAGGAAGGCTTTTGAGCGAGAAGCGTTTTTTGCGGACGGAAGGGGTGAAGGTATTGTCGTCGTTTTGCTCGTCGAGGATGGTGGTCTCATCGGCAAGAGGCTCATCAAGAGATTCGGAGGGAGATGGGCTGGGCTCGTCGAGAGATTCGGTTTGGATGTCGGCCGGCAGCCAGCCATTTTCGCGGGCGAGGGCGACTGCTGAGGGAGGGACAACTTTTTCTAGGAGCGTTTCATTGCCGAAATAGACAGTGAGGAGTTGTTCGTCGAGGATTAAATCTTTGGCTCTTAGTTCTTGGCTGGACAATAAGCCGGAAACACACCAGATCTCGAGATTGTCGGCCACTTGACCGCGAATGAGCTGTTTCATTTCGGCCAGAGCGGAGAGTGTTTCCTCGCGCGATTCGGGAGCGTCGCTGAGGGTGATAGTTTTTTCGTGGATGAGGCTGCCGCGATTAAAGAGCGACCAAATGACTTTATAATCAATATACTCGATGATGAGATGGTAGGGGCGAGAGTTGGGGCTAGATTGATAAACCTGCTCTAGGGCATCGACATTGGCGGTGAAGCCAGCAGCGTCTAAGTTGAGGTCGCGGGTGATTTTTTTGATGAAGGAGGCTTTTTCTGGTCGCAGACCGGCATAATCGCTGAAGGCACTATCGAGATGAAAGAAAATCTGGCTGACAGCTTCGCTTTCGGGGCCAAACTCCTGAAGGCAGAGGTCGAGAGCGCGACTCGCATCGTCTTCGCTGGCGTAATTTTGGATTTGGGATTGGGAGATAATTTCGATGTGGTCATCCACCACCTCCCAGTGGAGGGCCTGCAGGTTTTTTTCGGAGATGAGGGCGGAAAATACTTGGTTGCGGGAGACTGGTGTTTCTTTCTTAAAAAAAGGCATAGGTAATGTCTTCATTAAAGCAGAAAAACTAAAATAAATCAAGTCGAAAATCCTCGGTTTATACTTGATTTATATGATATAATACCTCGAACCTATATTTTTTATGTCAAAAGTCACGCATTTATCTCACCAATTAGCGCAAAAAATGGAAACAGCGGAGAAAATACTGTTGGTGTTTGGGGCGCAGACGAGCAGTCTCGATCAAGTGGCAGCAGCGACGGCGCTTTATGTGAGCTTGAAAGAGCGAAATCCGGACAAGGTGTTGACGCTATTATCGTTTGGCGAGCCGGTGGTGGAGCAAGTAGATTTAGTGGGGATAAATAAGGCGGTGACGAAGCTGCCAGTGGCGGGGACAGTGATTGCTCTGCAGAGAACAAAGGACCAGATAAAGAAAATTAGTTGTGATACCGACGAGACAACGGGGCAGGTGGCGGTGGTGGTGGAAAATATGCCCCAAATGAGGGTGCTGACAAAAGAAGAAATGATTTTGACTCCGATGAGTGAGAATTATGATATAGTGTTGAGTTTTTGTGGGGCGAGACATTCTTTGTTGAAAAAAATGGGGGTAAATAATATGACTCCGGACAACACTTTTTTGTTTAGTCGGGAGAAGATGGTCGATAATGAAGCGATAGAGAATATTTATCCGGAGCATGGTAGTTTTAGTGGGTTGGTGGCGGAATTGCTGAGGCAGTGGGCTTGGCAGATAGATGTGGATGCGGCGAGTAATTTGTTGCTGGGGTTGGATGCGAGGACAAGAAACTTTACTAATGGGGATACGGAGGCGGTGTTGTTTGAGTTGGCGGGGTGGTTGCTGAGGGCTGGGGGGCAGAGGTCCCTAGCGCAGACACAGAGACGGCGAGAAAAAGTAAGGAATAGAAACCTTTCCCCATAGTGATTTTATATCTAACTCGATTTTGTCTCACGCAAGGACTACTTGCTTGAGACAAGTTCGGGCACAGCTGTCGTTAGCTACAAAATCAATGGAGAAAGGTTTCTATTTAATAATGCCTCGCACCTCATCGGCATACGACTCATTGTCGAGCACAAAGCGCAAATGGGCGAGGAAGTAGTTGGCAGGATCGCCGGTGGTCATCCATTGCCCCTTAGTTCTCTCGACATACACATTGCCGCCAACCGCCATTTTGGTGATAGCATCGACGGTCCATAATTCGCCGTCCAGACCAATATTTTTGGGATCTAGGTAGCTAAAAACTTCTTGGGTGAGCAAATAGCGGCCATAGGAGGTGAGATTAGAAGGAGCATCTTTTTTGGGCTTTTCGACAATATGGCTGAGAGTGCAGCATTTTTTGTCTTTAAGGGAAATAATGCCGTATTTATCCAAAACTGACTCGTCCATTTCCTGAGCCATGATAATGGCTTTGGCCTCTGGATGCTGGGCATAAGAGTTGATTAGGGTTTTGGCATCGGAAGATCCAAAAACGACATCATCGCTATAAAGGGCTAAAAAAGCCTCCTCATCGGAGAGGAAGTTTTGGGCGGAGACAATGGGAGAGCCATTACCATAAGGCAGAGAAGGATCTTGTTCAATAACGATAATTTTGGGAAAATCGAGAATGTGTTGGACTGGCTGATAGCGATCCTCCTTGCCCTGAGAGGCGAGTTGCTTGCGGATACGGTTGACGCTATTATTGAAGTAATCTTCGTAAATGGGCTTGCCTTCGGGGGTGGCGACAATGACAATTTCTTCAATTCCGGCCTCCACGCATTCTTCGACTACAAATTGCATGATGGGGCGATTGCCGATGGGAAGCATGGCTTTGGGGATGGTTTTGGTGATGGGTAGATAACGACTGGCAAATCCGGCATCAGTAATGACGGCTTTGCGGACTTTTTTTTCTTGCATGAGTGGGATTATAAGAAAAGTCTCCAAAATGTCAACCCTAACTCGCCTAAATGGTTATTTTCATCGTTGAAAGTCTCGAGCACAGCTCGAGAGGTAAAAAGCGATTCTCAACGTACGTAAAGTACGTATCGAATCTCTTTTTCCTTTCAACTTCGAAA
>WRMU01000033.1 GCA_009776965.1 Microgenomates group bacterium | reverse complement strand
GTAAGCAAGCGTAGACTCTTGAGCAATAGGGTAACATGATTCCCCCAAAGTCACAAGAGTTCCCACTTCACACTGCGGTCGACCAAGACTCCAACATTTGTAAGGAGGTCCCGAGGTAATTCCATACCAAGCACACTGTTCATTAGTTGGACAAATGCCTGATGGTGTAGTGGACATAATCCTCACCACTTCATCCCCATCTATTGCCTCCTCATAACTCTCCTGATTCCAACAAAACTTACATCTTTCCGTCGCTCCACACATCGCATCCTCCTCCTCATTAGTGATTCCAAAATGCACCGTAGGGAAGCCTTGAACAAAACCTGCTTCTGGACACACATTATCTGCAGTTCTTTCCACACACCTCATCGCCGCCAGTTTCTGTTGATTTAACCCTGTCAGCACCAGTCCAGAATCATCGCATTTCTCGCCTACTCCTTCCCCGCTAGGAACCCTAATATATGAATCAGTTCCCGGAGTTGTCTCCTGCTCCTCGTCCTGCTCATCAACTCTAACAGAACTCCTCCCATCAGTTAAGGGGTTGCGCGCTCCAACATCCCCATCAGGATCGCAGTCTCCTCTAAAATGAGGTCTGCGCGGCCCCTCAAAATCGTCCCAAGCGGGATTCAAGCAATATGCTCTCATACATTGTGCTTCATATTCATCACTCTCCGGATCATCTACAAAGCAATCCTCTCCGGTATCCGGATTATAAGTTTGGTAACACAAATCACACTCTAAATCTTCCTTATAGAAGCTCGAAGCTCTAAACGCCTGTCTGATTGCCTCCGCCGTATACAATTTAGTTGGATCATACTTTCCCACCGACCACCAAATATTATATGCCCAAAAATTGTACTTATCCGTGTCTTCTGGGCATCTATCAAACTCCCTGATTACGGGCGTTATGTCTGGCTCGCCGCCACCAGAACAACTCGCCCAACAAACCAAATCAGAGTCAGGAGCAGTGCGATAGGAATACTGACTAGCATTCTCATATAGACAGCGCTTTGCCCCATCATCACTCGTTCCAGCTAACCACTCCGTCACTTCATCTTTAGAAGTCCCGTTTCCATCAGCGCCCCTGAAGCCAATCCAGATTCTATCTTCGTCTGGTTGTTCGCCACAACTACCGCTGGGAGTTTCTGGGCTAGAACCACCACCGCCACCACCCGGAGGATCGTCGCCCTCATCTGGAGTTTCTGGGACATAGCCACCACCGCCACCGCCGCTTCTGCCGCCACTGCCCCGACAACACTGATCACAAGCCTGAGTCTGTGCATCCCTCCATGATTGTGCTCCAGTAGTGACTCTCAACGTACCATCCGTATTACAATACTCACTGCAGCTGTAATCAGCATCCCAAGTATGGTCGCTAGTAATTCTTACTTTATACTCGCCAGCATCGCGATCACAAGAATCGGGCAAGTACTCATACTCAGTAGGAGTGTCCGATAACCAACAAGCATATAAAGTCGTATTATCCTCAAATAGAAATGTCGTTTCACCGGTTCTTGCTCCACCAACGCAACCGCTCGTTTTTCCCCAACCTTGGAACGTATAACCATCTTTCCTCTGATTATTAGTGGCGGGAGCAGGTATAGTATACGTATAATAATTCGAAGTTGTTCTGCAAACATCCGTCCCTATTCCCGTACCAACCGGTTTCGCGCCAGTACCTCCATTCAAATCAAAAGAGACATTAAATACTCTTTCGGTTGGAGTTGTGCCTTCCCAACACGCCTCATACCACGCATAACTACCATCTCGTTCCCTACTAACACTCGCTCCTGGCTGAAGCATCCCTGCCCCACCACAACTAGCTAATGATGATGCAAAACCAAGCAGCCTATAGCCAGACCTTGAGAGCGTACTGGAGTTAGGTAATGCAATGTTTGTATTATTACAGGTCACTGGCCTATAATATCCACTACTGAACAACTCCCATACTGTTGAGCTACTCAAAACACCCCCCCGAGGATTCATGCGCGCCTTGCAATTATCAGAACCACCACCACCAGTAGGAGTAGTGGGAGTAGAGCTAGCCCTCTCATAACAATAGCCTTTTCCCCATCCCGAAACGTTATTAAGATCTAAACCAGCCACAGGACTCACGTGAGGAACCCACCGCCTGCTAGTATCTCGGTCACTCTGAAAATCCCCCCCGAGACCATTGCCACAAATAGCCTGAAGGCTATCTTGAATCCGACAAAAATCTCGGCCGTCAGAACACTTAGTTATATACTCACGAATTAAGTAACCAGATGAGTTATCAACGTAAAAGTTGCCAGTCCCCCCAGTAAAACGTGTCCCTCCACAAGAAGACAAACATCGTCCATTAAAATTAGGGCTCGAGTTACTTTTATCCACACAAACCTTCCCATTACTACAACCACCATAATTAAGTTGTTTACGCCACCAACTATCATGATAGTACTTCACCCCATCCAACTCAAAATACTCATCAGAAGGAGATATACATTTTCCCCCCATGTTCGAACAGTTAGAACCGTTAGTTGTGTTGTCTCCAAAAGTACCAGAACGGCCATTAGAGCCGTTAGTTGTGTTGTCTCCAAAAGTACCAGAACGGCCAGTAGAAAATACTTCCTGTCTAACATTAAAAGTCGCTACATTCCGTGAACCACCCCTATCAGCATACACTTGACATAGATTTGTAGTACCATTATTGTTAGCACTAAACTGTACTGTTCTCGTTTGACCAGTATTATGCACCTGAGCACTACACGGATCCCTCACAAATAAAGTGAAATCAGAATACTGATTGCTACCCGCCCACAAACTAACCACCAGATTTCCACCTCCAGCGGGGACATCAACGAAACCACTTGGCGCTACCCCACCCACTCTCAAGGAATAAGTTTGAGCTCCCACTCTCCTCCCTCCACCCATCAACACTATCATCACTAACGTTAAAAACAATAATAACTTCTTCATATACTCAATATCCCTAATAACTCCCCATTCAGTTTGATATCCGCCGTCAGCAAAAGATTAGTATTCCCCTGCGCTTGAGTCCTCTTAATGAAGGTCGGTTTTAATCCACCAAAATAATTAATCTCGCTATAAAAATCCCGCAGTAGCTTGCTTTGTTGGCGATATAAGCTCCTTCCTAAATGATACTGCAACATCGCCTCCGCCATCACTGCCGAAGTCTCCATCTCCTCATTGCTCACCACCTCCGCGTACAAATCACTAATTGTAACTCCTAGCCACCCCTCCTGATTATCACCAATTTGTCTTCGATAAAGTTCCAAAGCCAACACTATCTTAGCACGCAATTCCTCGCTCATCACACCCCTCATGCTCTCATTATCGATTATTGCTGCATAAAGATAGGCTAATTGTCTCGTCAGCAACCCCTCATCATACCTAAGCTCACCCACCAATTCATTAGCCACTAACGCATCCGCTAACACCTCCGCCGCCGCCATACCCAATTGATGTCGATAATACGTCATCGCTTCCGTTATCTCAGCAGGATCAACAACACCCGCTGCCATAATTTCCCCAGTCAACAACTCACCAACATCCTCTCCCGGAGCCCACACATATTCACTCGCCAAACACGCCCTTCTTGCAATATCTCTCCCCCTCGGACTCACTTCCTTTGCCAACGCAATATCTTTCAAATATAAACAGTGCCAACCATTATTAATAATCCATTCCTCCTCTGGGAAGTTCAAGAGCACTTTCTCCACCGCCAGCAAATCCGCCTCCAGCGCATTCAAGGCGCTCTTATCTCTCGTCCGCTGGTGATACTTTAGTAGCCCCCATAAAGGCGCCGCAAAGCTATTATTGCTTACATTAGCATAGCCTTCTTGTGCTGGATTAACGCAGTCAATTGCCTGCTTTTCGCTATTAATCTCGCAAGTAGTATTGTCAGCGTAAATCCCCGTCCACCGCAAATCTTTCTGTCTGATTATCCATTCAAAAATCCGCTCCCCTGCGTCAATCTTATTGCGAGTCAAACTGCCATATTGCTTAATATCATACTGTTTGGCCAGCAACTCATCATTTTCTAGCCTAAACTCCGCCGGCACTCTCGTTCGTCCCAGCACCAACCTCGGGGTAAAGAACCTCCAAAGATATAACACCACATTCAACAATATCAAAAAACCTAAAGTAAACACCAGTACTTGTTGTAGTCTTTTATTCACCCTTCCATTTCAACATATTTTTTAGTTTTTTGCAATACCCCAAAAATAAAACTCTCTCATTTTTGAAAAGTGGATACTTAAGAGCAAAGATATATAAACACATTTATATCAACGATGAAGATACCAATATTAGGCGAGCCTCAAACCCCATACCCCTCCGGATACTTCTCATACCAAGCTCGCAAACTCGCAATACTCTCCGCAATCGACTTCTTCGCCTGCCAGCCCAACACCTCCTGTGCCTTAGCCGGACTAGTATAAGCCGCCTTATTCTCTCCCTGCCTACGCACCTCCGCCTCATGTTTCTCCAGTGTCTTCCCAAACTCCTTCTCCACCGCCGCCACAATTTCCTTAACACTGCTTCCTTTCCCATTCCCCAGATTAAAAACATCATTCTTCATTTCTTCCTTGTCCAAGTAATCCAGCGCCATCATATGCGCCTCAATCAAATCCTCCACGTCAATATAATCCCTGATCGGCGAGCCATCCGGCGTATCCACTTCCGTATAAGTATAATAAAAAGGCGCTATCCCCATCGCTCCGCGCACCGCATTTTGCATTAATAAGTGTGGTGGCTGATAGCTGTCTCCAATTAAAGCATCGCTCGCACAGCCACAAACATTAAAATAACGCAGCATCACAAACCTAAAAGTCGGATCCAAATCCGCCACCCATTTAATCATTTTTTCCGTCATCAGTTTACTCTCGCCATAAGGATTAAGCGGGTGAGGGACTGCTGTTTCCATAATTGGCAAAGGCGTATTAAACCCATCATAAACCGCGCTAGTTGAAGAAAAAATAATTTTCTTAACACTCGCCCCCTTCATTGCTCGCAATAAATTAGCGCTCCCCCCCACATTATTCTGCCAGTATAGCTCCGGTTCCAACATCGACTCATCCACCAAAAGCATCGCCGCAAAATGCAACACCGCCTCAATTTCATAATCAGCAAACACCTGATTTATCGTCGCAAAATCCCTCAAATCTCCCTCCACCACGTCTAGCTTCCCCAATTTATCCAAAATATGCATCGGTTCGCGCCACCCTGTAGAGAAATTATCAAACACCACCACTTCTTTTCCTGCCTCCAAACAGGCCCGCACTGCGTGCGAGCCAATATATCCAGCTCCGCCAGTAATTAAAATCTTACCCGCCACGCTCTACTCGTCTTTTTTCTTTCCCTCTCCAGACTCCCCCTTAAGATAAAGGTAATAATTAGCATAAGTCGCCTGCATATATGGAGCCACCCAAATCGCTGCTATCCCAAAAGTAATCGCAGTTAATAAACCCCAACCCAAAAACGACAAACCCAGCATAAAGAACTCTCCTTTATGCCCCTCCATCATCTTATTCGACTTCTTCAATGCCTCCTTGGGGTCAATTTTGTCATCATCCGCCAGAATATAAAATACCTGACTATAAGCCAATGCCTTGATTATCCCAGGGACAATCAACAATAGCGACCATAACATCACATAAACTGTCATCAAAAGATAAGCCACCAGCCCGCGTTTGAAATTATCTCCCTTGAAGCCAATCAAAATATCTCCCAGCTCCGGCTTTCTATCTTCTTGCACCATCTTCAAAAAAATCACCGCCAAAGAAATCATGATACTTCCCGTCACCAATAAAGTTCCCAATCCATACGTAAATTGTCCAATCAAACTCACTCCTATTCCCACAATCAAAGTGATGGCTAACACCATCCAAATCTTACCTTTAATGGTTGCGCGCGCACGCGTCTTTAGTTCTTTTCTGTTCATATTTTCCCATCATAACACATGTTTTTGCAAAATGCCATATAGCAAGTTGCTCCGGCGCATGCTACAATGAATTGCTATATGGATATTGCCCTCTTTTATTCTAAGTTAGCTGCTGTTGGCCTCATTATCGCTCTGGGTTTTCTTCTCGCCAAGCTCAAAATCATCTCCGCCGAAACTAATAAACACCTCATTGATATCCTTCTCACCGTCGCTTGGCCCTGCGCCATTTTCATTGCCTTTCCTCAGCAATTCGATCCCACCACTTTCCATCGTTTCCTCACTGGTCTCATTGGTGGGACTTTAGTACTCCTCGCCATGATCTTCGTCAGCCATCTCCTCTTTAACAAAAAACTCCTCAAGACCTCTCTCGCCACCGAAGGCCGTTTTGCCTTCGTTTTTAATAATGCCAGTTTCTTAGGGTACCCTCTGGTCATGACCATGTTTGGCCCTAGTGCCCTCATGCCCTATTGTGGTTTCATTCTTGTCTTTAATATTGCTCTCTTTTCTTATGGTGTTTTTCTTTTTAAGCGCCGCCTCGACGCCGAGCTCATCAAAGGCATCATCATCAATCCCAATATCATCGCCGTTTTTGCCGGACTCATCTTTTTTCTTTTTTCCATCCCTATGCCCGCCGTCATCAACGACAGCTTAAGCCTTCTGGGCGCAGTAATGACCCCGCTCTCCCTTTTATGTATTGGTTATATGCTAAGTCAAGCTCCTTTAGTTCATCTCATCCATCAGGGGAGACTTTTCCTCATCGCCCTCGCTCAGCTCATTCTCGCCCCCACTCTCACTTTTTTTATTCTTTCTGCCCTGCGCATCGACCCCGAAATCAGAAGCATTCTTGTTCTTATCCAAGCTCTCCCCACCGCCACCTCCCTAGGACTATTCGCCAAAAAATACGGTGGCAATACCCTCGAAGCCAGCGAGCTGGTGGCCATCAGTACCGCTTTGAGCGTCATCACCCTCCCCCTTCTTATGGGAATCTTCCTCAAGTAAGTGCACCTGGCGGGGGTCGAACCCACAACCTTTGGTTCCGAAGACCACTGCTCTATCCATTGAGCTACAGGTGCGCTGCCCATATTTTATCATAAAGCAGCGCAGAACTCTGATATAATAAACCCATGTATCCTCTTTCTGTCCTCAGCAAAACCTTCCTTTGGCTCCTTTTCCTCACCCTCTTTATCATCGGTAGCATTTTCTTTTTCACTCCTCGTCTCATTGCTTGGGACTATACTTTTTTTGATCAACTCCTCACTCCCGAGAGCCACATTCCCGTTCTCGAGGAAATTGAAGAATATCCCTCGGAAGCCACCGTTTCCGCTTCCCTCGTCGCCTCTCGCGACGCTCGTGCTCTCTTAGTCGCCAACTTTATCGAGCGCAACGATTCCGGAAAGAACTCTCCCCTCCAACCCTATCTCGAATATGGCCAGCTTTTTGTCGATGTGGCCGATGAGTTCGGTCTAGACTTCCGCCTCCTTCCCGCCATCGCCCGCAAAGAATCCACTTTTTGCAAAAGCAATATTGGCCGCACTTATTATAATTGTTTTGGCTACGGCGTTCCTGCCAGCGGCATCACCGAAGCCGGCAAGTTTACCTCTTACGAAGAAGGTTTTCGAGTTGTCGCTTCCTCGCTCAAAAGAAGCTATCTCGACAAAGGTCTCACCGACCCCATCGCCATCATGCAAAAATATTGCCCTCCTTGTTTTGCCGCCGGCGGCACTTGGGCCAATCACCTCAATCAGTGGCTCGCCGAAATGCGCTATGACGACAAAAGCGTTTCCGCCGACCAAATCACTAATACCGACCTAACAGAGTTTGTGGAATAATATGGATAGCGTTCGGATTTTTGGCCAAACCTATCCCAAAGTCGCCCTCCATAATCCTAACCAGCCACTAGGTGTTTTTTTAGACCAAAACCAGATCTTCATTAATCATCACTCTTTTTCCTCTCTCTCTACTCCCTATATTAAACTGTCTCGCTCCGACAAAAAACTAGTTGACCAAAAAATCACTAACTGGCTGGAGCTCCTCGCTCAAAAATACATTCTCCAAAAAACCCCTCTGTTAGCTCAAAAAATGAACTTAGCTGGCAAATATCGCCGCATCTGCCTCAAACGAGCATCCACCCGCTGGGGCTCTTGTTCCAGCTATAAAAACCTCAACTTTAACTATGCTCTCATTCATCACCCTCCCGAGATTATTGATTATGTCATTATTCATGAGCTCGCTCATCTGCAAGAAATGAACCATTCCGCCGCCTTCTGGCGTCTCGTCGCTCAATACGACCCTTTGCATAAATTACATCGGAAGCAGTTAAATAGGAAGTGAATATATCCACCGCCCCAAAACATATTCCAGCGGCTGCTCCTTGCTCTGCGTCTTCGCCCTATACTCTATCTCCACCAATTCATGCCTCGCCGCCAACAACTGCTTTAAGCTAAACTTCCTCGCCTGCTCCTCCAAAGACCTCATTTGCCATGGCGCCATCCTCATCGGATGTTCACTCTTTACCTGAATAAGCAAGTTGATTTGTCTATTAACCATCGCCAAAATATAGAAAGGCTCCAACCCTTCCTTCTCTATCAAAGTTTGATAATCATTAAAATCCAAATTGCCCAAAAATCTCCACATCAATTTGCTCGGCTCAAAAAGCTCCACTTTCGCCCCCGAAAACTTCTTAAGCATCAAGGCTGTTAACTTCTTTTTCTCTATTAATAATAAATCCTCAACCAAGCCACTCCGATAAAGCTCGCTTAACTCATCAATCAATCCTGTCCGGCGCTTGCCCATCGGCAGAGAATGCAAATGCTCGCTCACTATCAAAGTTTTTCCTCCAAATAAATTATCCGTTTGTGTTTCCTCTCGCAGCTTCTCTCCCGTCATTTTTCCCCAGTCATCTAGGCGTTTAACCATAAAACCTTTAGCCACATATCCCGCGATTATCCCCTGACTACGCCCTCCAATCTGATCTGTGTTTTCCCCATGTAAAATGTATAACATTTAAGTAAACTTTTCAATTTCCGCCAAACTCAATTTACCATAAAAGATTTTTTGCCAATCATCAGGATGTTCCTTTATCCATTTATCCACCGCCAAATAGCCTTCAAAATATACTAAATCTTTAGTAAATCCTCCGCCCCTCGAAGTATCTTCTATTCCTCGCTTAGAGCGAAAAGTATAAGTCCAACTTCTCTCAATATCCTGCAAATAACTATATGCCACCTCAAAAACCTCAGCGAAGCTCTTGCTTAAAGCTAAATAGGTCAAATAATATTTTAGCGCCGCCAAAGCCAAAGACCATTGGTTATTTTCCCCGCTCGAGTGATCCGCCAAATATTGAGCCAATCCTTCCTCCGTCATCCGCCTCTCCGGAGTCAAGTTCTTTAACCACACTCCAAAATGCCGCCAGTGATTATAAGAGCGTTGATAATGCCCAGTTATTTCATGCGTTAGTATTCGCTCCAGCTGCCGTCTATCAATCTTCAAAGGCCAACGCAAAGACAATTTGTTTTCCAGCAGCATCACCCGATTAACCTGATTTTCATCAAATCCCACCGTCAGCTCGGGTAATTTCAATTTTTTTACCCATTCCCCAACCTCGCTGATTATTTGCTCTTTACTCAAAAACGGCTCTTGGCTCGCAATCTGCTTCGGGAAAAAATTGGACGGCAATTCCTCCAAAATCTTCTTGGCCAATTCCACCAACCCTTCCTCCGGAAAACCATACTTAGTCAAAGTTTTTTGACTAAACTCTCTCCCATAAACAAACTGCGGATTATAATCATAGCGCGGCGCACTAGCCAACCACATCGCTTTTTGATCTGCCATATTTACCGGCACTAAGCCAGAAATCAATCCCATATTATTCCATTTCAATTAAAAATTGCTTTAGGTCATCCCGACCCAATTTAATCTTAATTTTATCACGATTCAAAGTTTTACTCACCACCAATGTGGTAGTAATTTTTTTGCGCGCCACATTCAAAGCGACTGCAATCACCGGTGCCTTTTCCCCGCCGCTTTCTTTAGTCCACCACAACAAATCATCCGGATTTACCAATCCTAATTGCTCTGCCGTCTCTGCGGCAATAATACTTTTTTGCCTACCCGTAGCCACTTGAGCCATAATCTTCTGAGCAGTTTTATGCTGATCATAAATCATAATCTCCAATTGCGGCTTAATCAAAACCTTTTCGTCTGCTGCCACCACCTTATTACGTAGATGGCTATCAAACAAAGTTTGCGCAATCTTCACTCCATGCTCCGCGCTTAATACATTTAACCCCTTAATTCGCTCCAACCTGCCCTTCAATCCCTGTTGATTTGCCAGTTGAATGGATAAGCCCGGCCGCACATTAACCTCCACCACCATCGGCCCCTTTTCTTTATGTACAAACAAATCAATTCCTCCATAAGCCAAAGCCGCAGCATTAGCCGCCTCCACCGCTGTTTTCAACACTTGCCCCCAGAACGGCACCATCAAGCCATTCAATTTTTTCTTCGTCCCCGGCACATAACTAATGTTCTGCCCCCCGCCAGTAATTGCATGGATAGTCACTCCTGTCGCCAAATCAATCCCTAATCCCAGCGCACCCTGATGCAAGTTTGCCCGCCCTCCAGACTGCTTAGTGGGCAAACGCAACATCGCCATCACTGGAATACTATTATAAACAATTACCCTAATATCCGGAGTTCCTCCAAAAGTATATTTGAGAAATAAAGGATG
>WRMU01000032.1 GCA_009776965.1 Microgenomates group bacterium | reverse complement strand
GAGCATATCATAACCCCAACGACCCACTAAGTTAGATGAACAGATTTGATAAGTATTTACTCCCATTTCGTTATCCTTTCTCCTATTTATCTAGGATAAAAGTCCGAAATGTGTTTGAACCTACACACTTTTTAGCACCAAAACTTCCCTCAGTCGAGCAAAATCAGATTTTCTTTGTGAAAAAATTGAAGGAGTTTAGTAAGCTAAATGACTGAAGTTTTTGAGCAAAAAAATCTGATTTTGCCGATTTAGGGAAGTTTTTACAGCCCTGCTTTTCGCAATTGTTCCATCGCCTTCCTCTCCCCAAAACTCATCCTCTCAGGAACTTCCAACACAAACCGAACGTACATATCTCCATACCCATTCCCCTGCACTCGCTTCACTCCCTCGCCCGACAGTCTCAGCACCGTATGTGACTGTGTCCCCGAGCGCACTTTCAATTTTAAGTCTCCCTTTAATGTTTTCACATTCACCTTATCGCCCAGAACTAAAGTGGAGTAGGGGACTTTTACATCCACATAAATATCCGCCCCTTCGCGCCTAAAATATGGATCCACCCCCACGTCAAAAGATAAATAAAAATCATCAAACTTAATTCTCGTCCCATTATCCACTCCTGCTGGCACTTTGATTTTACGTTTTGTTCCCTCGATCTCCACTTCCTTCTCCACTCCAAAAACCGCCTCATTAAAAGTGATCTTCATCGAATAAGTCGCCATCCTCCTCCCTCTTTGCCCGCCGCTAAACCCCCCGCCAAAAAAACTATTAAAAATATCAAAAGGATCGCCAAAATCAAAATTATTAAACCCGCCTTCATTAGTGGTATAACTCCATCTAAAACCCCCATTCCCAAACCCCGCAAAAGGATTACCTTGCTCGCCTGCCGCCGCATTAGCTCCGCCCCTACTCGGGTCAAAAGCCGCATGGCCAAATTGGTCATAAGTCCCTCGCTTTTTCTCATCGCCCAAAATCTGATAGGCCTCATTGATTTCCTTAAACTTCGCTTCCGCCCCCGCCTCTTTATTCTTATCTGGATGATACTTTAGCGCCGCCTTGCGATAGGCCGACTTAATATCCGCCTGACTCGCGCCCTTATTAACCCCCAAAACATCATAATAATCTCGTTTACTAGCCATAGACCCCACATTTTAGCACTAAACGCGCTTAATTGCTAGTCCCAGCTCTCGCCGCACCCTCGTTCTCGCCTCCGCCGTCTTGCAGTGCTCCAGCCATTTAGTTGTCGGTCTGGCGTTTTTTTGCGTTTGCACTTTAACCTTATCGCCATGTTTGAGTTCTGTATCAATCCCCACAAACTTCCCATTCACCTCCGCCCCCACCAATCTCGCCCCAATCTCAGTATGTATCCTAAACGCAAAATCAATCACGCTCGCCCCCGCTGGCAGCTCCACCACATCTCCCCGCGGCGTAAACACAAAAATCTGCTCTGTCAGCACGTCTCGCTTAATCAAACTATCTAACATTCCATTCTCCTCCTGATATTTTAATAATTGCCCCACCCATTCCGGTCGATCAATCTTGTTCTTTACCGCCACGCTCTGGATATAATCCAGCTCCGCATCACCACTCGTTTCTCTTTTTTTATATAACAAATGTGACGCTCTCCCATACTCCGCTTCCCTGTCCATCAAAAATGTCCTGATTTGCATCTCAATAATATTCCGCTCATCATCATAAATTGTCGTATGCAGCGAGCGATACCCATTGGCCTTGGGCAGCGCCACATAATCCTTGGTTCTCTTATCCACAATCTGCCATCTCTCATGAATTATTCCCAGCGCATGATAGCAGTCATCAATTTCGTTCAATTTAATTCTCAAGGCCAATACGTCATAAATATCCTCCGCCCGATCATGATGTTTCTTTAGTTTTTTATAAAACGAATACAAACTTTTCACTCGATAGCTAATCTCAAAGTCCTTAATATTATTGTTTTCTAATTCTCGCCGCACTTCTTTCTGTAGCTTATTCAATTGTTTTTCTTGTTCATGCGACTTTTCCTGCAGCAATTTTTTCGCTCGCTCATAATCCTCGGGATAAACATACTTAAATGCTCCGTCCTCCAGCGAGCGCTGCAATCTATATATTCCTAGTCGATGGGCCAGCGGCGCATAAATCTCCAATGTTTCTTTGGCGATCCGCAGCCTCTTTTTTTCCGACACAAAATCCAGCGTCACTATATTATGCCATCTATCACAAAGCTTAATAATCAACACCCGAATATCTTTTGCCGTCGCCACAAACAATTTCCGCAGCGACTGATTATATCTCTCCGCTCCATGATAGCGCAGCTCCCCCAGCTTGCTCACCCCGTCCACCAAAAACCAAATCTCCTCCCCAAACTCCTTTTTTATTTCCTCGGCTGTTGTGTCCGTATCTTCAATCACGTCATGCAGTAGTCCCGCCGCCACCGTCGTTGCTCCCATCTTCACCAGCGCTAAGTTTTTCGCTGTCGCCAAACAATGATTGAAGTACTCCTCTCCCGAGAACCTTTTTTGTCCTTGATGTTTTTTCTGCGCATAAGCCGCCGCTCTCTCCAGCAGTGTTATGTCCTCGCTAGTGGGACTGTCCAACAGCTCAATAATTTCTTTTATTTCCTCCATACTTGCTATTCTACCAGCAATTTTGCCTTATGCTATAATCACTCCTGTATGTCGGCTAATTTCTGGACCAATTTAAGAGCGAAACATCCTTTGGGCATCGTTGGTCTATCTCCCATGGATGGCGTCACCGACCTCCCCATGCGCCTGATGACCGCCAAATATGGAGCTCCCGATATTCTCTGGACAGAGTTTGTTAATGTCGAGGGCATGCTCAAAAATCCAGCGCGGCTAGAAAGGGCGTTGTGGACTGATCCTCCTACCCGAGTAAAGAACAATCAACTGGTTTTTGCCAGACTAGAGAGCAAGCGACAGGATTTTTCGTTGGTGGCTAGAAGAAAGTCAGGGCCAACGCCCTGCAAGTCATCTTCTAGCAACCCGAAAAATACGTTTCGTCTTGCGAACTCGTCGCAGCAAAAAACAGTTGATTGTTCTTTTTGTCGTCTAGAAATCAATGGAGGAGGAGCAAAGACAAGAACTATCGCCCAACTCTACGGCCTCCGCCCCGACAACTTCGCCGCCCTCACCACCCGCCTCATCAACCACCAAATCCCTCGAACTTCCGGCATCGTCGGCATCGACCTCAATATGGGCTGCCCCGCCCGTCAGGTAGCCCTCAACGGCGCCGGCGCTGGCCTCATCCAAAACAAACCCCTCGCCAAAGAAATCTATCTCGCCACTCTCGAGGCAGCTCAGGGCAAACTCCCCGTCAGCATCAAAACTCGCCTCGGCTTCAATGAGCTGGAGATTGAGGACTGGCTCGGTTGGCTGGCGGAAGAATTAAAACCCGCCGCCATCATCCTCCATGGCCGCACTTACCGTCAGGGATACTCCGGCCACGCCGACTGGGAAGCCATCGCCCGCGCCGCCCGCCTCATCAAATCTCTTTCCCCCAATACCATCGTTTTGGGCAATGGCGACGTGCAAAGTAGGGGAGAGGCTCAGGAAAAAGTTGTTCAGTACGGCGTCGATGGAGTGTTGATTGGTCGTGCCGCCATGGGTAATCCGTTTGTTTTTGCGGATAGACAGGAAGCTTCTTCTGTTATTAATTTCATGAAGACGACAGCCGTGCCCGAACTTGCCTCAAGCGAGTGTTCCTCGCCTGAGGCAAAATCGAGTCAAAATGAAAATAATGACAGAAGAAGCTTCTATCTCGCTCTTGCCCTCGAACACGCCCTCCTCTACGAACAATGTTTCTCCTCCCTCAGTAACTACTCTTTCCTCCCCATGCGCAAACACCTCGCTTGGTACGCCCGCGGGTTTGCCGGCGCCTCTGCCCTCCGCGCCCAGCTCATGCAGGCTAACTCCTCTGCTGATCTCCAACTCATTTTGGAGGTTGATAAGAAAAAATCAAATCCGCTTGAGGCGGTTTTGGCAGCGGACTAGCATTTCCTTCTGCCTGCTGCTGTTGTGGCTGCTGCTGTGCTTTTTGCGGCTCTGGTGGGGC
Organism: Microgenomates group bacterium; assembly: GCA_009776965.1. Lineage (GTDB taxonomy): Bacteria > Patescibacteriota > Microgenomatia > UBA1400 > PJMF01 > WRMU01. Next base: position 6,636 of record WRMU01000032.1, on the reverse strand, counting down.
AGGGGGGGCAGCTGGTGGAGGTGGCGGCGCTTGCTGCTGTTGCTGCGCCTGCCTTTGTTTTGCCAGTTCCTCAGGATTTGTGGTAATCACCGCATGTTCCTCATCGCTCGCCACCACTCGCAGCGCCACGTGGTTACTCCCCGCAAAAAACACTCCTTCTCCCACGTCTGCTGCCAGCAGCAGCTGCTGTTCTCCTTGCGATAAATGGAAAGCTTCTGCCAGCGGCTTAATCGACACGCTCGCCTGCTTCATCAAAAACTGAATTGAACTATTGCTCACCACCGCCTTGCCATAATCATTTTTTAAGAAGTCTTCCACGTCTTGACTAATCGTCGTCACCCCCAAATAATATTTCCGCGCCCGCTTGGCCATCGAATATAAAAATTGCGCGCTATCATCATACTGCATAAAGTACCAAGCCTCATCAATCACTAAAATCCGCTTCTTCATATCTTTTTTCACTCTCGTCCAAATGAAATCCAAAATCACATACATCGCCACCGGCCGCAACTCCTCCTGCACGTCTTTAATGGAAAACACCGTCAGCTGACTCTTAATTTCGATATTTGATTTTTGATCAAACAACCCTCTAAAACTTCCGGTAATAAACTTTTCTAGCCGCACTGCCAGCTCCAGCGCATCCGGCGTCTCCATCCCAATCAGCGCTTTATATAAATCTTCCATCAACGGCGGTTCATTCTTTTGCGTTTCTGGATCTGGAGTAATGCCTTTAGCCTTATAAGCCGCCACAATCGCCCTATCCAGCAGCGCTTCTTGCTGCGGACTCGCCTCGCCCAACATCACCTTTAATAGCCCATGAATAGATAAAATCTTCTGCCCCAGTTCATTCTCTCCTTCCTCATATAAATTGCTCAAATCAAAAGGATTGATTTTTGTTGGCGAATTAAAAGTAAAGTTCAAATACTGCCCCTCATATTTTTGGCATAGCGCCGCATACTCATGTTCCGGATCCAACACAATCACCTCCACCCCAAACATTAATTGCCTAATAATTTCTAATTTCACCGTATAGCTCTTTCCACTGCCCGACTTCGCAAAAATCACCATATTGGCGTTTTCCATCTGGAAGCGATCAAAAATCACCAAAGAGCCATTATGCTCATTCAGCCCATACATAATCCCGTCCTCCATACTCAGCTCGCTCGAGGTAAAAGGAAAAGTTGTCGCCAAACTCGTCGTATCCATGTTTCTAAGCACCTTGAGCTTATCCATCCCCATCGGCATCGTGGTCTTAAAGCCCTCGCTCATCTGCATCGTCGCCATCTTAGTAATAATCAACAGCGACCCCAAGGTCGAGCGCAGCGACTTCGATAATCCGTCCAATTCCTCAAAAGAATTAGCCTTAATGGTCACATACAGTCCAAATTGGAAAAATCTATCCGTGCCTCTCGCCAACTGCTCACGCAAGTTCACTGCGTCCTCCAGCTTAATTTCTGTCGAGATATTAGTAATTTTCCCCGCCCGCAAATCACTAGTTATTTCCGCTTCCATCTCCGTGATCTTGCGCCGTAAGTTTTCCAGAATCTCATTAGCGTCCGTGGGATTAATGAACATCGAAATATTCATATTAGCCGGATAGTTAATCAAAGGCGACAGCCAATTCGCCAATACTGTCCGCGGATATCCCGCCACAAACAAAGTTTGAGTATAAAAAGAATTAATTTTTTGAAAATTAAAATCCACCTCAATCGCTTCTGGCGAAATAATATCCTGCACCGTCACTAGCCCTCGCGAAAAAGTCTTAATTTTTTCCACTATTTTTTGTTGTTCGGCTGTTTGTTTTGGATCTGTTTTTGCCATGTTATTTTCCCGTTGTTACTAGGGGAGTAGTATAATCCGTCGTTTCCCCCACAATCACTCCCTGCGCATCCGCAAAGTTATATCCTGTGTAATAAAGTTTCACCAGCTCTTGGGTATTAAGCTGCTTCGCTCCCAGCCCCACTCTCGCCAGCGCATCCACCACTTGTGATTTTTTTGGTTCCAGCCAAGCCTGCGCCTTGCTATATATCTCGCCCTTGTCCATCTTGCTCATGTCCATATCTTCCTTCTGCCATGGCAAAAACGATTTTGCGCTCACCATCCCCAAATCCAAGCTATTAGCATTAATCACTATCAAGAAATCTTTTTCCAACACATTTCCCTCTTGTACCAACTCCCCCACAAAGTCCCGATACCTAGCAATCTGCGCTTTCTTTATGTCGCTATTCGCCTTTTCTATAGCCACGTCTAAATTGTCCCAATAATTAGTCACGTCCTTAGTATGCGATCTAATTACAATTTCAATGGGAAAACTTAGCGCATTCAATAATCCTGCATATGCATAAATCGCCGCATCCTGCTCATCCTCAGCCAATAAGCCAAAGTTCATCGCCCCCACTTCCAAAACCAAAGAAACACTCCCGTCAATAAAAATCACCATATCATTAGCAATATCAAAAATCTCCGTAAAGTTCTGTGTCGATGATGAGATTTCTTGTGATCCAGCCATATATTTATTATACCTAATTTCCTTGTAATTGTCTCGCCCGCAAGGCTTGTTCATTATTTACTTTTGGCTTCACCGTCATTGGCACCGCATTAACATTCGCCACTCGCACGTCATCAAAGCTATTTAGCAGTCCCTCAATCTGTAATTTTTGTCCCAACTCCAGCGGATCTTCCTCCTCCATGCCCTTAATGCTCGAAAAATAACTATGCGCTGCCACCACCTTGTCTCCTTCTCCCCAGAGTGAATCATGCGAATCCACCACTTCGCTCACTCCTTCCAACGTTCCGCTATCAAAGTAATCTGGTACAAACTCGCCCTTGCGCCAATAAAACTTAGTCGGCGCATACAAATTATGCAAAAAAGTCAACGACCAATGTGATACTGGTCGCCCTCCAATCGGCACAAACGCCGCCATCAACCCATATCCCACCAACAAAATCCCCAGTGGAATCAATAATATCAAAGGTGTCCCCACTCTCCACATCAAAGCCGTCAGTCCACAAGGAATAATCAGTTGCAAAAACTGCACAAGATTTAGTTTCCCAAACAGATTAAACTTATAACCAATAATATCCTGAGGAATGGCGTGTTGTTGCATCTACTTCGTCCTCTCCCAGCTAAAACTCTCTATCGCGCTACTCTCGGGCACAAACTGCACTCTCGTCTCATAAAACATTGGCTCTGCTAGTTCCGTTTTTTCTGCCGCGCTTTCCTCAGCAATCATCAGTTCCCGACTATCACTGATAATTACCTGAAATGTCACCCCATTATTTGTCGCATCCACTTGGACTGACTGTCGATTTACTGTCGCTATGGCCACATAACCCAGATCCAATTCAATCACATTTTTTATTACTTCCGTCTCCACATTTCTCGCCGCCGCTTGGGTCATTCCCAATTGCACTAATTGATCTTTCCCCACTAAAGTAAGCGATGTCTCTTGGATTTGCGCCAGCGCCGTCGAATCAGAAGTAGCTCGCACTTGCCCTCTGTCATAGTCTAGCTCATTAAAACCATTAATCTCCTCCTCATTTCGGCTATTAAGTCCGCTCTCTCCTGTAGTTACCTCTTTCGTTCCCTGATTAAATACCTGCCTTTCTTCCCCTTGCATCGCCAACAAAAATAACAGCACCACCACTCCACAAACCACTCCCAGAATAATAATCAACTTTTTTTTCATCATTTTTATTTTAACACAACGGTGTTTTTTTGTGTCACTTCTCCGTCACCAAACTCTCCAGTTAAATAATAATAGGGGACAGACTGATTTTCTCCCTCACTCACCCATACCACCTCGATCCGTCTCACCTCCGTTCTTTTTATTTCCGACAATCTGCTCATGTTTAGCCACTCTCCCTCGCCTCTTTGTAATAAAGTCAGCAATTCCGTATTATTCAACAGCTTCCGCTCATTCCCCACCATGCTCACGCTCATGGGAGTTCTGTCGGTAATCGTGGCGTTCAACACATTCCCATTAGTACTCATCGTCACTATCGCCGCCGGCATATTTTGCCAAGACAGTATTTGTCCATTATGAGCCCAGTACCAGCTCCAGCTCACCACATTGGCCTCATTCGCCGTCATCACTGCCTCCAAAAAGTAATTACTCACCCCGCCACCCAGTCGATAAAATACTTCACTATCGGGCATCAGCACAATCCTATTAAAACCCCAATAATCTCGTAAATAATTCTCCGCCACCGCCAACAAATTGTTTTTTTGCGTTTCATAATCAATAAAAAACGCTGGATAGGTCGCTCCATCTTTTAATTCGGTCCGCAGCCGACATACATCCCGATCGCATCTCAGCGTCTGCCCCGTGTCTTGCCTATTAAACCACCATTCTCCCAGTCCCTCTTGCCACCTCGCCGCCTCTGGTTTCACCCCCAAATCATTAGTTTGTGCCAGCTGCTCGCTCACCGAGATTTGTCCTCCTAATGCCACTGTCTGCTCCGGAGCTGGAATCACATTTTCCTCCCGCTCCCCCCGCGTTGCATTAATATTGCTCGTCGGAGACACTGTCGATAGATTATCTTCCTCGCTTCCTCTCTGATCTTGCCTTCCTCCTTCAATCAAGACAATCGCCAAGATCACTATCGTCACTGCCAGCCCAATCACTACTACCATTTGCCAATTATTTTTTTTCATATCTTAATAATTATTAATAAACTTCATATAATTTTGTGAGGAACCTTTTTCATAATTAGTAAAACACTCCCATGGCTTCCATCCTCCACTTTGATAAGTCGTCCACGCCACATCAGTGTTCACAAATGGATTATGTAACGCCTCTTCACACATTTGTTGATTATTTTCCGCCGTTGCCCCACTACCATACTTCCCTTTTAATTCATTAACCAGATCAACATAACCTCCCGAGTCCAATACCTGCTGCGCTGCTGAACAATGAAAACCAGCATGGAGTTGAAATAACCCATGACAACCATATCCACTACACGCCGATGAATCCATCGTAGTACGATTATCAATATCACTACTCCAACCACTCTCACACGCCACCACCGCTGCCGCCACTTGCGCCCCACTATATCCATTCGCTCCCGCCGCTCCTGCAAACACGCTTTGCACATATTCCAGCTTCACCTCCATATCCTCACTATTAGCTTGCATCTCTGCCCACGTATCTGGATCAATATTGCTCCATCCTCCCGTGGCGCTATTGCTAGTGCTCTCCGCGCATTCCGGAAGATCCAACATCCATAGCGCATTCTCATAACCGGTTTTCCCTCCATAAAACGGATTGGGTATGGTTAGAAAAATGATAAACCCCGGCACATCCCACCAAGACAAATCAGCAAAAACTTCTGATTCCCGCTTTCTACACTGCATTACTTCCGTTCCTCCCGAGCTCCCCGTACTCCCACCTCCTGCCACTATTGTCCCATCATATAATGTCGGACCAATCGCACTAATATTTTCCAACAACTCCTCCACAGAACTTCCTGTTTGCTTTGTGCCAGGAAAAATAATCGTGGTAAAGTCACCTGCCGGGCCCCTTGTGCCATTAGCCTCTTCCTGAGAAAAACCTAGGGACCAAGCCGCCGCCAAGGAAACCTCATTATTTTTACCGTTAGGACCCAAATCTCCCACAATCGCATACACAGACCTGCCTGTTGTATTGTCTATTACCACCGCCATATCACCTAAATCGCCATCCTGTGGTCTTGGATGATCCAAGGGAATTACCACATAAGGAACTCTGTCCGCCACTATAACACCATTTAAATAAGCCGTCTGGCTTTGATGCGTAGCTGAACCATAAGTATCAGAGCTCGCTCCATCTGTGCAAATTGCCATTTGACTATAATTATATGACCTATGACTAGTTCCTGTCACCACACTTCCGCTCGTTCCCGCTCCCCCGCTCCCGCTTCCTGTCGTTGCACTCTTTTGAATATAGTCAAACCCCACATTGACCGCTTGTTTTGCCCAGAAATCTTGATATCCACTGTTTAATTGACTGCTATTTAATATCTCATTTTCCGCGCTAAAACTCATCGTCATCCCCTCATGGTCACCAGTGGTGCTCCGCTCATTCCAGTCCTCCAGCGCCTCCCTGTATGAATCTAAAAATAAGTTCGTATCATTACGCGTTGGCGGGCAATGATTCTCATCCTCACACAAATAGTCCATCTCTGCCGTCAAGTTTGGAGTCAATTTAGTGTTTTGCCCGCTATTCTTCACAAAAATTGTCACCTGCGTGGTAATATCATTGATATATCCATCCTCTTGTGGGTTGACCGTCTTATCAATCGAAGTACTTACGTTCACTTCCACCGGATAATTAAGGTTATCAATAGCAGTTTGCTGCTGGCTTTGATAATCAAGGTCCAGCTTGTATAAATACATTGCCGTCACCAACCAGATGACCACAACAATATGCAATATTATCGACACAATAGCTGCAATTATGATTAATAGAACAAGCCCGCCGCCCACTCCAGCTCCTGCCCCACCTGCAGTTCCTGCTGCGCTTCCTACTGCTCCCCCAGCCGCCCCAGCCGCTCCAGCTCCTGCCGCCCCAGCTGCCCCTGCTCCAGCTCCCGCCGCCCCAGCTGCACCTGCTCCAGCTCCTGCCGCCCCAGGTGCCCCGGCTCCAGCTCCTG
>WRMU01000031.1 GCA_009776965.1 Microgenomates group bacterium | reverse complement strand
CCCCGGCCCTAAATCCTAGCGATGTCCACCAAACTCTAGAACAAGGAACCTTTAGCTATAGTCCCAATATTCTCATCGACCATGACCACCTTTTATCTCTCTGGCTAGCCGACGCCATCGACCGCAAAACCGTAGAGCTCATCAGCCAAGGCCAGTCCCTCCTCACCGCTTCAATCTTTAGCCTCAGGGAGCTAGAGCCTGACTTATATGAGGTCAAATTAAACTTTTGGTCTCAGCCAGTCGATGATCCAGCCGGACCCTCTGCATCAAACGACACTTTCGGCAGTGACGACACCTACCGAGTACGATGCCAGCCCTCCAGCCCCGCCAGCTGCTATACCATCAACCACACCCATCAAACGACAGCGATAGCCCAGCCAGAAGATTAGCCATGAAAAAAGTTCTCTTTCTAGCCACCATTCTTTTTAGCTTCCTCTCTTCCGTTGCTGTCCGCAGCGTTTCTGCTCAATGCACTCTCCCCATCAAAGAGGAGTTTCTTCGCCCCGGTGTCTCCATCGGCAGCTATGGTGGGGCATTCAAGTCCTCTCGCAGCAGCGGGGCCAGATACCATGCCGGCGTTGACATTTTTACCGCCGGTCGAAATTATGATGTGGATGCCAATGTCTATGCCATCGCCGACGGAGAGATAGTGGAGATTGTTTGGAACTTCATCAACTGCACCACCAACAACACCGTCCACCAAACTGGCGGCTATGCTGCCGGCATTCTCGTCAAACATACCATCAACGGAGTGACCAGAATTGTTAATTACGGCGAAGTCGATCGAGGTGCAATTTACAACCATATTGATTCCAACGCCGTTCCTAACACCTTCAAAGTAGGCGATAAAGTTCGCATGGGCGATGTTATCGGCACGGCCAGAAGATGTGGCATGCTCCATTTTGAGCTCTGGGACCCCGCTTCTTTCCGACAATGGGGGTTATGGTATAGCGGCCAATCTGCGCCCGCCGGCCTTCTAGATCCCACTCAATTCCTTAGTAATCTCTATAACCGCCAATGCTCTTTTGGCGACGGTTCCAGCTCGGGGGGCAATTTTGTCGAAGACCCCAGCGCCTCACGTCTCTCTGGCGGCCTGTTCATCGGCGATTCCATCACTGCCGGCATCTCCTCCCAACTAAGTGCTCAAGGAGGAATAGTTAATGCTGTAGTCAGCCGTCCCGTTTCTGGCAGTCCCAGCGGCCTAGTCACCGGCTCCAATCTCAGCGCCGATTTTACTAACTTTCTTTCTGAACATCCAGAACCTAGTTTCATCTATATCATGCTCGGAGTAAATAGCCTTCATCAAACTGCAGAGATGAAAACCCTATTAACTCAACTTAGAGCTCGCTACCCCGGAACCACCATCTATTACGCCAAAGTCCTTCCCACCAGCACCACCTTTTCTGGCGGCGCCTCCTTTTTAGACGATATTAACGACTTCAACCAAGAGATCACTAATTTCGCCAGCTCTCAAAACATCACCGTCATCGACGTCTCATCTGGTCTAGTCGACCAATACGGCTATCTCAGTTCTGCCTATAGCAGTGATGGCGTCCACCTCAATACTGCCGGTCAAAATATACTATTCAATAATATTTCTCAAGTCATCACCGGTTCCAGCTCTTATACTTCCTCCGGCATACTCACTTCCGCCGTCCAAACCTCTTCCGCCTCCATCTGTGTTGGCGACTGTCCCGCCGAAGGACTTTTTGTCAGTGTTGACGGCAAATGTTTTCCAGTAATCGGTAATTATAGTTTTTACGACGATTATGGAGCTAGCAGAGGTAGTGGTAGCACCCACAAAGGTACTGATATTATCGCTGACATGGGTCTACCCATTGTTTCTATTTCCGATGGCACCATTACCCGCATTGGCTGGAACAAATTAGGCGGCTGGCGCATCTCCATTCAAGACTCCACCAGTTCCAACCCTCCTTATTATTATGCTCATATGCAACGCTATGCAGATTTTTTGGAGCAATTCAGACATATGGACGGTACTGTTGTTGACAATCCCACCATCAATGGCCAACCCGTCACGGTCTTAGCCGGTCAAGTTATTGGGTATGTGGGCGACACTTTGGATACTGGTAGTGGTGTTGGCAGCACCGGTGGCACCATCCCCCATTTGCATTTTAGTCTCAATGAAACCACTAATCCCTATCAACTATTAAAAGAACTAGAAGCCTCTCACACTTGTCAATAAATCAAAAAAATTATTTAGCACCACTAATATGAATACTAAAAAACTAACCCTAATTCTTTTTATCGCTGCCGTCTCGCTAGTGATCATTATCCAACTCATCATCTCCTCACAAGAACCTTCTTCTCCCGAGAGTCAACCAGAACCCCCGCCCTCATCCGCCGCCGACTACGTTATCCCTGATTATATTCCCATCCCAAATGATCAGCCCCTCACTCCCGAAGAAATGGCCATTTATGAGAAATATCGCGAAGCCTTAGCGGCGGAGATAGCCAAAGACATGTTGGCTGTCGATGCTCCCTCCAGCGGCGATTTTGCTCCCGACACCGACCATTTCCTCTCCCGCCAAGGCCAAATTGTCAACCTTAGTGAGTTAGATCTCAACCTCAGCGCCACCCAACTCGATCTTCTCGCCACCACTCTCCTTGAGCAGCTCGCCGCTCAGATGTCACTAGATAGAATGATAGTCAATGCCATTCCCGCCACCCTCGCCTCAGCTGGTCAACAACACACTTTCCAAATTATCGTCAGCCCCATTGATCTAGGGATTAAGGACCGGTTTTTCACCGCCGTTTTTGTCCTCACTAGTGCTGGGCAGCTCACCAACATCCGCCTTCAATAACGATTTTTTTACGGTATAATCACCCTATGCCAACCACTCCTCAATTTCGCAGCGCTCTCGAAGCTCTCAATCCCGCGCAGCGCCAAGCCGTGGAGACAATTGAGGGTCCCGTTATGGTCATGGCCGGCCCAGGCACCGGCAAAACCCAAGTCCTCACCCTCCGTATCGCCCATATTCTCTTAAGTGGCCTCGACATTCGCCCAGAGAATATTCTTGCCCTCACCTACACCGACGCCGCCGCCAAAACCATGCGCTCGCGCCTCATCAAGATGATTGGCAAAGACGGCTATTATGTTAATATCGGCACTTTCCATAGTTTCTGTTCTGGCGTTATTGCCGAAAACGGCGAATATTTTCCCCTCTCGCTCGATTCCGCTCCCCTCACTCCTCTCGAACAGCATCAATTTCTCCAACAAATCTTCACCAATACCTCTCTGCCCGCTATCCAAAAGTCCGGCAACCCCTTCTATTATATTAAGCCCTCCCTCGAAGTCATTTCCCAGCTTAAAAAAGAAGGACTTACCCCCGAGAGTTTTAGCGAGCTCATTGACCGCGAGGAGCAAGACTTAGAGTCCGCCATTGCCTCTGGCCAGCTCAAAGCCAAGGGCAAGATTAACCAACAGCGCACCTATCTTGCCAAAAATCGCGACTTAGTCACTATCTACTCCGTCTATAATGCCCTCTTGCGCCGTTTTAGTCGCTATGATTTTGACGATATGATTATGTTTGTTCTCGCGGCTTTTGAGCAGTATCCCGACCTTCTCGCGAAATATCAAGAACAATACCAATATTTTTTAGTTGACGAATATCAAGACACTAACTCTGCCCAGAATAAAGTTGTTTCTCTGCTCGCTAGTCATTGGGGGGAGCAAGCCAATCTTTTTGTGGTTGGTGACCCTCATCAATCCATCTATCGCTTCCAAGGCGCTTCTTTGGAAAATATCCATCAATTTTATGCCACTTATCCTGCTGCTGCCGTCATCACCCTCACCGATGGCTACCGCTGCTCCCAACATATCTATAATGCCGCCCAAGCGGTCATCTCCGGCGAACGGAACTCCTCTCAAGATTCTCCTCTGTCTGCCGCTCCTCCTCGCTCCGGCTCTCAGCTCACTCTCTTTGAAGGTCCAAGCGACGACCATGAAACCATCTTCATCATGGAGGAAATCAAGAAACTTCTTGTCAAAAAAGTTCCTCTAGAAGAAATCGCCATTCTTTATAAACACAATGCCGACGCTCATCGTTTTATGACCGCCCTCGACCGCCTTAACATCCCCTATGAACTCGAGGGTGGAGTGGACATTTTTCTCTTACCGCTCATTCTCCAGCTCCTCAATTTTTTGCGCCTCATTAACGTCTTGGGAGAGGAGGGGAGTGACGCGGTTTTCTGGCAGGTGGTTTGGTATGACTGGCTTAATTTCTCTCGCCTTGAACTCATCACTTTATCGCGCACTTGCAGCGAGAAACGCCTCAACATCTGGCAGCTTCTCGAGGATAAGGACTCTCTCGTCCCCACTTTCCTTCAAGATTTTTATCAGCAACTCCTCGACCTCAAATCCCAAGAACATAACCAACTTTTCCTCTCTTGGCTCGAAAAATGTCTCCATAGCATCGGCTTTCTCGACCATCTCATTGCCCATCAGGAGCGTCTTTTTCTCCTTGCCGCCCTGCGCACCCTTTTTGATCAAGTCCGCTCGCTCAATACCACTGCCCCAGACTTCTCTCTCTCCGACTTCTGCAAAGACATGGCTATTATGAGTCGCTACCACCTTCCCCTCAAAGTTACTGCTCCTGCCTCTCGCTCCCAGAGCCTCAAGCTCTGTACTGTCCATTCTGCCAAGGGTCGCGAATGGAGCTATGTTTTTCTCCCTGAGCTCATTGACGGCAAGTGGGGCGGGGGCAAAAAACGCTCCAGCTGGCATTATCCCGCCGGCATTCTCGTCCACACTCAACCTTCTGCTGCAGAGCAAGAAGATGACGAGCGCCGCCTGCTTTATGTCGCTATCTCGCGCGCCAAAACCCAAGTCTTTTTAAGCTATGCCTCCCAATATCAGCAAAACCATCAGCTCAAGGATAAGAACCTCAGCGAGTTTATCGCCGACCTAGAAGTTAGTCAGCCCGATTCCCTTCATCGCCCTCCCGCCGACATCATCACTCCCGATCTTTATCAAGACTATCTCCTTAAAGTCCTCTCGCCCCCCCCAGAGCCCATTTTCACTTCTAAGCAGCAGCGCGATTTCTTTTCTTCTTTAATCTCCGATTTTCGCCTTTCCGCCACCGCTCTCAATGACTATCTGCGCGACCGCCAAAGATTTGTTTATCGCCATATTCTTCGCGTCCCCGAGGAAATCACCACCTCTGCCCTTGCTTTCGGCAATGCTGTCCATAGCACTCTCAATTTTATTTATACTCCTTTTCTCCTTTCCCGCCGCCCCACCTCTCCAGCCTTCCCCCCTCCAGCAAAAATCCATGAGCATTTTACTCACGCCCTAGACAACCAACTTCTCACCTCCTTCGACAAAAAACTCCGCCTTAAAGATGGCCAAACTCTCTGGACAGATTATATAGATACTTATTTATCTGACTCCGACTTACCCGCTATTGTTTCTCTCGAAGAAACTTTTGGCCGTCAACGCCGCGTCATTCTCGACGAGGATATTATTCTTTATGGACGGATTGACCGCATTGACCTTCTCGACGCAGCCGCCAATACAGTTTCGGTCATTGATTATAAAACCGGCCACCCCAAATCTCGCAATGAATTATTTTGTGCCACCGCCACTTCCCAAAGCGACCTCTCTGCGCGCGAGCTCGCCCTTCCCGATAGCATCAAAAGCCCTGCCCAGCGCCAGCTTCTTTTTTATAAACTCCTCACCTCCCTCGACTCCTCTTTTCCCTATGACGCTCGCCTCGGCATCATCGACTTTGTCGAAAAAAAAGACCGCAAAACCTTCTCTCGCCATGAAATTACCTTCACCGACTCCGACCTTGAGGATTTGAAAGATTTGATTAGGGAAGTGATGGCTGAGATTAGAAATCTGGATTGGTTAACAGAACTACAGTTTTAAGCCCTTGCATTTCCCCCCAATTTCATGCTAAACTGTTATTATGAATCCCGAAGGTCATTCCATCCCCCCTGAAGTCGCCGTCCAAGAGGCTGCTATCGCTCAGACTCCTCCCGAGGTTGTTGTCGAAGTCGCTGTCGAAACCACTCCCGTCAGCGCCGAGCTCCCTGAATCCATCGTCTCCGAAGCTCCCGCTCTCGCGCCAGAGCCAGAAGCTACTCCTCCCGACCCCGAACTCGAAGCAAAGCAACAAAGACTCAATGCTCTTATAGACCATGGCATAGCATTAGATGGAAGCAATCCCGTCATTATGACTTTAGCCGGCCTAGGACTGCGATCTAATGTCAGTCCTGATGTCAGCAGTCCCCCTCCCACCACCACTATAGTCGAAACCATCAAAGAAATTAAAGATCTTCTCCCTCAAATTATCACCGAAGCTCAAAAAGGCGAGATGGCCATTGCCCTCCAGCAAATCGACACTGCCTATCCCGAACTCGCTACTCCTCCAGCCTCAGAACCCGCCTCTGCGCCTGAAGCACCTCCCGCCACTCCCGAACCTCCTCCTGAGCTTGAGGCTATCGCTGAGGCCGCCCTCCCTGAAGCCGCCCCCGAAACCCTCGAGGCCACCCCAGAGACCACTCCCGAAGCAATTCCCGAAGTGGCCCCCTCCGCCCCTTCCGTAGCTATTCCCGAAGTGCCGGCAGAGCCACCTCCTTCCCCCGAACCTGAACCAGCCTCAGAACCCGCCCCTGCGCCTGAAGCACCGCCAGCCACTCTCGAGCCAGCTCCTCCTGCGCCCGAGTCCATCCCAGAAATCCTCGCTGTTGAACCTGCTCCCGAAGTAACACCAGAACCAGAGCTACCTCCCATCACTTTTGATATCGAAGATCTCAATTTTACCCCAGAAAGTCCCGAGCCAGAAGAATTGGCCACCGCTCCTGCCGAAGCTGCCGAAGTCGATTTGCCTTCTCTCGAGCCAGACATCGACCCCGCTACCATCATGGCTGAGCTAAAGCTCAGTCGCCAAGAATTAAACATGGACGACATCAAGGAAAGATCTCTCGAGCTGATTAAGACCAATCAGCAAGAAGCCCAAACCATCTCCACCCTTCCGGATATTTACGCCAATCCTACCGTCAGAGAAAATATTATTAACAACCCTGCCGAAACCACATCTCTGGCAGGACAAATAGCTGCCTAATATGTCGCCAGATCTGTCCGCATCCTACCAGAAACTCTTAATGCAACTCAATATTCTCCAAAAAGAGTTTTTCTTGAAGGATCTTCTCGACCAAACTGCCACCGTTTACCAACTCAGCGTTGATGGGATTAAGGCAGTTAATCAGATTGAACGCCTCATGCAGTACTGGCAAAGCCAAGTGCTCCTCGCCGCCCAGAAAGACGCCGAAATGCTTTTCACCGACGAGCAACTTTCCGCCCTCGCCAACCTCAAAAAACAAGTTGAACTACTCGAGAGACAACTCGATAATCACCGCGGAGAGCTCGAAGATCTAGATGCCCGCCAGCGCTCCCTCATCGACAACCTCCTCAAGAAGCACCAAAAAGACGCTGGCTCGCAGCTTCTCGCCGCCGCCCTTGCCGATTTTTGGCGCCAGCTCATCGAAGTGCGTACTAACTATGTGGAAAAGCGCCTCACTTCCATTGTCGATTTTGTTACTAATATTAAAAATAATTCTGCTAGACCTGCCCCAGCTAGTCTGGCTGTTTAGTTATGTCAAATCAGACTAATCTGCCACCACTTCCCACAGTTTTTGGTGATGAAGATGCCGCTCCAGAAACTGCCCAAATTACTACTACCATCGACGACGTATCCACTGCTCCTCCTGCCGCCGATCCCTCGATAGCTCCCTCCGATGTTCCTGTCGCCACCTCCCTCCCCTCTCTCGACGAGCTAAATAAGATGTTCACCGACAAAGCACCTGAGGGCGATCCTGCTGCAGAATCTCTTTCTGCCGCCGACCCTGTCTCCGAGGAAGTCCCCCCAGAGCCCCTTCCTGAGCCCGAAAATCTTCCGGAACTCACTCTAGGAGATCCCGAACAACCAGCTTCCGAGACCTCCTCCGAACTCCCTCCCCTCGAGCCACAGCCCGATTCTTCTCCCGAGCTCCCGCCCGAGGTTGCCGAACCTCCTCCTGATTCCACTCCCGAACCATTGCCCGAGTCCACCCCTGATCCCGTCCCTGAGCCCGCTCCCACCTCCCTCCCCTCGCTCGCCGACTTAAATGCCACTCTCGAGAAAGTCGCGCCAGAACCAGAGACAACTCTCGAACCTTCTTCCGAACTCCCTCCCTTGGAGTCACAGCCCGAGTCTCCTCCTGAGCTCCCGCCAGAGGCCGCCGATCCCACTTCCGAGTCAACTCCACCCGCCACCGACGATGTTTCCCTCCCTCCCTTTTTAGACCAAACCACCCCCACTCCTGCCCCCGAGACAACTCCTGAGTCCGAACTTTTCCCCTCTCCTGAACCCGAACCCGAGCCCGAACCCGCCCCTGCCCCCGAACCCGCTCCCAAACCTCTCCCTCCTGAGCATCTCAATCTCTCCCCTGTGGCCATGATCGACCAGCAGCTCGCCGAAATTGAATCACAACTTTCCGCCATCAACGCCAAAATTATGTCCCTCACCACCGACGCCGATAAGCTCAAGAAGGAAATTGAGAAGAAACAATATGCCGCTCAGGTGTTAGAATATACCTTATCTGCCTCCCAAAACTATGCCACTCAACTCAATCAGCAAAAAAACGATCTGCTTAACGCCAAACAACATATTACTTCCTAACATATGACCGATCCTAACTTGAGTTTCGATCCCATCCAGACCATCAATCGTGAGATCGAAGCCCTAAAAATCACTGTCGCCCAGTCTCAATTGCCCGATGACCTCAAGCATAAGGCCAATCGGGAGATTATTGCCCTCCAAACTGCTGCTGGTTTTGGCAATTACGACACCAAATACGATATGGTCACTCGCTATATCAATTGGCTCTTGGCCGTGCCTTGGAAAAGCCGCGCCGCCGACAATCTCAACCTCGCTCATGCTCAGGAAGTCTTTAATCGCCATAGCTACGGCATGGAGGAAATCAAAAATCGCTTTTATGAGTTTATCGCCGAAATGAACTTGCGAGCTAAACAAGCTCCTGATTTACCTCTGCGTTCTCCGGTAATTTTTTTGGTTGGTCTGGTTGGTACTGGCAAAACCACTTTTGCCTATGCTCTTGCTGAAGCTCTGGGCCGCCCCCTCATCCGTATTCCTTTTGGCGGTCTGGCTAGCAGTAGCGAATTGCGCGGCCAAAATCGCTTGACGCTCGATGCTAGCCCAGGGAAAGTTATTAAGGGTCTCGCCGAAGCCAAAGTTCGCAACCCCATCATCCTCCTCGACGAAATTGACCGCGTGGCTGTTGAAGCCAATCGCGACATCATGGGAGTTTTAGTAGAGCTCCTCGACCCAGCTCAAAACAATAATTTTGTCGATACCTATCTCGACTATCCAGTTAACTTAAGCGAAGCCATCTTTATCGCCACCGCCAATAATACTAATGATATCGCCACTGCCGTTCTCGATCGGGTGGAAAAGTTGTCTATGCCCTCCTATTCCGACGAAGAAAAACTCGTCATTGCCAAGAACTATCTCCTCCCGCGTCTCTATCAACAAACCGGCCTCCAGCCCAATCAACTTGTCATCGCTGATAGTGTCTGGCCTCATATTATCCGCCCTCTGGGTCATGATATGGGCATCCGGACCTTAGAGCGCACTCTCGACAATGTTTTTCGCAAGGCCATTCGCATCATTGTCGAGCGCGGCTTTAATGAAATTGTTGTTACCACCGACAACATGAAAATCTTCTTGCCAACTTATTAATAGTTGTGTTATACTTATTTCATGAATTATCATCGGAGCCTAGTAACGGTACTTGGTCTGTCCTTGTTTGCTTTGTTTTTTACTGGCTCTGTTTCTGCTCAATTCAATAACACCTCCTTAAATGGTGTCCCTATAGGCACGGTGATTAAAATCCCCACCTCCGACACCCAACAATGTAGTACCGATAATTGCGGCTCCACCACCAGTCCCTCAGAAGATTATCGCCTCATCAAGCTCTACCCTCGTGGCGACAATGGTGCCATCATCACCGACGATGACAACTTCACCTACTGGATGCTCATGAATAATTACTGTCGTTGGTTTAGCTCCGATTGCCGGCAGGCCTCCACCGGTTCCCAAAGCGGTCTCGGCACTAGTTTCAACTGCTCAGACAGCTCCACCTGCACTAACAACTACTCAACTCCCCTAAACTATAACATTCTCAAAACGCTCAGCAAGTTTTATATCTCCCTCCCCTCGACCATTGGCGGCATTTCTCGGAGCATGGCTGTCAAGCAAAAAACAACTTGGGAATCTCTTTTGATTACCAGCGCCGGCGCCAAGGGTAACTGCCATAGTTCTTGGAACTCTGCCAACAACTATAACCCCAATTCTTCGTCAGAAGTATTTTTCAATTTTAACATCGCTGGTGGCTGTCGCTATAATGGTCGCGTGGGGCTATTATCTGTCGATGAATGGCTAGGAGGAGGCTTAAACAGTTCTCTCTCCTCCGCCACCCCCACTGGCGCTGGTTCCGGAGCTGACTATTGCCAGAAACGATTTGGCGCGGCTTGTAGCGCCGGAAATGTCGGCAGCAGTGCTCTGGGGATGCCTAACCAGCCTTGGTTGCGCAATCCCAGCAATACCGCTAATGACATTTGGGCTGTCAGTGCCACCGGCGGAGTTATCGCTGTTGACTCTCTCAATCCCCGAGGTGTTTTTCCAGTCATTTGGCTCAATCCCGTTATTTGTACCAACAACGATGGTAATGGCACTTACGACAATCCTTATGGCCTCACCAACAACTGCACTCCCTCCACCCCCACCCCCACTCCCTCGCCCACCCCCACCCCTTCTCCCACCAACACCGCCCCCACCATCGCCTTCACTTCCCCC
>WRMU01000030.1 GCA_009776965.1 Microgenomates group bacterium | reverse complement strand
AAAAAGGTTGATGCTAATGGACTTAAATTTTTTGATGATGAAAAAGACGGCGAAAAGAAGGAGGGCGCTAAATAAAAGGGGCATGGTGGCGAAGAAATAGACGGGGAGATAGTGCCAAGGGAGGGCGGTGTTATGAATGCTCTGGCCTAAGAAGATGATGAACATGCCCATGGGGTAGTTGCGCATGAGTTGATAAACATCGAACCAAATGCCGAGGGGGTCGCGCCAAGCTGTGGGGAAGATGGCGACGTAGGTGATGTAGAAGATAATTGTGCAGATGAGCATCTTAAAAAAGACCCAAAACACTGCTTTTGCTTCGCTTCGGCTCGACTGCTCGTTCGGGCGGGAGACCCCAACCCCACTCGAACTCGCGTCGCGCTCCCGCCTGACAATCAGGCGGAGCTTGCTACGTAAAAGAGTGTTTTGGGTCTTTGGGGGTCCCCCTCCGCTCGCCACCCGCCACGACGCAAAACTAATAGATAACAATTCTTTTAATAAGTAAACCCCTTCAAACAAGACAGCAAAAAGACCGATTATCCTCAAGTTCACCATAAAGGCGGTGACAATGGCCCAGAGGATGCCTGCCCCCCACCCCCATTTCCTACTCCATAAATAAGCAGAGCTCATACTCATCATCATCAAGGAACAAAAAAGCAAGTCTTTGTTATTGTAAAAACTCTCGCCCCAAAAGCGCGGGCAAAGGAACCATAATAAAACACCAAAAAAGGCAACTTTGCGCGAGGAGAAAAGTTTTTTGAGCGCGGCATAGAGAAAAATGCCGGCAGTCCAGAAAATTAAAAAATTGTAGGTGTGGCGCGCGAGATAGACGGGGCGGGAGTCGAGCTGGAAATTAAATAAATGTTCCACGATAAGCAAGGGAAAGCTAATGGCTTGGCCGTAATATTTTTCGCCGCCAAAATCGCGCCATAACTGCTCATAGTCTTCGAGCTCGACGATACGCAGCTTGCCAAGGGCATATTTATACTGCACATAGCTAGTGAGATGTTCCATATCTTCATCCCAACTCATACCATAATGATCGACGGTAAATAGCCCGACGAGCAAAAAAAAGCCAAAAAATAGAATGGCGGCGTAGGGTTTAATTTTGGCGACGAGCATGGTTTAGTTTAAGTTTGTCAATAAAATAAACAATGAGAAAAAAGACAAGGGAAGCGCCAAAAGTGATGGCGGTTTCGAGAGTGCGCTGCTCGGAAAGATAACCGCTATGGAAAAGCCAAGGCAGGTAGCGCAGGAGTGAGGAGGCGGAAAAACAAATGAGGGCGAGACGCAGCCATTTATTATTCATGAGAGGGAGAAAGACCAAGCTCCAACTTAAATACCAAGGCAGGAATTGCTGGGAGCGCGGGAGGAGAAGGGGGAGAAAAAAAACAATGGCGAGAATATCCCAAAGGTATTTTTCTTTGAGGTTGATGAGGGAGAGAAATGTTTTATTGGTGAGAGAGGATTTGATTTTGGCGCCAAAAATAAACCAGAGCCAAACGGGAAGAAAAATGATGGTGGCGAACTTGATGTTGATGGAAATGAGGAGAGAAAGAAAAGAAAAAATGATTAAAAGAGGACGCGGAAAAGTGGTTTTGAGTTTAATTAAATAGAGAGAGAGGAGGCCTAAGCCCATCATCCAAAGATCGTTATGGAGATTGGAGATAAACTCGAGGATAATCAAAGGATTGAGAAGGAAGGCGACGAGCCACCATCTCTTTTGATTATTTTTGCCAATCATTTTATAGAGCACAAAGCCGGTAAGAGCAAAAGACAGAAGGGCGGCTAGTTTCATAGCGAGCCATTGTAAAATAAACTTACCCAAACCTAAAAAGTAGAAAGGAGAGGAAAGGAAGGTCCAAGCGTAGCCGTAGGGCGCAGGGGAATGGGCATTATGCATAAAATTGAGCATGGGTTCGGCGGGGAAATCAAAGGCGGTTTGAACATGGGGGTTGGAGCCTAATTGAGTGAGCATTTTGGCGTTAAAAATATAATTAAAAACATCGGCACTGAGGGCGTTATAGGAAAAAAGCAAAGAGGCGATGATAAGGGCGACGAGAAGAAGTATTTTTTTACCCGTAAGGCGAGTGGTGGAGAGGGTTTTGAGGAGGAGTAAATAAACACACCACATTAAAATAACTAAGGTTAAAAAACCAGCCACGCGCACGGCAGGCACGACAAAAATATGGTCCCACATCCACCACTGGAATTGCATATAGAGGGAGTTTTGGGAGAGAATTAAGTTGGGGAGGACAAAACCATAAGAAAAAAAGGCGTAGAGGGCGGTGAGGATAGAATATGCTACTACCCACTTTTTCATGGGCTCTCCAGCTTACTTAAATATTCTTCGGCGCTGCCGGCGGCGCGCGCTCCCCTGCCGGCGGCGACCACTAGCTGCTGCCATTCTTGCTCCACGTCGCCAGCGGCAAAAACGCCGGAGACGGAAGTGGTGCCAGTGCAGTTATGAGCGTTAATATGACCGTCGGGGCGGAGGGCTAATTGGTCGGCGACGAGCAAGGAGGCAGCTTGAAGACCAATGGCGATAAAAACGCCGTCGATGGGGAGGAAGGCGGGGGTGGGGGCGGAGTTGGGAGAGGTGGTGGTGATTTTTAGACCTTCGACTTTTTGGCTGCCAACAACTTCGGTGACGGTGGTATTAAAAATAGTTTCCACATTATCTTTATTGCTAATGCGTTTTTTAAGAATGGCATCGGCTTTGATTTGGTCATTTCTCACTAGCCAAAAAACTTTGTTGGCGAGACGAGAAAGAATGAGGACTTCTTCGGCGGCGGAATTGCCCGAGCCAACGACGGCAACGGTTTTATTGCGGAAGAACATGGCATCGCAAGTGGCACACCAAGAAATACCGCGACCAATAAATTGTTCTTCGCCGGAGACGTTTAGTTTGTTGCGCTTGGCGCCGGTGGCGAGCAGGAGGGTGTGGGCTTTGTAAGTGGGGGGAGTGGAGTTTTTGATGGCGGTGGCTCGCTGTCGATATTGATCGGAGGGGAGATGGAGGATAGGGAGAGCTTCGTGTTCGGGCAGAGTCCAAACTTGGGCGATGAGGCGGTCATGGCTATCGCGAAGGGAGAGATCGACGGCGACGGCCATATCCTCATAAATGAGAGCACCAGAACTCTCGGCCTGAGAGCGAAGGTTGGAGATGAGTTGGTAGCCAGCGACGGAGGTGAATCCCGGGTAATTCTCGATATTGGTGATGTTGATGAGTTGGCCGCCGAGCTGACCACCGATAACTACGGGATGGCGGCGCCATCTGCCCAGATACATAGCGGCAGTGAGGCCGGCAATGCCGCCGCCGATGATGAGACTTTCTAGGATTTCGCTGCGAACCGTTACGGGCATAAGACTATTTTATCATATCCGCCGACGAGTGTGATAAAATACAAGCATGACAATTGGCGAATATCAGTCCTTAGCGGCGGAAGTTTTAGCGGGAAAAGAAAAAATTGCTGTTTTGCAGAGCAGGCTTAGGGAAGTGGAGGATAAAAGAGAGGCGGGGCGGGTTTTTAATGAAGTGAAAAAGGAGTTGGAGGAGAGAGAGGCGAGAAAAGAGAAGGGCGCGGCGACACCAATAAATGACGTGACGCTGCCGGCGGCAAAGAGAGACAAAGGACATAAACATCCGATTTCGCAAGCCATGGAAGAAATTGAACGCATTTTTGCCCAGATTGGGTTTGTGCGGGTGCGCCATCCGGAACTGGATACAGACTATTTTGCTTTTGAATCCCTAAACATGCCGCCAACTCATCCAGCGAGAGATGAATGGGAGACTTTTTTTGTGGATAATCCAGATGCGCCGGAGCAAAAAAACTTAGTGCTAACGCCGCATACTACTAATGGTGATGTGCGCGAGATGTTGCGCTTAAAATCGCAGCCGCCAGTAAGGATGATTAATATCGGCAGGTGCTATCGCCGACAGCAGGACGCGACGCATACCCAAATGTTTCATCAATTCGATGGATTAGTGATTGATAAGGATATTAATATCACCCACTTAAAAGGAGTGTTGGATCATTTCGCGCGGGAGTTTTATGGCCCCGACGTGCGCTCGCGAATTAGGCCGTTTCATTTTCAATTTACGGAGCCGAGTTTTGAAATTGATTTCTCCTGTCATTTATGTCATGGGACGGGGAAAATTGGAGAAACAAAATGTAGGTTTTGTAAGAGCGGCTGGCATGAGGTGGGCGGAGCGGGAATGATTCATCCGAATGTGTTGCGCGCGGGAGGAATTGATCCAGATGTTTATTCGGGGCTGGCTTTTGGTTGGGGCATTGAGCGAACTTATACGCTAAAGTCGGGATTGAATATTGATGATATTCGGCAATTTTATACTAATAATTTAGACTTCTTAGGGCAATTCTAAAATGAACATTTTAATAGTCAACAGCTGGCTGAGGGAATATTTGAAAACTACAGCAAACATGGAGGAGATTAAGGAAAAGTTGTCGCTTTGCGGGCCGAGTGTGGAGCGAGTTGAGGAGGTGGAAGGAGAGGAAGTTTTGGATATTGAGATCACCACCAATCGAGTGGATAGTATGAGTGTGCGCGGACTGGCGCGAGAGGCGGCGGTGATATTAAATCAGTTTGGATTCAAGAGTAAGTTGGTGGATGAGGCTAGCGAGATTAAGGGAAAATTGAAATTGGCGGTAAATGAAAGGGAGAAGATGGAGCTGCCAAAAATAACTGATGGAGTGGGAGAGGAGGTGCTGCGGAGGATAATCTGCGCGGTGGTGGAAGTTAAGCCAGAAGTGGCGACCAGCGAAAAAATGGCGAGGAGATTAAGACAAGTGGGAGAAAATGTGCATACGGCGGTGGTTGACATCACTAATTACGTGACGTATGAATTGGGGCATCCCTGTCATGCTTTTGATTATGATAAGGTGATGGAATTGGGCGGAGAAATTATTGTGGCTCAGGCAGAGGCGGGGAAAAAGTTTACGACACTTGACGGCGAAGAACATTTAACAGTGGGCGGGGAAATTGTGTTTTTGAACCCTAAGGGAGAAATTATTGATTTGCCAGCGATTAAAGGGACAGCAAATACGGCCGTGGATGAAAAAACAAAGAGAGTGTTGTTTTGGCTGGAGAACTTAAGTCCGGAGAAAGTGCGGTTTGGGTCGATGAGTCAGGCAATCCGGACATTGGCGGCAGTGATTAATGAAAAAAATGTGGATCCGTTTTTAGCGGAAGAAACTTTTTATCGCGGGCTGGAGCTATTAATAAGCGACTGCGAGGGGAAGCTGGTGAGTGAGATTTATGACTACTTTCCTTATGGCGAGGATTGGAGGGCGGCAGAAATTAAAGTGGAGTGGGGGTTGTTTGGGCGATACTTGGGGATAGAATTGGAGAAAAAAGAGATATTAAAAATATTGGGGGATTTGAAGCTGGAATGTAGCGATAAAGGTAAGGAGCTATTAGTGAAAGTGCCTTCTTATCGAGCGGATTTGAATATTCCGGTGGATATTGTGGAGGAAGTGGCGAGGATTTATGGCTATCATAATTTGCCCAGCAAAGTCGATTATGCGGTGAATCCAACGATGAAACAACCAGAGTTTGATTTTGCGCTGGAGAATGCGATGAAGAATTATCTGACGGGACTTAAATACTGGGAGATTTATCAATATTCGATGGTGAGCGAGGAGCTGGCAGCGCAGGGGAGCTTGCCGATAAAGAGACAGCTAAAGTTGCGTAATGAATTGACTAGCGATCATGTTTATATGCGCACCAGTTTAATTCCTTCGCTGACGGAGGTATGGATACAAAATATAACAAAACAGGGAAAACAAGAGCTGTCGATTTATGAAATGGCTCAGGTCTATATTCCCAAAGCGCAGGTGGACAAAATCCAGAGCTATAAATTGGGGATGGTGAGTAATAAGCCATATCGGGAGTGGAGGGCGGACTTGGAAGAATTGTTGGGGAGGTTTTTTATTAAAAATGTGGAGTTAAAAAGTTTGGCAGAGGAGGAAATACCAGAGAAGGCGAGGCTGAATCTGGATGGATTGAGTCAGATGGCGGTGATTACCGCGGAGAATGCCAGGGGGGAGGAAAAGAAGGTGGTGGGATATTTATATGAGATGGGGGAAGTGTTGGCAGCGGAGCTGGAGATGGGGGCAATAGTGGAATTGGCAGGGACGTTTCCGGTTTATCAGCCACTCTCGCCTTATAGCGCAATTATAGAAGATTTAACTTTTAAGTTGGGGAAAAATGAAGGGGGTGTGGGGAGGATAATGGAGAGAATTGAGAAATTGAGCGAGTTAATTGGGCGGGTGGAGCTAAAAGACATTTATGAGCAGAACTATACTTGGACAATCAGCTATTTAAGCAGGGAAAAACAGTTGGAGACGGCAGAAATTGCGCCAATACGCAAAGAGATTGTGGAAATGATGGAGAGAGAGCTGGGGGCGGAATTGGTGGGTAAACTATAATTAACTCCAATTTCCAAAGACCAAGCTTGTGTTCTCTCCGCCAAGAGCTTTTTTTTACTTAGTCTTTGGAAACTAGAGTCAGTGAGTTATTAAAGATCAAGAATGAAGGACAAATTACCACCTCCCTACTCATCAGCCTAAATAGAGAGGCGGTAATGAATATTATTGTCCATATGTGATAAAAAAGGACTACTTCCTAACATTAATTCTTATGCGACTCTGAGTATAAAGGAAAAAAATAATTTGTCAACAGGGAAAATAAAAGCTGCTAGGCCCTATTGCGCACCAGATGGTATGACCCGAGACCGATGACTAATCCGCCGACTAGGAGAAGGAGGAGGGTGTTTTCCAAAACTCCAGAAACAGGGGTCTGAGCGGAAGGGGAGGCGGAAGATGAGGGGGTGGAGTTGGGAGGAGGAGAGGAAGTGGTGGGGGAAGGAGAGGGAGAGGGAGAAGGAGAGGCAGTGGTGGTGCCTTGGGAGGCAGAGACCAGATTTCCTTGGGTGCAGACAACACAGAGGCGGCCAGTGGCGCAAAGCGTGGGCGCATATTGATAATTATCGGGATCGCTAATATCAGCAATGTCGATGGGCTCAAAATCGGGGAAAATGGCCTTATCAACATAGGTGATATTAAAATTATCGGCGCAAACTTGGCGCTGAGCATCAACAGCTTGGAGAGCAGTAATGGGAACACAAAGGCCCTGATCAATAGCAGTTTTTTCTTTAGAATCTTCTCGAAGATCGTCGTATTTTATTTCGGCCACTTTTTGGCACTCGGTGGCCCCAGTGTATTTGGGCGCTTGCCAGCTGATGGATTGAGCGGAGACAGAAGAAGCGAGAGCAAAAAATGCACTAACAAAAGAATAGACAATGACTTTATTCATGAAGTCATTTTAGAGGGTTTCGATCTTAATGTCAACTACAGAGTTGTCCTTATCGAGGAATTGAAGATACTTTTCGGTGGTGGTGATGCGTTTATGGCCCACTAACTGAGACACATAAATCAAAGGCACACCAGCGCGAAGTTGCTCGACAATAAAAGTGTGACGCAGATCATTAACCTTGACATTCTTGAGGCCGGCAAGACGGAAATAGCGATCAATGCTATTGCGAATATTGCGGATTAAGAAAGGTTTGCAGGTTTTGGTTAGGAAAACGGTGTCGATATGGGCGCGAGGGCGGATTTTCAAGTATTCACTAAGAGCACGTTTGGCCGCCTCATTAAGAGGGACGTTGCGATCAATGCCGGTGTCTTGAGTGTTAATAGAAATGATGTTTTTGTCGAGATTGATGTCGCCCAGAGCAAGATTAGCTAATTCGGAAATACGCATTCCGGTCTGGAGGAGCATCTCCACAATGGCGGTCATGCGGGTGTCACCACGACAGACATCGCGCAAGGCACGATATTCGTTCTTAGAGAGCACCATGGGAGGTTGTTGCTCATATTTGGGCTGACTCACGTCTTTAGCGGGATTATCGAGGTCGGAATTGAGGGTGGTGAGAAACTTAAAGAAAGACTTGATGGAATTGACTTTGCGGGAAATGGACTTGGCGGTATAGCGCTCTTTCTCGAGTTTTTGCTTGAAGTTTTCGATGTCTTGAGTGATAACCAATTCGGGAGTGGATTTGTTGATGGTGCTTAAATACTCGATGACCTGATCAATATCCTTGACATAAGCAATGACAGTGGCATTGGCCTTATTTGCCTGACGGAGCGAAGCCTCGTAGCGATCTTTTAGTTGCGTTAGTGTCAAGTTTGACATATTTATTTCTAACTGGACTTTTAGTGTTTTTTTATATATGATTACTATTGATATTAATAATAGAGCTTATAATATCATAAATAATGTTAAATGTCAATAGATTAGATAAATGAAAAACTTTTGGGAGAGAAAACTAACAATTTTATGTTGTTCGCTGGCGGTATTGGTGGCTATTCTCTCGATGGGGAGAAATAGAATGGTGGTGGTGAATAATAGCGGGCAGATTAAGGGGCTGAGCGAGGAGGTGGCGGCGCTGGAGCGAGAGAGGCAGGTGGCCCAAATGGCCTTTGATTTATCGACAAAAGACATGGCAAGGGAGAAAATATTGCGAGATGTTAAATATCAGCAAAAAGAGGGGGAAGTGGCCATTGAAATGCGAGGGTTTTTGAGGGAGGAGGCGAGAATGAATGAGGAGCGAGAGGAGAGAGAAATCACGAATTGGGAAAAATGGCGAGCAGTTTTCATGCTATAATAACTCGACTGTAAAAAGGAAGTATCGCATAGTGGTCAATTGCACACGCTTGGAAAGCGTGAGTCCGGAAACGGCTTCGTGGGTTCGACTCCCACTACTTCCGCCAATATTAATATGAAGTAAACAAGGATTGTTTTTATGAAAATCTTGGTGATAAATTGCGGAAGTTCGTCTTTGAAATATCAGCTGTTAGAGATGAAAAATGAAACGGTTTTGGCGAGCGGTAATTGCGAGAAAATTGGCTTGGAAGGCTCATTTAATAAACATGAAGTTGGGGATTTTGAAGTGAAAACTAAAGTGGATATGCCGACACACTCGGAGGCGATATCTTTTGTGATGAAGGCTTTGATGGAGGGAGAAAAGGCGGTGATTAAGAGTGTTGGCGAAATTAAGGCTGTGGGGCATAGAGTGGTGCATGGCGGGGAGGCTTTGCGCAAATCGGTGATTATTAATGATAGGGTGGAAAAATTGATTGATAGCTATAGCGAGTTGGCGCCGCTGCATAATCCGCCAAACTTGCTAGGGATTAATGCTTGTCAGCAGATTTTGCCCAAGGCAGTGCAAGTGGCGGTTTTTGATACGGCTTTTCATAGCACTTTGCCGGAAAAAGCATATTTATATGGCATTCCTTATAATTTGTATGAAAAATATAAAGTGCGTAAATATGGTTTTCATGGCACTAGCCATCGGTATGTGGCGCTGCGGGCAGCGGAAATGCTGGGTAAACCAATTGAAAAACTTAAGTTGATTAGCTGTCATTTGGGAGGCGGAGCGAGTGTTTGTGCGATTAAAAACGGGAAAAGCGTGGATACAAGCATGGGATTTACGCCGCTGGAGGGATTAATGATGGGCACGCGCTGCGGCGATATTGATCCGGCGGTAGTTTTATACTTGATGGATAAAGAAGGATTGAGTACCGATAAAATTAGCCATCTGCTCAATAAACAGTCGGGAGCACTGGGCATTGCTTGTTTGGGGAGTAGTGATTTCCGCGATTTGGAGGATGCGATGGCGGAAGGGGTGAAAAAAGCTAAGCTGGCACTGGATATGTTTGGCTATCGAGTGGCGCAATATATTGGGCAGTATGCAGTGGCGATGAATGGAGTGGATGCGGTGATTTTTACGGGAGGAGTGGGTCAGAAAGGGCCACTACAGAGGACTGATATTTGCTCATACCTAGGGGTTCTGGGGCTGGAGTTGGATGAGGAGAAAAATAAAGCTCGTTATGGAGAGGCAGACATAGCCACAGAAAAGTCAACAGTGCGAGCTTTGATGATCACAACTAATGAAGAATTGATGATCGCCAGAGATACAGCGGCATTACTCAAGAGCTGAGTTGATGACGATGGGGCCGGAGTTGATAATGAGATCGGCAGACTCTCGATAGATGACTGCTTTTTTGGCTTCGGAAAAAATCAGAACTCGGTCGCCGTCTTGGGCGTTGACGAAAAAGTCTTGTCCCGAAAGTTTGCTGGCGTCCTGCACTGTGGCAATAGTGGCGTCTTCGTCTGGTAATTGAATTAATCTGGCCGCCTTGGCTTTGACATCTTGAGCTTCTTGATGGGCTTGACTAGCTGATTTGTCGGGATTGCGCAGTCCCCTGACTGCTAAATATTGACGGATACAGACAAAAGCTAATACTGCGATCACGGCGACGGCTACCAGACGAATGGCAATTACTTTGCCTGATTTGGACGACGACTTGGCGGATTTGGCGGGAGTATAGAAAACATCGACATCTTCTTTTTTGGGCATGGATTTGGGCATATTTTTTCCTTTACTAATTCCTTATTAGATATTTTTTAGATATTTAATCCAAACATTATAATCGCTATTGGTCACTCCGTCACGGTTGCTGGGAGTCATGGTTTCTAGATAAACACGATTGTCGCTATTATCGAGATAAAATCGTCCGTAGCCAGAGGAGTCGTTAAAGGGGAGATAGGCGCGAATGGGCGAATCGCCTAAGCCAACTGTGCCGCCGGCTTGGATTAGCTCCGCCACATCGGCGTTGGTATCGAGCATGACATTCGCTGACACATTGGCGGCGGCGGTAATATCGTCGGTAAATCTCTGGCCAAAAGTATCGGAGCCAAAGTCATACTCCCTGCCAACATCCCAGAGTTCGGGGCGGTTGATGATGTCCTGAATACAATCCTTCCATTCATTGTTCTCAAAGCACCTAAACTTCTTAAGGG
>WRMU01000029.1 GCA_009776965.1 Microgenomates group bacterium | reverse complement strand
AGAAGGGGTCGAATATTACGGGGGAGAGAGCGAGATTTGACTTCAATTTTGATAGGGCTCTAAAAGACGAAGAAATAGCGAAAGTTGAGCGAAAAATAAACGAATGGATTGAGGCGGATTTGGGGGTGGTTTCCTCGAGTATGCCGAAGGAGGAGGCTTTTGGCGCGGGGGCGCTACATTTCTTTGATGGGAAGTACCCCGATGAGGTGACGGTTTATAGCGTGGGGAAAGTGAGCAAGGAGATTTGTATGGGGCCGCATGTGGGGCGGACGGGGGAGATTGGGAAGATCAAGATTGTTAAGGAGACGGCATCTAGCAAAGGAGTGCGGCGGGTTTATTTGGAAAGGGTGGGGAGCGATGAATAATTTTCATATCAGATATGCTAAAGAGGGAGACGAGGGATTAATTTTACAGTTTATTAAGGATCTGGCAGAATATGAAAAGCTTTTACACGAAGTTGTTGCTACAGAGGAATTGCTCAATGAATGGTTGTTCAAAAAGAAAAAAGCAGAGGTAATTATTGGTGAGTTGGACGGCGAGCCAGTAGCTTTTGCGTTATTTTTCCATAATTTTTCCACGTTTTTAGGTAAGTCTGGGATATACTTGGAGGATTTGTATGTTAAGCCTGAAATGCGTGGGAAGGGCTTGGGCAAAACAATGCTAAAACGGCTTGCTAAGATTGCATTGGAAAGAGGTTGCGGGCGGTTGGAGTGGTGGTGTTTAGATTGGAATAAGTCGAGTATAGATTTTTATTTATCTCTGGGGGCTGAGCCAATGAAGGATTGGACTGTGTATAGAATTGCGAGGGATACTCTGGCTGAGCTAGGTAAAGAATGATACAAGGGTGAGTTTTAATGTTGACATAATGATGAATTATGTATATAATACGTATATATGCTTGAGATTATCGGTGCTGGGTGCTGGCGAATAGGAAGGAGTATGTATGAGCAATAAATCAATTTGCACTGATGCCCCGAGAGAGATCGAGGAAAGCCTAAAAAGGTCGGTAGTCGTTCCTAATTTTGAATTAACACCAGAGGGGGTGGCGGAGTTTGAGGCGAGTAGGAAAAAGAGGCAAATAAGTATTTTTTTGAATGGTCGGACGATTGATCGGTTTAAGAAGGCGGCTGAGGAAAAGGGTAGCCGCTACCAAACCATGATCAGCAGCGTTCTCGATGCCTATTCTAGTCGGTATTTGTAGAGGTGGCTTGGAGACTGGTGTTAGGGTGAGTCCTGAGGAAGAAAGAGATGTGGGTCGTAACTGGGGTTGGTGAAGATTTGGATGGTTTCGAGGAGGGCGGCGAGTTGGTCGGGAGTGAAATCATCGGGTAGGGTGTCATCTAGGTTGGGAATATTCACGAAAGCGGTGCCCGAAGGTAGGTTGGAGGCAGATTGGTCATAGGAGCCGGAAATGAAGGCGACAAAGCCCTCATAATTGGCAAAAGAAGGGGTGCTGACGGAGGAAGAAAGGAAGATGGCGCGTTGAGGGGCAGGACGGGCGGAGCCGCTTTGGAGGACGAGGAGTTGGTGGGCGAGGTGATTTCCAGATTTGCCAGAGGCGAGGACCACCCAGTCATTAGGGCTGTCGCTGATGGGTTTGAGAGAGTCGGGGCTAGAGGAGATGAGTCTGGCGGTATGGTTGAGGGAGCTGGGGCGTAGGAAGGATAAATCGAAGGGGAAGCGAGGGATAATAACATCAAAGCCGTTTTGGGCGAGAGTTTGGGCGAGAGGGGCGTAGGACTCTGGGGGGAAAAACCAGTTAGGGTAGAGAATGAGGGGAGGGGAGGAGGAAGGGGTAGTGGAGAAGAAGGCGAGAAACTTAGAAGTGGAAGTGACGGCGACTTGGTCTGAGGATTCTAAGGCGGCAAGAGCAGCAGGGGAAGGAGTGTGGCGGTTAGTTTGGAGGATGAAGGCGAGGGTGGCAACAACTACTAGGAGAGCAGCGAGGGTGATGAGAAGAATACGACGTGACATAGGTTGATTATATCAGTTTTTTAGGAGATAAAAAATGTCGGGGCTGATGGCCTCAATTTTTTGGAGGGTGTTTTCGAGGATAAAATAATGTTTGATATAAAAGATCTCGAGAATGGTGACGATGGCGGTCAGGATCCAGAAGATGAGATTGTCGTTGAGGGAGGAGAAGATAAAGGAGAGAAAAAGTAAGAGGCCAAAAAAGAGGGTGACCAGAAGGTGAATGAGGCGTTCGTGTTGGAAGTCTCGGATGCGGGAGCGGATGATTTTGGCAGTAAGGGTGGTTTTGGCTGGGGAAGCGGCGGAGTGGCTGTCTTGGAGCTGGACTAATTGCTGATAAAAATCTTTGATTTGTTTTTCCATAGAGATTATTAGAGCATAAAAGGGAGTGGTTGTAAATGTGATGATTGCTCTTGACGGCAGCATGATAGGGTTAGAAATTGGGGTTGTTTTTTGAATGATTTTGTTTTATACTGAAGTTGGAGCCTATTAGATTTGTTGATGAGGATGTTATGGTCGCAAGCGGCCGATAGACTAGTCAAGGAGCCTACTCAGAGAGGAAATCGCAACTTTGTTTCTTGTGTTTGGTTTTTAGTGGCGATGATGGTGGCAGGAATGGGAGGGAGTCCTCAATTGGCGGCGGCGCAGACAACTTTGGTCGACCTCTCTAAAGGCCAGATTATCCAAATTGCTCCCAACTCGGGGACATATATGTGCGGCGATGATGACTGTCTTGGTGGTGCCGTTCCCGCCGAGCCCTATAAACTCATGTATTCGGGAATAGATGATGGTGCCGCTCGCGCTTTCATTATGGTCGATAATTATTGTGCTTGGGAAAGTGCAGATTGTGCTTATAATTATGGAGTGGGGAGTGCGTATGGGACAAGTTGGAATGGGGATGGAGATGCTAATACCACCGGTAGTGCTCTTGGCTATCATAGTGACCTTGGAGGCTCACGTAAATCAATTAATATCCTCCAACAACTCGAAAACTTCTATAATTCTTTCCCTGCTACCCTCGGTGGAGTGGCTAAGGGCAGCGCCATACCCTCCAAAGCCTTTGATACGACTGCTGTTCTCTATAGCTCTGACTCAGGAGCTGTCTCTCTAGGAGTTTGTCAAACTTCCAGCAACTCCATTCCCTATGGCAATATAGGAGCTACCTTTACCGGAACCATTGGTTCTTCAAGTACTTGCGTCATGACTTCTCGTGTCTCTCTCCCTTCTTATGAAGAATGGTTGGGAGGTCTTTATGGTGTTGCTTATTATCCTCCTTCTGGTACTCTCGGATATGTTTTTTGTCAGGCCCGTTTTAATGCTGCTGGTTGTGATGCCGCCTTGGGAACTGATTTAGCTAATGGAGCTTCTCTTAATCAGTACAGTTTTTTTGACGGGGCCAGTGTTTTTAAGCGTCCCTTCCACCCTTGGCTTAGAAGTCCGCTTTCGGGCAGCACGACGGGTGTGTTCAATGTTAATGCGAGCAGCGCGACGTATTCGCTCAGCAATAACAGTGCGTACAGCAACTATGGGGTTCTGCCTTGGCTTTATATCCAATCTTCCCTTCCTCTAAATACAGCTTTTCCCACACAAGGAAGTTATAACTCTCCCCATTGTCTTTTAGGGGACAACTCCTGCAATACCCCTCCCGCTTACTCCTCCGATCCCACTGCGGAAAACTCAGCCGATCCTACTATTGGAGCTTTCGCTTCCTACATTTCCGGTTTTGATAGTTTAGTTTTAGCCGGTACCGCAAAAGATGAAGATATTGGCCAGACGTTAACTATCCAATATCAAATTGACTCCACTTCAGGCTCTTGGTCTAATCTCACCACTTTGACTGCTAATGGCAGCAACCAAACTTGGAGCGGGACAGTAACTATCCCTGCGGGCTTAGCTGCGGGATCCCATACCATCTACATCCGAGTTTTCGATGGGCATAGTTACTCAGGAAATAAGTCGGTTGCTTTTGTTTTGGATTTGGCAGCTCCCGTTAGCGCAGCCAACTTAGTGGGGGGAGTGTTGTGTACTGGCACCCCAACTATTTATTGCAGCGCTCCTACCGGAATTGATTTCTCCGCCTCAGACAATGCTGCTGGCTTTGGAGCATATAGAACGCAGTGGGATACAGTTTTTGCTGCTGGGGCAGCGGTTCCCGTATGGATAAGCGCGCCGCCGCCCTCCAATCTCGCTACTACTGGTCATACTACTCCTAGCCAAACCCACACCCTCTATTATCAAACTAGGGATAAAGTGGGCAATACCTCCTCAGTGGAAAGTATTAGCTACTATATTAACTCCACTCCCACTGTTGCCCTAAATAATGCTGCTCATCACCATGTGGTCACTCCCTATAATCTTTTAGTTTTTAATGGTACTTTCACTGACTTAGATTTAAGTCAAACAACTACTATTAAAGCTACTATTGGCGGAGTAGATTATGTGTCTCAAACTTATGCTACCACTGGCGGGATAGTAAATTGGGAGCTGGTTATTCCTTTTTCTGCTGCTCTCGCCTCGCTCCCTTCCTCTCAATTGACTAATTTTCCCTTTGTCGTAACTGATTCTGCTGGAGTTTCATCTACCACCTATTATGATGGCCAAATAAGTGTTGCTGCCTCCACTTCTTCCCAGATTTATATTTCAGTGATGAGAAACACTCCTTTTTCTATGGCTATTGGCAAGGTGGGCG
The DNA here is from genome assembly GCA_009776965.1 of Microgenomates group bacterium. Lineage (GTDB taxonomy): Bacteria > Patescibacteriota > Microgenomatia > UBA1400 > PJMF01 > WRMU01. The sequence goes on along the minus strand of WRMU01000029.1, from coordinate 6,397 downwards.
CTTTTAATATTGCTTATGGTACTAATTCCGGCGTTACTGTTTCTATCAATTCTGCCGATGAGATTGTGGTAGCTGGCGCTCTTTCTGCTCCCACCTCTCTTTCTTTTGGGGTTACTACTTTAGTGTTTACTATTTTGGATGCATTGAGTGATCAAGTACAGAAGATTGAGTTTGTTTAGGAGTTATTTCTTCGCCAGCTTAACATAAATCGAAAGGTCGGTGTAGGGTTGGTGGGAGATGGTGGGGGAGAAATTGGCATAGCTGGGGAGAGAAAAATCGAGTTGATGCTCACCTAGGGGAAGATCGGTGATGATTTGGGGGGTGGTGTGGTAGGCATCATGGTTGATTTGGAGCATGACATTATCGGGGAGAGAAGTGACTTCGATGCGGCCTATTTCTTCGTGGGTGGGGGAGGGTTGATAAACAATGCCGGCAGTTTTGGTGGGATCATCGGAGAATTGCCAATCGACGACAGTGAGGTAGCTATCATGAAGGGTGAGAAGGGTTCTGAAAGTTTGCTCGGAATCAATGAAGGGTTTGAGGGTGAGTTGATAGGTACCGGGGGCGAGGGTCTGGGAGGCGAAAGGACTTACGCCGAGGAGTTTGTTATCGAGATGGATTTCGGCGCTAATGATACCAGTGGTGATTTGGAGTCCGGCACGAGGGCGAGAGAAGAAGATAAAATAACCGATGAGACTGCCAATGATGAGCAGAAACACTAGCCAGATGAAAACTCTTTTCATAAGGGCTATTATATGATATAATGGGGATAATTAACAAGTAAAACACTGTCAACAATGTCCTGAATTGTTGTTGAATTGGTTGTTTGGAGGAATCCTAGAAATAAGGACAAAATGAAAAAAATATCCCTAGAAGAATTGTTTGAAGCGGGCAGCCATTTGGGCCATAGCGCTAAGAAGTGGCATCCGAAAATGGCTCCTTGGATTTATACTGAGCAGGCGGGAGTGCATATTTTTGATTTGGAAAAAACTGCGGCGCAAATTGAAAAAGCTTATGAAATGGCTTTTGAGCTGGGCAAAAATAAAAAGAATCTAGTGGTGGTATGTACGAAGAAGCAGTCGGCGGATAGAGTGGAGGAGTTGGCGAAAGAAAACGGAGCGATGTTTATTACTCATCGTTGGATGGGGGGGTTGGTGACTAATTGGGAGCAAGTGGGCAAATCGGTTAAGAGAATGAATGAATTAAAGACTGGTTTGGAGGGAGAAAGGTATACTGAGCTCACTAAATATGAGAGAACAGTTTTGGCAAAAGAGCTGGATAGATTGGAGAGATTCTTTATCGGAATTAAGGACTTAAAGGGGACTCCCGACGCGGCGTTTATTGTTGACGTGAAACACGAAAAAAATGCGGTGAAGGAATTGAGCGGGGAGAAAGTGCCGATGATGGCGATTGTAGATAGTAATTCCGATCCGACACCGATTGAAGTGGTGATGGCGGCTAATGACGATGCGTTGTCTAGTGTGGAGTTGATTGCGGGGGCAGTGTTGGCTGGTTATAAGGCCGGCAAAGAAGGCAAGGTGGTTAAAGAAGAAGCAAAAAAGGAAGAAGTGAAAAAGGAAGAAGCGAAAAAGGAAGAAATTAAAAAGGAGAAAAAGAAAGATTAATATGTCCGGCTACACTATTGAACAAGTTAAACAATTGCGCGAGGAAACTGGGGCAGGGATGATGGATGCGAAGAATGCACTGGAGAAAGCGGGAGGTGATTATAAAAAGGCTTTGGAGGCAGTAAAAGCGCAGGGATTGGCCAGAGCTGAGAAAAAATCTGCTGAGCGAGAGGCAAAAGAGGGCTGTATTGCGTCTTATGTACATAGTAATGGCAAGATTGCGGCTTTGGCGCAACTGCTTTGTGAGACTGATTTTGTGGCGAAAAATGAGGAGTTTGGGGAGTTGGCCAGAGAAATTGCCATGCAGGTGGCGGCGATGGATCCTAAAGATGAAAAGGAATTGCTGGAAATGGAGATGATTAAGAGGGGAGAGGAGACAGTGGAGGTAGCCATAAAGCAATTATCAGGAAAGATCGGTGAAAAAATCGCTTTGGGTGAGTTCACTCGAATGACCATATAAGCCGTTTTGGCGGGTCCTGTCTTCGCTCTTCCCCCGCTAAAATTACTCTCTTTCGTTCGTAATTCTTATCGGGGGTCCCCCTTCGCTCGCCACCCGCCAATGGGCATTACTTAGTTAATCGCAACTCCAATAAGCCAGATTCTGTACATCCCTTTCGGGAGGACAACAATTTATCTAGGCCCACAGCTTAATCACCATGATAGGGTCGAGGTCCATTAAGGTGAAGATCGGTGGTTGCAACGATTAGGGATGACCGCGTTTCACTCCGTACTAAAACGGCTCGTCTCTGTGGCTCTGACCTAATCTCTCGACGGTTGTCTGGACTTTCCTCTTGTGCCAAAGCACAAGTAGTTGTCTAGAGTTATGACCAACTGGGGGTATTTTACCACTTATGACGGCAAATGTCTCTTGTCGCGAATGAAAAAGATATAGAGAGTGCGGACGATGATATAGGCGGGAATGGCGACTAGGGCGCCGAAAACGCCAAAGAGGCTAAGACCAGCGAGAATGGCCACAATGGAGATTAAAGGGTGGACGTGGGTGGTTTTTTGCATGACTTTGGGGATAACATAGACATTTTCGATTTGTTGGACGATAACACAGAAGATAAGAGTGATGATGCCGATGAGAGGACTGACACTAAAGCCTAGGGCAATGGCGGGAACAGCGGCGACTGTGGGGCCGATGATGGGGATTAGGTCGAATAGACCGATGAAGATGGCGAGAGGGAGAGCAAACTTAATGCCCAAGACTAAGTAGCCCAGATAACTTAAGACGGCAATGAATAATACGAGGATGAACTTGCCACGGATCCAACCGCCAAGATTGGAGTTGAGAAGATCGGCGAGTTCTTGGTAAACTTTGGCAGCATGGGCATTTTTGGTGATATTCTTGATGCGTCCAGCAGTCTTGCCTTTATCCATATTGAGATGAAAAGCGACGGTGATGAGCATGAAGGAGCGAAACACATGATTAAAAGTGGTGCCAATCATGGAAAAAAGTGATTTTCCAATGTCGGAAAACTGAGCCATGATGGAGTCGAGAGAATTGATGAAACCTAGGTCGATGAGTTGGTCGTTAAAGCCTCCGTAGTCAAAATTGCGGAGAAGTTCGAAGATTTGGGTGGTGAGGGGAGGAATGAGCCAAATGAGGCCAGAAATGATGAGGGAGAGAATAACTATATAGGCAATGATAGTGGCCAGAAGGCGTTTGATCTTACATTTTTTTACTAATAATTCAATGGGGGCGTTCATGCCCAAAGCAACTAGGTAAGCGACAAAAACGAGGGCGAGAATGTCGCTGACCATATAGATGGCGCCGGCAAGTAGCCCCACGATAATAACGACGATGACTGTAAGGCCGACTTTAATTATAAAAGGGAGAAAATCTCTAGGGGTTTGGTCTATTTTTGCCATGCAAGTATTATAACACGATTAAGAAACTGGGGGCAGTTTGATCCCTAAATTGCGGTAGGCTCTGGCTCGGGAGCGCCCCATGGCGCGCAGCATGGGGACATGGAGGTCGAGGTAGTCGTAGATATAAGCGCTAGTTTTATGTTCGCTGAGGCGCTGTACTCGACCGACATATTGGATGAGCTTGCCCTTCCAAGAAAAAGGGTAAACTAGATATAAATGGTCGAGGTCGGGCCAGTCGAAACCCTCGCCAATAATGGCGCCGGTGGCGACTAAAATCTCAAAGTCATTATTTTTAATCTTGGGGTAGAGGGCTTCGCGCTCTTTTTTGTCGGTTTGACCGGTGACGAGAATGAGTTTTTTGTCGGGGTGGAGGTGGTGAATGTCGGCATGGAGAAGCTGAGCATGTTTGACCCGCTCGGTGAGAATGAGGATTTTGCCTTGGCGCTTAATACCTTCGGCGATGTCCTTGAGAATGAGTTGATTGCGAGGTAGGTCCTCGACGAGGAGAGAACCTAACTGGACGAAATCAATGAGGTCGGGGTTAGGGACGGAGAAAGCAGTGGAGGTGAGCGAGAGATGGAGACGATCGCTAGAGAGAATCTGGGCATTATCGGGAATAGTCATGCCTTCGAGGAGCTCGTCTTGGAGTAGGCTTTCTTTACTGCCGGATTGTCCGGAAGAAATGATGGGGCCGACAAAAAAAGTCATGAGCTTATCTAATTTGTCCTTGCGGAAAGGGGTGGCGGAAAGGCCTAAATAGTAATGGGCGCAGAAGGAGCGGGCGATTTTGGTGAAGGTGGCGGAAGGGACATGATGGGCTTCGTCGATAATGACCTGACCAAACTCGCGGACAATGGATGTTGTTCCCCGAGAGAGAAGGGTTTGATAAGAGGCGATGGTGATTTTGCTGCCGAGGTGCCACTTACCTTCGCCGATAATACCTAAATCGCCTTCCTCGAGAGTAAAATGATCCTCAACTCTTTTTTTCCATTGATTAAGGAGGGTGCGGGTATGGACAATAACCAAGGTTTTCTGCTGTCTCTGAGCAAAAACGAGTAGAGCGGCCATGGTCTTACCGAACCCCGGCTTGGCTTCGAGGATGGCGCGGTCGTGGGTGAGGATTTTAGTTAATACTTTTTCTTGGGAGGCGCGAGGAATAATGTCGGTGGTGACGGGGGGGATGGGGGAGAGAATGCGCTGGTCTTTTATGGAAACCTCGATGTTTTTGCTGGCGGCGAAGGCGAGTAATTCGGGCAGAAAACCGAGAGGAATATGCCAGCTGAGGGTTTTTTCGGTGAAGCAGTTGATGGAGCGAGGTACTTTCCAGATGGAGAAACCCATGCGCTGAAGGTCGAAGATTTTGGGGTTGGGGAAGTTGAGTTGTTTGCGGAGAAAAAAACGCACTTCGTTCCACCAAAGCCCGCGGTCTTTAGGGAGAGGAATGGTGATTTCATTACTCAAAACGAGAGTAAGTGTTTTTGCTGGCAGCATAATTATCCTTCAAGGATGAAGACTTGTTGCTCGCCTTCGGAAGTGTCTTGTACTTGGAAGCCTAGGAGACGTAGTTGTTCGCGAAAAGCGTCGGCAGCGGCGAAGTTTTGGGCTTGTTTGGCGGTTTGGCGCTGCTGGAGGAGTTTTTTGACTTCGTCACTCAGAAGGGAAGGGTCGAGAGTTTCTTTGGGCAGGGTTAGCTGTTGGAGCAGGTCGGGATTGGCTTCTATGTTGGCTATTTCTTCTCGTAATCCTAGGCCTAAGACCTCGTCGAACTCGAGCAGGAGCTCATATTTGTCGCGAGTGGGGAGCGCGGATTTGAACACTTGGCCTAAAACGGTGAGGGCGGTGGCAGTGTTGAGGTCGTCGAGTAGGGGGGTATAAAACTTGGCGTGTAAGTCGTCTAATCTATCTTGGAGGACATCGTAGAACTCGTCGCGGGAGGTAGTATGTTTTAATTCGTAAGCTTCTTTGACAATTTTATTGTAGGCTTTCTGGGCGGCGGCCATGCTCTCCCAAGTGAAGTTGAGTTCTTTGCGGTAGTGGGCGGTTAAGAAAAGGTAGCGCAGGGCACGGGGATTAAAACCGCGCTCTTTAATATCGTCAAGAAGAATGATATTGCCTAGGCTCTTGCTCATTTTGGAGTTTTCGACGCGCAAGAAGTTATGATGAATCCAATAGCGAGCGTAAATGTCTTGGTTGGTGGCAGCATGGGCGATGGCGATTTCGTTGGTGTGGTGGACGGGAATATGGTCGATGCCGCCGGAATGGAGCTCGTAACTCTCGCCTAAGTATTTTTGACTCATGGCGACACATTCGGTATGCCAACCGGGGAAAGTGCGCTCGCCCCACGGAGAAGGCCAAACCATGGCGCGTGACTTGTCGTCGTGGTGTTCGAACTTCCAGAGGGCGAAGTCGGTGGGGTTTTTCTTACCCTCGACCATTTCGACGCGCTCGCCAGCGCGCAAGCCCTCTTTGTCGAGACGGGCGAGGTAGCCGTAGTTGGGGGATTTGCTGGTGTCGAAATAAACGCCATCGCCCTCGATGATATAAGTGTAGCCTTTATCCTCAAGTTTTTTAATTAAGTCGATTTGTTCTTGGATATGGGCGGTGGCGCGAGGGATGATGTCGGGGCGGAGATTGCCGATGTCGTCCGAGGCGGAGAAGAAATAATCCTCGAAGTAGCGGGCGATTTCTTCGGGGGTTTTGTTTTGGGCGGCGGCGGTTTTCTCGATTTTGTCTTCGCCTTCGTCCTCATCGGAGACTAGATGGCCGATGTCGGTGACGTTTTGAACATAAGTGACCTCGAAGTTTTGGGAGCGGAGCAGCCTTACAAGCACGTCGTCCATGACGTAACGACGCAAGTTGCCGATATGGGCGTATTCATAGGCGGTGATGCCGCAGCT
>WRMU01000028.1 GCA_009776965.1 Microgenomates group bacterium | reverse complement strand
TATTGATAAAAAACGTAAAGAGAAAGTAGCTTACTTTTGTAATATGACCGCTGATGAGGTAATCTCCAACCCCGACCTACCTTCGATCTACCAGTTGCCGTTGGAGTTGGCGGCACAAGACTTTGATAAGAAAGCCTTGGAAAAACTAGAATTGAGTGCTGGAAGAAGGGATTTGGGCGAATGGAAAAAGATGGTGGAGGAAGTGTTGCGCTCGGAGGGCAAAAAAGTGGTGATTGGAGTTATTGCTGGACATATTAAGAGCGGCGATTTTGAATTACAGGACAGTTATGCCTCGCTTTTGGAGGCTTTGAAGCATGCAGCGTATTTCAATAAAGCTAAACTGGACATCAGATTTATTACAACTGAGGATTTGGAAGAAAACATTAATAATTTGGACAAGGTTTTTGTAGGAATTGAAGGAATTGTGGTGCCTACTGGCTGGGGAGCGCATGGAGTGGGAGGAAAAGTAGGGGTGACGCATTGGATTAGAGAAAACAAAACACCTTGTTTGGCTATTGGTTGGGCGCAAAATGTGATGGACCTGACAAAAACGAAGGTGAGACGAGGAGGCTATGATTGTGTGTTGCAGAAAGGTTCGCGAGTGGCCAAGATTTATATGAAGCATGATGCTTTTAAGGATAAGGACAAACTATTGATTACGGAGAGACATAGACAAAACCATGAGCTGGATAATATATACCGCAAGTCATTGGAGGAGGCAGGTTTGGTGGTATCGGGAACTTCTCCTAATGGTGAATTGGTGGAGATGATTGAGCTACCAGAGAACGAACACCCGTTTTTTGTGGCGATGGCGGCTTGCCCGCAATATAAATCAGCACCTTTGAAACCACATCCATTGTTTGTGGAGTTTATTAAAGCGACGCTCAAAGCTTGACTGATGGCTTGACTTTAAGGGGGACTGCTATTATAATAGCAGGTCTTATGTCGCAGTATTTAACTTACCAAGACACAAATCTTTCAGTAGGCGACACGATTGCGGTCTCCCAAGAAATCCAAGAAGGAAGCAAAAAAAGAGTGCAGGTTTTTGAGGGCATTTTGATTGCTATTCAAAACCGCGAGACAAATAAAACCTTTACAGTGCGAAAAATTGGCGCAGGAGGAATTGGGGTGGAGAAGATTTTTCCGGTGAATATGCCGACGATTAAAAAGATTACGGTTAAGAGGCGAGGGGCAGTGCGAAGGGCAAAGCTTTATTATTTGCGCGACAAGATTGGACGTAGTGCCAGCAGAATTAAAGAGAAGAATACTCTCGAAAAAGCAGAAAAAAAGGCATAATTTTTCTTTAGGGAAAACAGGTGAGGAGTTAGCAGAACGTTTTTTGCTGGCTAAAGGATATAAGCTGGTGGCAAAAAATTATCGTACAGGCAAGGGGCGAGGGGGTGGCGAGGAAATTGATTTGATTTTTTTAGAGGGAAAGGAGGTGGTGTTTGTGGAAGTAAAGACTCGCACTGGCGAAAACTATGGATCTCCGGCGCTAGCGGTAAACAAGACGAAAGTAAAACAGCTAAGTCAGGCGGTAAATTATTTTTTGCGGCAAAATCCGAGATTTGGGGGAAAGAATTATAGAATAGACGCAGTGAGTGTGGCGCTAAAGGAAGATGGGACGGTGAAAATTGATCATTATCAGAATATAACTTGGCTATATTGACGGCAGGTCCGCTCGCCACCCGCCATCAAAATTGTGTTATAATGTTCTCTCTGGCTGGCCCCATCGTCTAGCGGCCTAGGATATTTGGTTCTCATCCAAAAGATCGCGGGTTCGAATCCCGCTGGGGTCACATATAATTTGTAAAATAGCGCGGGTATAGTACATCGGTAGTATGTATCCTTCCCAAGGATAAGAGGTGGGTTCGACTCCCATTACCCGCTCAGTCTTCAAGCCACTCTATAATTTTTTTGAAAGGTTCCTTATGACCAAAAAATCTAAAAAGGGTAATTTAAGCATCGTGATTATCTCGATAGTTGGGTTAATAGCCCTAGGAGTAGGCTGGTTTCTATTTTCCCACAACCAAGCCTCCAACCGATCAACCTCTACCACTTCAGAGCTTTCTTCGCCAAAACCAACTACTACTACCGGCACCAATCCCGAAACGGCTGATCGGGAGTTTCTACGATGGAATGGTTTTAGTGTTGCCCCTGTAGATAACTGGCAAGTGGTCGATGAAGGCCTGCAATTTTTTGACTTGCAACAGGTGGAAAGCAATGCCCTTGATGTGCCTAGCCTCCATGTTAGATATATCGGCGGCGCTGCCCACATGACTCCGGATTGGTACATCGAGGACAAGTCCTCTCAAGATTGGGTTCAAAAATCCGGAGAAATTCGATGGGTCAACAATGTTACCATCAACGGCATCGAGTATTTGATGGCCGAATATACTGGCTCAAGGTATCAAACCTTTTGGCTCTTAACCATGCCGAGCACCCCAAGCCAAGACTATGACACTTCCAATTCGGTTTTTCTAGCCTTAGAATTTGAATGGATCGACCTTGCTGGTGCCAGACAGCTGCTAGAAACCGTCGAGATTGACTGGTCAGCTACTCCTCTTTAAGCTGGATGGATTGATTACGCTACCAGTTCTTGTAGAAAGCTTCTCTGCGGATGAAAATCAATACTCCTCTAGTATTACTAAAAAAAATCTTTAAGGCATGCTCATCTAGTCTTTCTCCGCCTCTGTCTAACCAAGAGGAAAATCAGCTTCCAAAATATTTTAAATGACGTTCCTCTTGAATGTGACTGTTTAGGATATATGTATTGTTGTATGGTAATTTTAAAGTATAATATAGCTTGGTCTTATGGTGAGATTAGGACTTTTGACTGTGGCCACCTTAGCTCAGTTGGTAGAGCGTTTCACTCGTAACGAAAAGGTCGTCGGTTCAATCCCGACAGGTGGCTCCGAGCGCAGTTTGAAAATGGCATTAAAATAATAAGTAATAAAAAAAGATAGGGAACGACTTTTATGACAGAACTTAATCAGATTTATAAATGCCATATCTGCGGGATGATGGTGGAAATTACTCATGCTGGCGGAGGAGTTTTGATTTGTGACGGGCAGCCGATGCAACTGATGGCAGCTGGAGCAGAAGATACTGCCTCGGAGGAGAAACATGTTCCCGTTATCGAAAAAACTCCTACTGGCTATTTGGTTAAAGTGGGGAGTGTCCCCCACCCTATGGAAGCTGAGCATCATATCGAGTGGATTGAGCTTTTGGTGGATAATCAAGTTTATCGGCGGCATCTTACTCTCGATGATAATCCGCCTCAGGCAGAGTTTGCGGTCGCTGGAGGTTCTAAGGTTGTCGCTCGCGAATATTGTAATCTGCATGGCCTATGGATGGCTCGAGAATAATCTAGACGAGAATGCAGACTAGACATAACTTTAAGAAAAATATATAATGGTTGCATGATAAAACAAGGCTTGACGTTTTCTTTCTTAATGACGGGGGTATTGCTATTGGGAGCGGGAGGGGCTCAGGCGCTGTCGCTAACGATTGCGACTAGTGATTATGATCAAGCGCTCAATTCTGTTAATGATCATGTGATGATTAACGGGACAGTGAGTTTGGACACACCGGAGCAAGCGGTTATTTCGGCTACTGTGGGAGGAAAAAGCAAATCCACCACGATTGATGCCACTAGCACACCTAGCTTAAATGGTTTATCTTGGTATCTGGACTGGAGTGGATTAGAGCTAAATTATGGGGTAAGCGGAGGAGTAGATGAACCGATTGTGGTGACGGTAACTACTTCTAGCGACTCAACGACAGCTAATTATACGGGGACTATTACTTATGGAGTGGCAAATCTGTCTGGAGACACAGTAGCAATGTTGGATTATATGACTCAACTGCTCCAAGTGCGTTTTGCTGGAGCGATTTTTGTGCCCGAAGGAACGGAAGCGGGGGTGGCCGGAGTAACCCAAGACTATACTTATCATCGTACCTTAGACGCTAAACACGAAGTATGGACAAAGAGTATTGCGAGTAAAAACTATCCGTTTTTGGTGGAGTTTTTCCCCTTGCCCGAGAGCGGAGTGTTGGACGGGCATTATAACTCAGTATATTAAACAAGATGCAGCAGACAATAGCGACTCTTTCTATCTCGGTTAACCCTTTTCAACCGAGAGAGTATATGGTGGAAGATGAGAAGTTTCAGGAGTTGGTAATGTCGATTATGGAGTTTGGGATTTTGGAGCCGTTGTTGGTGGCGGATACACCGGCGGGATACCAGTTGATTGCGGGCGAGAGGCGATGGAGGGCGGCGAAGAAAATTGGGCTGGAAGAAGTGCCAGTGAGATTGATTGAGACAACTCCTAAGGGCATGCTGGAGATTGCTTTGGTGGAAAATATCCAGAGAGTAGATTTCAATCCGCTGGAGAAGGCCAAGGGAATGAAAAGATTGATGGATGAGTTTGGACATACTTTGGAGACATTAGCTAAAAAATTGGGACAGTCGGCGGAGAACTTAAGGGCAGATTTGCGTTTATTGACCTTGCCGGATCCGATTAAAGATGCCTTGAGCAAGGATTTGATTAATCAACATCATGCCGAGGCATTTCTGCTGATTAAAGATCAAAGGCAAATGTTGGAGTGCTTCCGGAAAACATTAGAGAAGAAACTTCCTTCAGAAGCAACTTTAGCTTTGGCCAGAGTTTATGCGGCGGCGAAAAAAGAAAAAGTGGTAAAAGTGGAGGATAAAATCAAACAACACGAACAACAAAACAGAAAATGGCAGTTGGCTTTGAAAAAGACCTTTGAACAGCCGGCGGCTTTGAAACTGGCGCGGTCTAATAAACAAACTAAGTTGACGATTACTTTTGCGGGAAATAAGGATAGGACTCAAGAGGATCTAGACAAAATAATGACAATGTTTGGAGTGGAGAAAGTGAGTTAATTAGTGGCTTCTGGGCCTGATTTGATGATTCCAAAAGTGCTGAGAGGCCAATAACTAAAAAAAGTTTTGCCGACAATACTTTTTCTTTTGATTGGTCCCCAAAGACGGGAGTCGCTGGAATGAGGACGGTTGTCGCCGGCCACAAAATATTCATCGTCGGCAAGGGTTATAGTACGGCCACCTAAAAATTGACTTTCTCCGCTAAACTCAAGATTGGAGGGCAGATAATCCTCGGGCAATTCCTGACCATTGACATAAAAAAGATCGTTTTGATAGGAAAGGGTGTCGCCGGGGGTAGCAATGACGCGCTTGATAAAGTCGCAATTGCCAGAAGGGCAGGCAACTGAGGGAGCATGAAAGACCACAATGTCTCCTTTTTGAGGCAGGCCAAAGCGATAGGAAAGCTTGTTGGTTAATAAATATTCGCGATCTTGGAGGGTGGGATCCATGGAGTGACCATCGACTTGATGGGGTTGAACAATAAAAATATAGACGATAAGTAAAATGGCTAGAGAAAAAACGGCAGTTTCTAGAACATCAAAAAGGAAAGACCCGAGAGTGCTTTTGATGGTGGGGCGTTTACGTTCTGGTTGTAAGAGTGTTGACATAAGGGTTTAATTGTAACATATTTAGGGAGTAAATCTGACGGTGAGTTGCTCAGTCATTTTGTTGCCTGCCTCGTCTTCGACAACAAAATTGAGAACATTATCTCCTTCTGTGAGTTCAAGGCGTAAATTGAACTTGCCCTCGGCGTCAGCGCGGCTAAGGCGATCATTGAGGTAGATTTTGGCCTGAGGTTTGGTGGTGCCAGAAATGGTGAGGGTTTGATTATCTCGACCAACGATTTCTTGGCGATTAGTGAGGTCGGAGAAAGAGATGGTGGGGGTGGTGAGATCAACAGTCACGCTAAACTTGGGGCTGGAAGGAGAGTTTTGTTTGCTTTCGGGGTCGATGCTATAGGCGCTGATAGTATATTCTCCTTCGGTGGAAAGATTGAGCTCGGTACTAAACTCGCCACTGCTAGGAACAACGAGAGAGTGATCGGAACTAATTTCCTTATCATTGACTAAAATAATGACGGTGTGGTTGGGTTCGGCAAAGCCGGAAATGGTGAGCTGGGTGGTGGCGATATGGGTGGGGGGAGCGTTAAGAATGGGAGATTGAGGAACGAGAGCGGAGCTTTGGCTGGTGGTTTGGGACATTTTGGCATAACCGGTGACTTTGATCAAAAAAGGAATAACAAAAATAGCAAACATAATCCCCATTAAAATGGGAGCGCTAACAAAAATAACGGTTTGCACAATAAGAGCTTTTTTTTGGCCGGTGGGGATGGAGCGAGAAGGGAAATTACCGGACTTATGAAGACGACTGGAAGATCGAGGAGTGATGGGGGTGGAGCGAGCGGTGGGGTTGAGACGGCTTTTAGCGCGATCGGGCATGAAATTATTATACCACACCGACAGTGGTTTTAGAGTGTTTTTTGCCGTAGATAACTTTACCAGTCTTCATGGCAAAAAGAGTGTAATCTTTGCCGAGAGCAGTGCCAGCAGCTGGCTTATAAGTAGCGCCTCTTTGGCGAACTAAAATCTGGCCAACTTTTACTTCTTCGCCGGCATATTTTTTAACACCTAATCTTTTACTCTTGCGTTTACTTTGTTTGTGTTGACGGACGCTACCACCGGATTTAACTTTGGCCATAATTTAAGACTTTCTGAATATAAAACTGGCGATTTGCCTCTTGATAACCGCTTGCGGACGGGCATAAATCACCGGTTGAGAGCTCATATTGTATCCTAGAGAGGTTAGCTTGTCAAGGAGAGTACTTAATAAGCTATAGACTTTATGGTTTTGGTTATCTTCAACTAAGGGAAAGACAACTACGAGGTGAGCTCCTGTTTTTAGGAGAGTGGTCCAATTTTTGAAGGCACCAAGATACATTTTTTCTAAGCCGCGAAAAATATTTGGTAATTGAGCATGATGTGGCGTTTGTTTGCCTAAGAAAGGTTCGGTGACGAGAAAATCAATTTTGTTTTCGGAGAGTTGATTAAGCCTAATATTGCTAGCATCGCCGACGGCAGAAGAAAGGGAGACGGGCAGCATGAAATACTTAACCGCACGAAGCCAATCAATGTTTTCTTTGGTGCCTAAAACGGCCCGAACGTCGAGATCGCTGGCGGCGAGCTTAGTTTCGGCAGTTCTAGCGGCTTCCATTAAAATAGTGCCAGAGCCACAAAAAGGATCGTAGAGCACAGCGTCATCATTGTATTCCCGCCAAATGCGCTCTTGAAGCGCTAAATTGACCATTATCCGAGCTAGTTTGGGAGGTAACATGCCTTTTTTACGGTCGGAATAGGGCTTGGAGCGATCGAAAAAAGTCCAGCTATCAATATCTTGGACGGTTAAAGTGCGGGCGATGGTGAGATTACCCTGAGTGTCTTGGATAAAATAATACTCATCAATATTGTTTTTATGGAGCAAAACTGAGGCGCTCAAGCCTAGACGAGAACCGGCATAATAGCGCATCATCACGCCTTTCTGAGCCAATGTGTTTTTGATTTTACTGGTATCGATGGAGGGGAGATGATCGCGACCCAACTCGGCGACGGCTAGTTTGACACGCTCTGTGGCAGCGAGATGTCTATTAATCAGCCATTCTTCCAATTCTTCGGATTTTTTGGAGGCTACGTCAGTCTCAACGATCTCCAAAACTTTGATTATACCGCCAAGTTTGTCGATGAGTACATCGGCAGAGTGAGCAATATTGGTGACACACACTACATCAGGTAGCAGAAAATTAATTTGAGAGGAAGGAAGAACTGCGGCGATTTCGGCTACAGACAATTCTGGAGTATTACCCAGCAAAAAAATTAGACTTGATGACATAAAAATATTATAACATTACTAAAGAGATTAAACGCTAACCACTTCGAGATTAGTAAGCTGACGGCGATGGCCGATGGTTCTTCGATGGCGGGATTTAGAAGTAAATCTCATAACTCTAAGTTTATCGCCTTGGCCATGTTCGACAACTTTGAGCGTAACCTGAGCACCCTTAACTAAAGGAGTGCCAATCTGGATCTTTTTGCCATCATTGGTGAGCAGAACATCGGTAATGGTGATAGTATCACCAACTTGGTTATCCATTAAATCAACGGTGAGAACTTGTCCTACTTCGACTTTATGTTGTTTGCCCTGTAGCTGAATGATAGCGTATTTCATAAGAGGGGGTATTGTACCATGATCTTAGATTATTTTCAAGCGAGTGGAGGTCTTGGTCTCGATTTGCTCTTGCCATCCCGCGGGAATGGAGGAGACTTCGTAGAAAAACTCTTGGTCGGCGCTCAACCTCAGTTTTTTGCGCTCGCGAGCGATGTCGCGCATGAGATCGCGAGCTAATCCTTCATTCTCTAGCTCAGGAGTAAGGGTCCAATCAAAATCAAGGGCTTCCTTATCTGACCAGATGATGCTCTTAACATTTAGTTCTTGTTTTAATAGTTCCTCCACATCTTCTTGCCAGCCATTGGTCATTTCGACAGCAATCTGTTTTAAGGTGATGCTAGCTAAGGGTTGGCGAACTCTTATTTTGCGCTCAGAGCGAGCGCGGTGGGCTTGCTCAACGATATTGGCTAGGCCGTTGATGAGTAGTAATAGTTGGGAGTCGAACTTTTGGGCTAAAGGCCAATCTTCCAGATGAACACTTTGCTGCCAACTATCGTTTGAGCTTTCATCAAGATCTTTTTGAGCAAGATACATGGTGTCGGCAAAAAAGGGAGTGAGAGGCGCCATGAGGACGGCGAGTTGACGCAAACTATGACCAAAACAACGGCGAGCAGCAAGACCTGCCTCATCTGTTTGGCGGAGTCTATCGCGAGAGAGACGTAAATACCAAGTGGAGAACTGGTCGATAAACTCACTCATGAGGCGAACATAGCGATTGAGGTCGTAATTATCTAGACTTTGAGTGACTTCCTGAGTTAATTGTTGGAGGCGAGCGGAAAGCCAACTATCTAGCAGATGAGGGGTGAGCGAGGTAGGATCAACTTCGACCTTGACAGTAATATTAGACAAACCCTGATAAAAACCCATGAGATTCCACCAAATAACCAAAACCCGCCGGCGCCAATCGGCCACTTCGGATTCGTTAAAATTGAGACTTTCGGCTTTAATGACGGGCGAGCTCATGAGATAGAGACGCAAACTGTCAACTCCGTATTGCTCAAAAAGGAGAGCAGGGTCGGGATAATTAGAGAGTTTTTTGCTCATTTTCTTTCCATCAGCGGCAAGAATGATACCAGAACAAATACAATTATTAAAGGCAGGGCTATTCTCGAGAGCAGTGGCTAATACATGGAGAGTATAGAACCAGCCACGAGTTTGGTCTTGACCTTCGGAAATAAAGTCGGCAGGGAGGGATTTGTGGGTGGCATAGGGCATAGAACCAGACTCAAACCAACAATCGAGGACTTCTGGAGTACGATGATAGGTTTCATTCTCATGATAGATGATAATATCGTCGATTTTGTGTTTATGGAGGTCATCTACGCTCTCTAAGCCAGCTAATTTAGCTAATTCGGCGCTAGAACCAATACAAAGATATTTTCCCGTCTCACTGATCCAAACCGGCAGTGGAGTGCCCCAGTAGCGATTACGTGAAATGGCCCAATCACGTACCCCTTCGAGCCACTTGCCGAAACGGCCATTTTTGATATGCTCGGGACTCCAATTGATGAGCTGATTATTTTTGAGGAGAGCATCTTTTAGTTTGGTGACAGCTAAAAACCAGCTGTTGGTAGCATAATTCAAAAGAGGGGTGTCGCAGCGCCAGCAATGGGGATAGCTATGGGTAATGGTTTGCTTATTAAAGAGGACACGGCACTCTTTTAGATACTTGAGAATGGCGATGTCGGTTACCTGAGGATTATCTCTGGGCTTAACTTCCATACCAGCCCAAGGATCGCCCATGGCGGGGACAAACTTGCCCTCATCATCAACGTGTTGAATGAGCGGCAGCCCAAGTTTCTTACCTAACTGATAATCGTCCTCACCAAACCCGGGGGCGATATGAACAATGCCGGTGCCGGTGGTGGTGTCGATGAAGTCGGCAGCTTGGATAGTAAAGACTTGATCATGAGTGACTTGCTGGGAGACAAAATCAAAAACGGGAGTATATTTAAGACCGACTAAGTCCGAACCTCTGAGAGTGCCGATGATTTGCTCGGGAGCAAGATCATGACCAAAGACAGTAGAAGAAAGATCTTTAAGGACGAGAAAATAACCCTCTATATCGCCTTTGACCACTAAGTAGTCTAGGTCGGGGGCGACGGCGAGGAGCATATTGGCGGGGAGAGTCCAAGGAGTGGTGGTCCAAGCTAGGGCGGAGACTTGCTGGTCGAATAAGGGCTCATGGAGCGCAAACTCGACAGTGACAGAGATATCTTTGATGTCCTTATATCCTTGAGTTACCTCAAAATTACTTAAGGGGGTACCACAACGCGGGCAATAATGCATCGCTTTATAGTCATGATAAATTAATTCTTTATCCCAGAGGCGCTTAAACACTCCCCAAACTTGATCCATAAAGTCTTTATCCATAGTTTTGTAATCGTTTTCCATATCCACAAAACGACCAAAACGACGAATGATTTTCTGCCATTCATCGGCATATTCCATAACTTTAGCGCGACACTGCTCATTAAACTTGGCTACGCCATATTCTTCAATGGCGCGGCGATTGATGAGGTTTAATTCTTTTTCCACTAGATTTTCGATGGGCAGCCCATGACAGTCCCAACCCCATTTGCGCTCGACAAACTTACCCTTCATGGTCTGATAGCGAGGAATGAGGTCTTTGGTGGTGGAGGCCAAGAGATGACCATAATGAGGAAGGCCGGTGGCGAAAGGGGGGCCATCATAGAAAGTATATTCCTTTCCATCTTTGGTTTTTTGGAGGGTTTTGGCAAAAATATTTTCCCGTTCCCAATAAGCAATAATAGTTTTTTCGAGGGCGGCAATATCGGGGGGGGAGCGAAAATCTGGTTTCTGCATAGCTTCTTATTGTAACATTTTTTTCATGTGCTACAATGGCATCATGCCGATTTTGATAGTAATTTCTTTGTTGATTGTGGGACTGGTGTTGGTGGTGAGAGGGGCGGATTGGTTGGTTGA
>WRMU01000027.1 GCA_009776965.1 Microgenomates group bacterium | reverse complement strand
CAGCCTCTCGCCTCGCCCTCCCCTCGTCGCCCTCACCGCCACCACCACGCCTTCTTGCACCAAAGACATGCTCAATTTTTTGGGGTTGGACAACCCCACTGTCTTTACCCGCTCCTTCGCCCGCGACAACCTTTTTCTCAACGTCCTCCACTGCCCCACCACCACCGTCAAGAAAATCCAACTCCTGCGCATTCTCCGCCGCCACCCCGACCAAGCCGGCATTATCTACACCCTCACTAGAAAAGCTGCCAAAGAACTAGCTGCCTACTTAAACAAGCTTCATCTTTTCCCCACTCCCGTCGGTGTCTATCATGGTGCCCTCACTAAAGAGCAGCGCATGCAAATCCAAGACGATTTTATGAGCGGCAAAATAAACCTCATCTGCGCCACCAATGCTTTCGGTATGGGCGTGGACAAGAGCGACATTCGCTTCGTCATCCATGCCCAACCCTCCGCCAATATTGAAAATTATTATCAGGAAGTCGGTCGTGCCGGACGCGATGGGTTGCGCGGAGACTGCTATTTATTAGTCCACTCTCCCGACTGGCAAATCAGCCACCAAATGAATGAGCGCGCTGCTAAAAATCGCCAAAAAACCCTCCAGCAAAAATTAACCGCCATGCAAAAGTTCTCCTATTTAAGCCATCGCCACTGTCGCCAAAGCCATATCATCCATTATTTCACCAATCAGCCCTCTAAAGAACTTTCCCCATGCGGTCGCTGCGATTTATGCTGTCAAACTCTTTTCACTATCAGTAAACGCGATCAGCTCCTCCTCAAACAACTCCTCAAGCTCAGAAAAACCATTGCTCGCGGTATCAGTCGTCGTCTCCGTCCAGAGTTTATTCTGCCCTTTAATATTCTCCTCTTTCTCATCACCGTCCGCCCCCAGAATACCACCCAACTTTTTGCCATCCCCGGCATCGGTCGCCAGCTGCGAAGCATGAAGGACGAGTTTGTCACTCCAGTTCTAGCTGTTTTTAGAGCCGTTCAAAAAACCCATTAACTCCTAGCCTCTGATCTCGCCGATTTAGGCGAGATTTAATACCCCCATTAACTCCTAGCCTCTGATCTCGCCGATTTAGGCGAGATTTAATATCCCCATTAACTCCTGATAAAAATAAAGATTATGAATCGTCGCCAACCGCCACGCCAAACTATCCCCAATTTTGAATAAATGATTTAAATAAGCCAGTGAGTAGTTACGACAAGTATGACAACCACAATGCTTATCTGGTGTGCTTAAATTATCCTCATGTTGGGTCGTTTTATCCAAATATACATACCTATAAAAAGGCTCCTGCTCACTAGGCAATTTATCCATGTTTAACACCACTTTTCCTTCCCTATCTCGATTAAACACATTTAGCCTGCCATGGCGCGCATCGCGTGTGGGCAGCACTGTATCAAAAATCGTATAACCCATTTTGAACAAGACCACCACGTCTTCCGGCTTCCCAAATCCCATCGCATAGCGGGCATATTTTTCGCTCGTCAGCTCTGCATTAAACTTCATCGTAGCATAATCAATGCTTCCATCCTCATTAAACAGCCATCCCCCCAATCCAAACCCCGCAAAACCAATTTCCTGCAAAGCATCCGCGCAATAACGCCGCCATTTCCGATTATTGTGTCCTTGGATCACCGCAAAAAGTTGTGGTTTATTTTCGCTCTGCCCCGTCAATCGCTCAAACTCCTCCTTACTCCGCCTCGCCCACCCAATCGTTCGCCGCACACTTTCCTCAACTCCCTTCTCATCAGCGTCAATTCTCGTGAAATCATCCAAACAAATCTGGATATCGCTCCCTATCGCCATCTGGGTTTGGATGGAAACCTCCGGCGAAAATAGATCCACTTTTTGTTTGTTCGCTCCCGTATAAATCTTCAATCCCTCATCCCCAATTTTTCCCTTGTCGGGATTGCTATGAAAAAGCGAAAAAATCTGGAAGCCCCCACTATCCGAAATAATCTCCCCCGACCAATTCATTAGCTTTTTTATCCCTCCCGCCTTTTGTAGGTTTTCTATTCTAGGTCTCTCGCGCAAATGCAGCGTATTCACGATCATCGCTTTAGTCTTAGTCGCCGCGATATCTTGACTATCTAAACTTCTCAATACTCCTCTCGTGGCATCAGGACAAAAAATTGCTTCCCTCCCTTCTGTTTTTTCCGCCTTATTTTTTCTTGCCGACATTATTATTTTCTTTCTTCCAAGCGTCCTTATCGCCAATAATCTCCTCAGTAAAATATTTCCGATTTTTAATCTTCGTCGGCAGGTACCCCTTCTCATGCACAAACCCCGCCTCCCATTTTTGCCCCGCGCCATAACCTAGATTTTTCATCATCTTAGTCGGCGCATTGCGCAAATGAATCGGCACTGGCAAATTACCATGAGTCTTCACATCCTCCAGTGCCCTAAAATAAGCATTATATGCCCGCCTATCCTTTTTACACCTCGCCAAATACGCCACTCCATGTGCCAAATTAATCTGCGCCTCCGGATAACCTATCTTATGCACTGCCTCAAACACCCCGTTAGCCACCACTAATGCCGTCGGCACCGCTAGCCCAATATCTTCGCTCGCAAACACCACCATTCTCCTAGCGATAAACTTTGGATCCTCTCCGCTCTCCACCATCCGCGCCAAATAATAAAGCGCCGCGTCAGTCGCTCCCGCGCGCATGCTCTTAATGAAAGCACTAATCACATTATAATGTTCCTCACCGTTCTTATCATAGCGCAGCGACGAAGACAAAGCTTTCTTTAAGGATTCTAAATCAATACTATTAAATGTATTCCAAGTATTATCCAATAAATTGAGCATCTGGCGCGCGTCCCCATTCGCAAAACTAACCAACCACTCTGTCTCCTCCTTCTTCAATTTAATTTTTTTATCGGGCGACAAAATCCGCAGAGCTTTCTCAATCAAAATTAATAAATCCTCAGTGGTTAATTGCTCAAACACAAACAACCTCAATCTCGACATTAAAGCTCCAATCACCTCAAAAGATGGGTTCTCCGTCGTCGCTCCAATCAGAATAATCTGTCCGCTTTCCACAAAAGGCAGCAAAAAATCCTGCTGCGCTTTATTAAATCGGTGGATCTCATCAATAAAAATAATCGGCTGCGTAAAAACTGGGGCCTGATCAATTAAATCTCTCAGCTCCTTTTTCCCCGAGGATACTGCCGAAATCTCATAAAAAGGCCTATCCAACAATTTAGCAATCAGCCTCGCTAGGCTTGTCTTACCTACCCCCGGAGGTCCCCAAAAAATCATTGAATAAATCTGCCCTTTATCTAAGATTTGTCGCAGCGGCTGCCCTTCACCCATCAACCTCCCCTGTCCCACAAAATCCTCTAGCCTTTGTGGTCGAAGCAAGGCAGCCAATGGCGTATATTGTTCTTGATGCATTGAGGGTATTATACTATGCTTCCCCCCAAAAATAGGTTATAATACAGCCTTGTTCTTACTCAATGGTGTCCGTAGCTCAGTTGGTTTAGAGCGCTAGGTTGTGGTCCTAGAGGTCGCGGGTTCGAGCCCCGTCGGATACCCCAACGAAACTATATTTAAGAAAGCACCAAAATGACCCAATACCAAAACAAAAGCGAGCTAATAGCAAAAATTAACGAAACTTATGACTTATTCATTAAAGAGTTTGAGGAAGTGGATAATAAAGACATTCATAAAAGAGTTGCTGGTGTGGATAAAACCCCATCAGAAATGCTTGCCTACCAAATTGGCTGGTTAGAGCACATTATGCAGTGGGAAAAAGATGAATTGTCTGGCAAAACAGTTATCACTCCCGCTCCAGACATCAAATGGAATGAAATCAGTAAATTGTACCAGATGTTTTATGATCAGTATTCCTCAGATAATTTGCCGGCTTTACTAAAAAAGTTTGCCCAATCTAAAAAAGAGTTTATTGTCTGGATTGACTCTTTAGATGAAAAAACACTTTTTGAGCTCGATCAGAGAAAATGGGCTTATATTAAAGCCGGTTGGCCGGTTTGGAAATGGCTCCATATCAATTCCGTCGCCCCTTTTAGTAGTTTTCGGTCTAAAATCAGAAAGTGGAAAAAGGAGAGCCACTAATTAACCACCATGATTTTTAATATCCTAACTAGCTCACCGCTAATGACTCTCTACGCCTTTGGCTGCGCCACTTGTCTTTGTCTCATTTTCCAAGTAGTGTTCCTCAGGAAAACAAAGCCCTCCATCAGACACTTCCTTTGGGTGTATATTTTCCTTTTTTATCTCATGATGGTGTATCAAGTAACCGGCATGGGAACGGTTTGGATCATTGGGCGCTACCCCGAGCTAATTCGCCAAGGAGAAATTAGTTTAATTCCCTTTAGGGACTACCACAGTGTTATGGCTAGCAGAATGCCATATATTTTGAACATCTTTATGACTATCCCTCTCGGGTTTTTATTGCCCCTTATTTGGCAGGAGTTTCGCTCGCTAAGGAAAATAGCATTAACCGGATTTTGTCTTTCACTAGCTATCGAGCTGAGCCAACTACTAAATCACAGGGCCACCACCATCGATGATTTATTGATGAATACCCTAGGAGCAATGATTGGCTATCTAATTCTTAGTCTATTATTTAAGTTATTTCGCAAAAATAACCAACCCATCGAGCCCATAGAACAACCAGTCCGATTTGCCTCCAAACACGAAGCTATTATCTACTTAATTGCTTCTTTTTTAGGCACGTTCTTGTTTTATAACTCCCTGCTTGGCAACTAATGCGCCAAATATCCTAAACCAGCGACTCGCCAGTCATCTCCCTAGGTATCTCCAGCCCCATCATGGTTAATATTGTCGGCGCGATATCTGCCAACGTCCCCTCTGCTCTCACCAACTTTTTTACGTTCTTAGAGATTATCATAAACGGCACCGGATTTATCGTGTGTGCCATCATCTTTTCCCCCGTACCCTTCACCAACATCTCCTCCGCATTACCATGATCCGCCGTCACTATCACCTCATAACCATGTGCTGCCGCTACCGGCAGCACTTGTTCCAAAGCCTTATCAATCGTCTCAATCCCTATTATCACCGCCGGAATATTCCCCGAATGACCCACCAAATCTCCATTACACCAATTCGTCACCATAAAATCATAATTTTCAAAAGTCATTTCTTGAATTACTCGCTTAGCCAAATCAGGAGTCCTCATCTCCGGCTTATCATCATGCAGTTTCACGTCAGAATAGCTATCAATCATAAACCTATCTTCACCTTCAAAAGCCTCCTCGCGCTTGGCATTAAAAAAATAAGTTAGATGATTAAACTTTTCCGTCTCCGTAATGCGCAGTTGTCTTATTCCTGCCCCACTCAAAACCTCGCCCAAAGTATTTTTCAATTTTATCGTATCAAAAGCCACCCGCACGCTATAATGAGGATTATAATTTGTCATCGTTACAATCTCCAAGTTTTTTTCCGCCTTCATCTCCAATAAACGCTCCGTGGTTTGGCGCATCCGGTCAGAACGGAAATTAGCTTCAATCACCGCATCATCAGTCGCAATCGACCCCACTTCCCCCAGGTCATTCACTTCAATCAACCGCGGCGTCAGCATCTCATCGGTCTCACCCTGCCCATAAGCATCCGCCATCGCCTCCTCCACGCTCGAAAAAACTCGATGCTTGTCTTTCTTGCCCTGCACCACCGCTAAAGCATCATCAGTCAACTGCCACCGCCTGTCCCTATCCATCGCAAAATACCTCCCCGCCACCGAAGCAATTTTTCCCACCCCCAATTTCTCAATATAATCTTGCAAATCCGCCACATAATCTTTCCCGCTCCACGATAATGTATCCCTGCCGTCCGTAATCACATGCACCAAAACTCTCTTAACTTCATTCTCCTTAGCCGCTTTAATTAGCGCCTTCACATGATCTTGGTGAGAATGCACTCCCCCCGGCGAAACCATTCCAATAATATGCAACACCGAATCATGTTTTTTCACATGCTCAAAAGCCGCCAGAAACTGCGGGTTTTTAGTAAACTCTCCCTCTCTGATAGAGCGATTAATCCTCACTAGCTCTTGAAAGAAAACCCGCCCGCTGCCAATAGTCAAGTGATTAACCTCACTCGTTCCCATCTGTCCTTCCGGCAGTCCAATATCCTCGCCGCTAGCCGTCAGCACCGCTTTTGGTTTCTCCTTCCATAACTTATCAAAAGTGGGAGTCTTGGCCCTCGCAATCGCATTTCCCTCATCGTCCTCCCCCAATCCCCAGCCATCTAAAATGATTAGCAGAAGTTTGTTTCTTTTTTTCATAGTCTCTTTCTTAACTACACAAGGGCAAAGTTAAAATCGAGGATTTTAACGAGACCACTTAGCTAGCTCAGCCCTATCGCCTAATTCATATTCAATCTGCAGTAAGCGATTATACTTCGCTATCCTCTCGCTCCGACTGCAACTCCCCGTTTTAATCTGCCCCGTCCCTGCCCCCACCACAAAATCAGCAATAAAACTGTCCTCAGTCTCCCCACTGCGATGCGAAACAATGCTCGTATAACCCGCTGCCTCAGCCATCTTAATCGCCGCAATTGTTTCCGAAACACTCCCTATCTGATTTAATTTAATCAAGATACTATTAGCTGCCTTTTGCTCAATACCTCTCTGCAAGCGCCCCACATTAGTCACAAACAAATCATCTCCCATAATTTGGGTACTTGCTCCCATTCTTTCTGTCATCAGCCTAAACCCCTCCCAATCATCCTCTGCCAAACCATCCTCAATCGACACAATCGGATATTTGGCCACCATTTCTTGATACAAGGCCACCATTTCCTCGCTACTTAAAGTGCGCCGCTCAGTTTTTAAGTCATAAATCTTCTTTTCCTCATCAAAAAACTCCGAAGCTGCTGGGTCCAAAGCTATCGCTATGTCCTTTCTCGGCTCATAGCCCGCCTTCTTCATCGCCTCCACTGCCACCTCAATCGGTCGAGCATTATTTTCTAGGGCCGGAGCATAACCGCCTTCATCACCCACCGTAGTTTGAAAGCCCTCCGCCACCAATATTTTACCTAAATGCTGGAAAGTCTCCACCCCCATCCTCAGCGCCTCCTTAAAACTCGTCGCCCCAATGGGAAACAACATATACTCCTGCATATCACTACTCCCTATCGCATGTTTGCCGCCATTGAGCACATTCATCATCGGAATAGGTAAAATATATCTATCTTTACTCCGTCCGAATAGTTCTGCCACATAAGCATAAAGAGGCTGCCCTGTCGCTTTTGCTGCTGCCTTCACGCAAGCCATCGACACCGCCAAAATAGCATTCGCTCCCAATTTTGCCTTCGTCTCCGTCCCGTCTAGCTCCAGCATAATCTTATCAATTCCTGCCTGATCCGTTACTTCATGACCAACTAAGGACGGAGCAATTACTTCGCGCACATTTCTCACCGCCGTCAAACACCCCTTGCCCAAATACCGACTCTCATCACCATCTCGCAACTCCAAAGCCTCATAAATACCCGTCGAAGCCCCCGAAGGAACCAACGACTCGCTATAAGTCCCATCTTCCACCATCACCATCGCCATCACCGTGGGGTTTCCCCTCGAATCTAAAACTTCCAATGCGTCAACTTTGGCAATTTTCATAGGCCTCTTTCTATTAATTACGTCTCTTTTAAGATAATTCATTATAACTTGCCCTCTCCTTCTTTTCAAGAGGGCGCTAGCCATTTTTTCGCCTCCACCAAATCCCTCGTCAACTTTGCTGTCACCACCACCTCTTTGCCTGTGCGCGGATGGGTAAAACTTATTCTTTTCGCATGTAAAAATTGTCGCGGACACCACAGTCTATCCATTTTCACCTTATTTTTAGGTGCATACAATTTATCCCCCACTAAAGGATGTCCCAAATGGGCCATATGTACTCGCAGCTGATGTGTCCGCCCTGTTTGTGGCCTAAATTCCACCTCGCTAAATCCTTGATACAAATCATTGATCTTTTTTAGCGACTGCTCTTTCGCCACCTCCTTTAATCTCCCCGCGTCAATTCCCTGATATTTCTTCACCACTTTATAAAAAGTCACCGCCGCCTTCCCATCACTACGCACCGCAAACTGCAACCTATTCCCCGCCTTTCTCCCCAAAGGCAAACTTACTCTATCCTCCTCAATATTCATTCTTCCATGCACCAAACATTCATAAGTTTTGCTTATTTTGCGCTGCTTAAACTGCATCAATAAATTAATCAAGGCTCCCGCATTTTTAGCTAGCAATAACACCCCGCTCGTATCCTTATCCAACCTATGTGCCACCCCCCCTCTTTCTTTGATGATTTCCTCAGCTTCGCCATAATCCGCCGTCCAATCCTCTGGAGTTAAACTACTCCAGTTTGTTGCGCTCAAACACTCACTCAGATACTTCTCCCTCCACCAATCCTGCAGCGTCTCTCCTTGATAAGTGGCACTCCTATTTACCACCACCCCTGCCTCCTTATTTACCGCTACTACGTCCTCATCTTCATAAACAATCTCCGGCGTCATCATTTTCTTCTTCCTATTTTTCTCCCCGAACGCACCATCATGATTATTAGCCCTATCACTATAAACGCAGCATAAATTGCATAATCAGCCATAAAACTCCCCATCATAAAGCTCGCTGGCTTAAGCCATGACAAACCTAAGTTTATCATACCAAAACTTATCATGCCTATCGACAACACAAATCCCGCTTGAGCTGTTTTGCGCTTGCCTCGATACCAGAGAAAAGTGCGATAATTACCTTCAATCTTCCCCAAAACAAAAAACATTATCCCCAAAGCCGCCGCTAAGTACAGCTGCACTGGGTGGTGTGGCGTGATGGTATGCGGGAAAACAATTCCCCAAGGCATGCTAGTAGCATTACCAAATCCTAGTCCGGCCGCGAAATAACCCAGTTTATAAATCGCAAATCCCAAAAATGCACTCCGCACCCAAAAATCCAATACCATCCAAGCTTCAAACTTATGTTTTTTGCACCACCAAAACAATAACCCTCCACTCGCCACCAAAGCACTTAGCTCATTAAACCCAGGGTAAAGAACCACGTTAATCCAATTCAAAGGGTATAAACCCAAAACATCAATATTCATTAACACAAACACTGCCCTTCCCATCAGATACCCTCCCAATAACGACCTTAAAAACCCATCCACCGCTTCATACTCACTATACTCGCTGTCATACTTAATCTTTCGCCAATAGACAAAAATCCCACTCAACAACCCCACCACCAAAAACAACGGAATTGTTTGTAGTTCTATACCCCGCCAAGAAAACAACACCGACCGCAAAATATTTTCCATCGACCAAATTATAGCATGTTATAATGAGCAAATGCTATCAGTAACCCATGGCTTAACTGGCGCTTACCTCGGCTCTCTTTTCCCTCAAGCTCCTTATATTTACCTTCCTGCCGCCTTTATCCTTCATTTCGTCGAAGATGCTATCCCTCACTGGGATTTTGGCACCGGCATGCGCTCTGGCAAGAGACACAAGCTAACCACCATCCTTTTAGAAATCTTTGAGCTGTTCTTATTAGCTGTCATCATCTTCTTTCTTTGGCAAAAATCACTCCCCACTTCCCCCTCCCAAATCTATTGGCCCGTCTGGCTTGGCGCTTTTTCCGGTATCCTCATGGACATTCTCGAAGCCCCCAGAAACTTCCTTCATCAAGGCCTCCCCTCACTAGGGCCCATTTCTTGGATACATAAAAAGGTCCATACTTCCACTCCCCATATTCTCTGGGGAGCAATTCCTCAACTCCTCATCATCAGCGCTATCATCTTCCTCGCCCTACATTATCCGCCAAACCTGTAAACTCGCTGCCCTCTCCCGTGGTCTGGCTATCTCCATAATCAATTTTTCCTCCTCCATCTCCATCATCATCCGATGGCTATTCACCACCAACCACGCCTCATCATATTCATTGGCCGCTCGCTCCAAAGCCGTCTGAGGAATACTCTCAACCTGCCACCAAATCCCTTCCACTCCCACTCGGTCATCTTTTCTAGCGAACAAATAAAGATTAAAACCATCAGTTGGCGTCCCGAAATCCCCTTCACTAATCAACAAAATCCTCTTGTTTTCGCTCGCTCTCCCCTGAGCCGCTCCCAACACCTCCAAAATCCCAAATCCAGACGACCATTCATCTAAATATTGCCTCTGATCATCTGCCGTCAAATCCAGTCCAGCCAGCTCACTATAGCTATTTCTCATAAAAATCACACTTTGCGCCAAGCCCACCACCAAACAACCCTTCACTATAGTTTTCCCTAATGGCCATTTTTTATCCCGCCACATCTTATCTATGCCTCCCAACACTGCCAACATCAGCGGCAACACACTCGGCAAATAATAACGCGGATAAACATCTCCCCTCCCAAACAAAATAATTGGCAAGGCAAATCCCAGTCCACTCAAAACCAGCAACCACCACTCTTTGTTTTTTTTACTCCCCATATACACCATCTGCACCAACAACAAAGCCACCAACCCCAAAGTCAAATACTTACTATTCATCACCATAACCTCCCGACTGTGAATCCATAAATTACTCATCACCCCTCCCGTCCCCAAAAAATCTCCCCCTCGAGAAAATAATCTCGAGAAAGACTCGCTCAAATACTTCAAACTTGCCAGCATCACCATCCCTCCCCCACTAATCACCAATATTTTTATTAAACTTCGTCGCCAATCCTTAAAATTAAAAGTCAACAAAACAATAGTTGGCAAAAACAATATCGCCGGTATTTTAGTCAATAAAGCCAATCCAAAGCATGCCGTCGCCGCAATTATTTTTTTTACTCGCCATCCATCTTCTCGCCTCACCTCAAGCAAAAAATAAATCAGTAACGCCAGCCAAAAGGTCAGTAAGGTGTCCATCAAAGCCAGTCGCTGATTAAACCACCACCAAGGCAACATTATACTCGCCCCCAACCCCACCGTCTGTGCCATTTTTCCCCATTTCATCTTTTTCCCAATCATCCATACCACCACCATCTGCCCCCAACCCACCAATACCGACAACAGCCTGCCCGCCGCCAAAGGATCTTTCATCAGCACTAAAAAGGGAATGTTTAACCATATCTGCAGCGGCGTTTTTCCGTCATTGAGCGCAAAAAATAAATAGCGCGGCGCATCCGTCATCACCAACTGCGACCACCGCAAATAAATTGCCTCATCCGCAAAAATCGGCAAAAAAGTTAACCGCCACAGCCGAACAATAAAATAAACCAC
>WRMU01000026.1 GCA_009776965.1 Microgenomates group bacterium | reverse complement strand
TCGACCTTATCGGGATGGTGTTTGCCCTCGATGAAAGTGGGGATAAGGTTCATGGGTCCGGGGCGATAGAGAGCTAAAAGAGCGGTGATGTCGGAAAAAGCGGTGGGTTTGAGATTGCGGGCGGAGCGGCGCATGCCGGCCGACTCCATTTGGAAAACACCCATGGTTTCGCCAGATTGAAAAAGCTTGAAGGTCTTGGAGTCGGTGATGGAGATGGCGTTTAAGTCGAGATCAATACCCTTTTGTTCTTTGATATTGCGCAGGGCGAGTTGAATGGTGGTTAAATTACGCAAGCCTAAAAAGTCGAACTTTAAGAGGCCAATGGCGTCGTCGGAGACGTTGCAGTCGAGAACATACATGTCGGACTGAGTGATGAGTTTTCCAGACTTGGAGTCTTTTTGGACGGCAGTGTAATTGTCGAGCGAGGCATCGGCAACAATGACGGCGGAAGCATGGACGCTGGAATGGCGCACTATACCCTCCACTCGACGAACGAGATCAAAAAGTTGCTGGTATTTAGGCTGTTCGGAATAGACTCTGAGCTCGGAAACTTGGGAGATGGCTTTGTCGAGAGTGATATGGCGGCCTGGCTCATTGGGAATGAGTTTGGCGATTTTGTCGGGCACTTCATAAGGGAAGCCGAGTACTCGACCAATGTCGCGTACAGCGACGCGCGGCTCCATTTTTCCAAAAGTAATCATTTGGGCGACGCGGTCGGCGCCGTATTTTTGGGTGATATAACCAATAACTTTGTCGCGATCAACGTCGGCAAAATCCATATCAATATCGGGAGGGGTGGGACGCTGGGGATTGAGAAAGCGCTCGAAAGGGAGCTCCTGCTCGATGGGGTCGATTTCGGTGATATTAAGGCAATAGGCGATGAGCGAACCAGCCGCAGAGCCGCGCCCAGGGCCGACGCGAATACCCTGATCCTTGGCCCAGTTGACAAAGTCTTGAGTGATAAGGAAATAATTGACATAACCTTTTTGGATAATGACATCCTTTTCATAAGAGAGACGCTCGAGAACTTCGGGAGAAGGAGAGGGAACTTTTTTCTTGAAGCCAATATCAATGAGTTTATTAAAATAGGATTGTTCGCTCTCGCCTTTGGGGGTAACAAAGCTGGGAAAACGCAGATGGCCGCGCTCTATTTCCACATTACACTTTTCGGCAACAGCGAGAGTGTTAGTTAAAGCCTCAGGAACAGAGGAAAAAAGCTCGGCCATTTCCTCGCTAGAGCGCAGATAAAAATCGGGGCTGTCGAGCATGCTGAGACGGTTGGTATCGGAGACGAGTTTGCGGGTTCCTACGGCAATAATAGCATCTTGGGCCACGGCATCGGCAGGGGTGAGGTAGTGGACATCATTGGTGGCTACCAAAGGAATGTCCAGCTCTCTACTCCAAGAAATAAGTTGGGCATTGATAGTGTCTTGCAGGGGGATATTGGGATGAGCTTGAAGCTCAAGATAGTAGTCGGAGCCAAAGCGTTCTTTATATTGTTTAATTACTTCGAGAGCGGCGTCGGGCTTTTCTTCGACGATGAGTTTGTTGGTGAGCGAGCTCATACAGCCAGAAAGAACGATGAGGTCGTCGCCATGCTCAAAGAGAGTTTTTTGGTCGATGCGAGGTTTATAGGAAAAACCTTCGAGATTGGCAATGCTGGTCAATTTAAGCAGTTTTTGGTAGCCACGATGGTTTTTGGCGAGAACGGTGAGATGATACTGATCGGCACCGGGGCGAAATTGTTTCTCAAGGAGGGAGGTGCGGGCCAGATAAAACTCGCAGCCGATAATGGGCTTGACGGCCCCATCGGTTTTGAGGGCGTGGTTATAAAAATGGAGGTTGCCATACATATTGCCATGGTCGGTGATGGCAATGGCGCGCTGACCGAGCTCCTGAGTGCGAGCGATAAGCTTGGGGATGCGGCAGAGGCCGTCGAGAAGGGAGAACTCGGTGTGGACATGGAGGTGGACGAAGTCGGAGGGCATAGGGGTAGTATAACATAATAAAATTATTTTAATTTTTTCTCTCTCAAGTGTCCACTTTTCAAGAATAATTTAATATTTTAGTCCGTTGCTTACTTCGCGTCAGCGCGGATAAAACACTAAATTATCCTTTAAGCAGTGTCCATGTTTCGAGATAAAATATCAAAACAATTTTATATATTTGCTAACCTAACTGCGTTTTCCATCAGGGAGACGACGGTCAAGGGGCCGATGCCATGAGGGACGGGGGTGAGGAAGCTGGCTTTATTGAGAACACTGGGGACATCGACATCACCCTGAGGTTCGCCAACGTCAATGAGGATGGCGCCCTCAGAAATCATGGACCCCTTAATTAAGTTGGGGATGCCGGTGGCGGAGATGATGATTTCTTGGTCGATGGCTTTGCTAGAGGAGGTTTGGCTGGCGAGTTCTTTTTTGCCCCAAAGGGAGACGTCAGCGCCCATCTTGGTCAAAGCTTGGTGGAGGGGAAAACCCAGAAGATCGGACTTGCCGATGATCACCACCCGCTCGGAAGTTTGCCAGCGGCGGTTTTTGAGCCGGCCAATAGCGGTGAGGACGGAGAGGACAGCGGAGGCGGTGGCGGAGATGACGGCAGTGGTGGCGGGATTTAAGCCATCAATATCTTTGGCGGGGGAGATATGAGAGGTAATGTTGGCCCACCAACCGGCAAAGTCTTGACGTTTGGTGGTGCTCTCATAAACTCGACGCATGGGTTTTTGGACGATAAGGCCGGTGATTTTGGGGCTGGCGTTTTGTTTTTCAATCCAAGATTGAATAATTGGTAAATCGGTATTGATAGACATTTGGGTGGGGAGGTAGGTGATGTTGAGCTGCGCGGCAAGCTCGCTTTTTTTACGGGTGTAGAGTTGTCCGCCGTCATCCTCGGAAAAAACGAGAGCAGCAATGGTGAGAGGAGGGAAAGTTTGCTTTTTGAGGGCTTGGAGTTTGGTGGCAGCTAATTTTTCTCCGTCGAAAATAGTGGTCATGGTTATATTATACTGTATGAGAAATGATATAATAAGCTCTGCTTCGCGCTATTTCAAAAATAAAAAGAAAAAGGAGAATGGGAAAATGTTAATTCTACAAGGAATTATCGTAGGTCTGCCATGGTCAGCGAGGTATGAGGGAGAAGTAAAAAACAAGGTGGACCAGATTTGTCCCGAAGTAAAGGTTTCTTGGAGACCGAGCTGGATATACGGAGAAACGGTGAAAGATTTGATTATAAAAAGTCAAGTGGACCTCTGTTCGGGCAGCGAGGGGAAACAACACTCCGCCGAGGTCGTGAAAAGTTTTCGCTTAATACTGGCCTTCCTCACCCATCATTATAGCAAGATGGAGGAGGGCGAGGAGCGGGTGGCATTAGATGCGGCAGAATCCTTTTATTATTGCTGGGGTAAACAAATCCTAGCAAAGGCTTTTGATGAGGAAGGAAACAAGGAGTTTTTGATGTATCGAAAATGGCCGCTTTTCCCCTGCAACGAAAGAAGTCCTTATTAAAAAAAATCGCACGAAGTTTGGGCGGAGCACGCATAGCGTGCTCCGCCAAATTATTAGTCCCAACTAAACAGGGGGAGTTGATGACAAAACTCTTTTACTTGTTTTTGGAGTCGGCGAAGTTCTTTTTGATTATCACGCGCCTCAATGGCAGCTTTGAGCCAGAGAGCGATAGGCTTCATGTCCTTTTCTTTGAGGCCACGGGTAGTAGCAGCGGGAGTACCGAGGCGAATGCCGCTGGGCTTAAAGGGTGGCAGAGGATCATTGGGGATGGCATTTTTATTCAAAGTCAGGCCGATAGCGTCGATCGCCTCCTCAGCCAGAGCGCCATCAACGCCAAAACTACTCATCACATCCACTAAAATGAGGTGGTTATCAGTTCCTCCAGCAATTAAAACAAATCCCAACTTCTGCATTTCCTGAGCTAGTTGCTGGGTATTAGCCACTACTTGTTTAGCATAAGTTTTGAACTCGGGGCGCAGCGCCTCAGAGAAAGCCACGGCCTTGGCGGCGATGACATGCATGAGGGGGCCGCCTTGGGTTCCGGGGAAGACTGAGCGGTCAATTAAAGTGGGGATATTAGCTAAAGTTTTAGCGGTTTTTTTAAGCGGATTGCTGACCACACCCCGACTTAAAATCAAGCCGCCTCGAGGACCACGGAGAGTTTTATGGGTGGTGGTGGTGATAACATGGAAGCCAAAATCGAAGGGGTTGGGATGGACGCCGCCGACGATGAGACCAGCGACATGGGCCATATCGGCCATAAGCAATGCGCCTACTTTTTTACCAATAGCCGCCATACGAGCAAAATCGGGGATGCGCGAATAGGCCGAATAGCCCACTAAAACAATTTTGGGCTTTTTCTCCAAGGCTATTTTTTCCAATTCATCATAATCAATCTCACCAGTGGTAATATCTTTTTGGCCATAGCGAACAAAATTGTATATTCGAGCGGCTTGAGTGACTGGTGAGCCATGAGTTAAATGTCCGCCATGCCCTAAATCCATACCTAAGATGGTGTCCCCTGGCTCGCACCAAGCATGATAAACCGCCATATTGGCCTGAGCTCCGGAATGGGGCTGGACATTGGCGTGGTCAGCGCCGAAAAGCCGGCAGGCTCTGGCGATGGCGAGGCGCTCGATGCGGTCGGTATTGAATTGGCCGCCGTAGTAGCGTTTGTCGGGCAGGATTTCTTCGGCGAGGCGAGAGTCGTCATAAGTAGTTAAGCCGGTAAATGACGGATAACCCTCAGAGTATTTGTTGGTGAAAACTGAGCCCTGAGCGGCCATGACGGCACTAGAGACATAGTTTTCGCTAGGGATGAGTTCTAGGCCTTCGCGTTGGCGGAGGGCTTCCGCTTTAATTAAGTCGGAGATAGCTTGGTCTGGGAAGGTATTATTCATGATGTTTTTTTCTTTCTGTATATGTTTATTGGTCGCGGGAGTTTTAATAATTTGTTTCAATATTTTCTCTCTCAAGTGTCCACTTTTCAGGAATAATTTAATATTTTAATCCGTTGCTTACTTCGCTCGCAGCGGATAAAACACTAAATTATCCTTTAGGCAGTGTCCAAGTTTCGAGATAAAATATCAAAACAAATCTTAGTAAGCAACAAAGCTATATCATAATTTCATCATAAGGTATTTGCGGGAATTGTCAAGCGTTGACAAAGGAAAACTTTTGTATTATAAAAGCGCAATATGTTGGAAGTGAAGAATGTAGAGAAAAGTTTTGGAGCAGTGAGAGCGGTGGGTGAGCTGTCGTTTAAGGTGAAGCCGGGGCAAATTGTGGGGCTTTTGGGGCCGAATGGGGCAGGAAAAACAACTACCATGAGACTGGTTGCTTCATATTTTTTTCCGGACAGCGGAGAGATTAACATTGACGGAGAGACCACCACAGAAAGTACGCTTAATACTCAAGGGAAAATTGGGTATTTGCCAGAAAATAATCCTTTATATACAGAGATGCTAGTGATGGATTATTTATTGATGATGTTGGAACTCAATACGCCCGAGGAGCTGGCAAGTTTAGATAAAACTGAGCGATGGTTATATATTTATGAGCAGGCTAGGGCGGTAAATCTGGAGAAAAAACTGGGGTTGGCTATCGGGTCTTTGTCGAAGGGGTATCGGCAGAGAGTGGGGCTGGCGGCGGCGCTATTGGCGCAGCCAAAACTGCTAATTTTGGACGAACCGACGGAAGGATTAGATCCCAATGAGAGACAAGAAATTAGAACTTTGATTAAAAAACTCTCTAAGGAGCGAATGATTTTGATCTCTACTCATGTATTGCAGGAAGTGAAGGCTTTATGTAATCGGGCGATTGTGATTAATGAAGGGAAGGTGGTGGTGGAAGGAGACCCGACAAAATTGACCGGAAAATATTTGTTTGAGCTAGAAATTGAGGGAGCGGGAGTGGAGACAAAAATAAAAACTTTATTAAAGAAGGGAGATAAAATTACTTGGGTGGATAAAAAAGCAAAAGTAAAAAAATTACAAATCACCGCCGAAAAGGATATTCGGCCAGCACTAAATAAATTGGCGGCGGGAAATAAATGGCAAATCTGGAGTATGAGCATGGCAGATGAATTAGATCAAGTGTTTAGTGACTTAAAATAATATGCAAAAAATCTGGACTTTAGCTAAAAAAGAACTGACTTCACATCTGGATAATGTGGGCGGGTATGTTTTAATAGGATTGTTTGAATTGGTGGCTTATTATTTTTTCTTTAAGACTTTTTTCCTGAGTGGGGAAATCACGGTGGAGCCGTTATTTGCTGATTTGAGCTGGCTATTGTGTGTGTTGGTGGCGGCGGTGGTGATGGGGAGTTTGGCGAGCGAGCGAGATAAGATGACGATTGAGTGCTTGCTGACTAAACCCTTGACGAGTGCGCAATTGCTCTGGGGAAAGATCTGGGGGAACTTTATGTATGTGTTAATTCCTCTGCTACTGACTCTGCCCATTCCGCTATTGGTGTCAACTTTGGGAAGTTTGGACTGGGGAGTGGTGGTGGCTAGTTATATTGGGGCGGCGCTGATGACTTTCTCATTGGTATGTATTGGAGTGGCGATTTCGGCGAGCTGCAAAAAACCGTTTATTGCTTTTGTGGTTACGGCAGCGGTGTTGTTGTTATTAAACGTAATTTCGACGAGCTGGTTTGCGGTGAATCTGCCGATGGGCTTGGCGGCGTTTTTGAGTAAGTTGGGACTGATGGATCATTATTTTAATTTGTTGCGCGGAGTATTGGATCTGGCAGACGTGGCTTATTTTGTATTGCTCTCGGGGGTGGGAGTGGCGGTGGGGTATATTAGTATTACGCTGTGGCGGGTGAATAAAATAAAATTACCGACGGCGCAGATTTTGGGACTGGTGAGCGGAGTGTTGATATTGGCATGGTTGGCATTTTTTGAACATAGTTGGTTGCAGTTGCGGGCGGATTTGACGGCTACGGGGCGGTATACGCTCTCACAAGTGACTAAAGACGTACTGCGCGAGGGAGATCCGATTAAAGTTGAAGTGTATTTGACCGCTAATTTGCCAGCTCAATTTCAAGGTATGGTGACTGAGCTGAGAAGATTATTATCAGATTATGAGAAGGCGGCGGGAAGAAGTATGCTGGCGGTAAACTTCATTGATCCGACAGGAAAGGAGGAGGAATTGCGCGATCTGGGGCTATTTCCGACTCCATTTAGTATTGTCTCTAATGATAGTTTCCAACAACAAAACGGTTTTGTGGCGGCAATTATTAGCAATCAGGAAGATCCAGATAAAAGCCAAGTGGTAAACTTTTTGGGGATGGGAGGAAACTTAGATTATGAGCTGACCAAAACTATTATGGGGATTAAGGATCGAGAAAAGGTGACGGTGGGCTATTTGACGGGGGCGGGGGAAATTGACTGGATTGAGGCGCAGCCAACGCTGGCGCAATATCTGGGGATAGAGATGATGTTTGAGGAGGTGAGGCTGCCGGCGGTGGGGATGGGAGAAGAACCAGACCCGAGCGATCTAGAGGGAGATAGGATGATTAAGAGCGAGGATCGAGAGATGGTGGATTTGAGCGAGTATAGGGCGCTGATTATTGACCAGCCGTTTTTTAACTATACTATTGAAGCGAAGGAGGCAATCAAGGATTATTATGAGGCTGGAGGGAATATTTTGATGATGGCGAATGGTCATGATATTGATTTGCAGATGATGTTGGTGAGAACTGATAAAGAAGAAAGAATGAGAGAAGCGCAAAATCCGGCTGATGCGAGGGATAGCGAGTATCGGGAAGATGCGCTGGACTTGTTGGCGGATCTGGGAGTGAGATGGAATAATGATTTGGTGGCGGATTATCAGAACTATTCACTGGTGAGCGGCGGGAATAGCTATACGATGATTCCTTATGAATATTGGGTTCGAGCGCAGAAGGTGAGCGAGGAAGGTTGGCTGGCAGGATTGCCAGAGGAAGTGACATTGTTTTGGCCGTCGAGCTTGGAGTTGACGGGAGAAGATTGGCAGGCACTTTATCAAAGCAGTAGGGTGAGCATTGCCACCTCGGGGGCAATGATGACGAGCGTGATGCCAGACTGGGATCCAGAGCGAGAGATAGGCGGAACACCGCAAGTTTATACTTTGGCGGCGGAGAAAACTAATGAGGCGGGAGGGCGGCTAGTGGCGATAGCTAATACGATGTTTATTAAAGATGAGCTGCTGCAGGGCGGCGGAGAAGTGGCTAATAATAATTTGGTGCTGGGGATGATGATTTTGGAAAACTTGGCTTCGTCAGTTAATTTGTCCCAAATACAAGCGCGCCAACTGGGGAATGCGAGGATGACTCAGGACGAGGAAGTACTGGAAAAACAAGGATGGATTAGGGTGGGAGCGCCGATCTTTTCGGGAGTGATGTTGGCGGGAATTGGGGGGAGTAGGTATTATCGGAGGCGGAGGCTGAGAGAGTGGTTGGGGGAGAGATAGGGTGTTTGGATTTGGGGAGAATGTACCTTGATGATATAATAGAGTGAGGAGAGTTTCTCCAGCTAAAAAATATGTCAGAAACGTCTATACCTAGTGCTCATAAAGAACAATTAGTCATTAGCGCCACGACTTCAGAGAGGCGTGATGAGGCATTGAAGCAGTTGGAGGAGAAGGGAGTGGAAACACATAGCCATCCTGGGCCGGCGAGTGAGCTGGACTCACCTAATGTGGCGCTAGTGGCAAAGAATAAAAGTGATTATCTAAAAGGGGTAATAGATGAGTCGATAGAGAGGTCGAGTGAGACGGGGTTAATGGAAACTTTGACTCCAGCCCTGATTAGTTTGATTATGGCGATTGAAAAATATGGCGAGGAGTTCAAAGTAATTTCTGCAGACACCAAAACGTACACTTATGAAATGAGTAGGGACGGCAAACAGAGATTTTTTGATCACGGTAAACCTGAGAGCGCGGAGGAGGTGCAGAAAATGGTGGATAGAATGCTAAAAACCAAGCAGGCGGTTTATCGAGTATTTTCTGGTTCGCATTTGGCTGACTATCACCGAGGTAAGCCATATCCGGTGGAGACGAGAGACGGGCAAGTAATTACAGTACGGTTAAAACCAGATATGCTGATGAAGTTAACTCGTGATGAAGGGATGAGGCGGTATCTGCAGGTTTTTGAGGAGTTTTATTCGTCGGACGTATATCGAGGAAATAATCTTACTCGAGCAGTGGAAGTTACTGACTTGTCGGGCGGATTTTCTCTGCCCGTGTTTTTTAAGGACGGGGCGGTGGAAACGCTGAGTTTGGATGGAGGGCGAGAGTTTACACCTAGCGAAATCTCGGATAAGTTACTCAAACAATTGATTTTTGGAGTGGCGGTGGGATATTCGCCGCGAGTCTTAGATCAGATTATGCCTGGGGCATATGAGTTTATTATTGATAACTGGCAATGGCTCAGAGATGTGGTTGCCAACATCAGAGAGGGGAGGGAAAAATGATTAAAAGCAAAGCAATTATTTCGGAGAAAGAGGAGAGCGATGGCTTGCGGATTTGTGTGACCACCAGAATCCACGATGAGTTTGACTTTGATATTTGGTGGAAGGATTTAGCACCACAGAGAGAACTGATGGAGGCGTATGCAGTCAACAAAACAATTGCTTGGGAGGACTTTAGGGCGGCCTATGAGCGAGAGTTGGAGCCAAAGATGGCACAAATTGAGGCTTTAGTAAAATTGGCGCAAGAATTGGAGCGAGAAGGGAGGGACGTGACGCTTTTATGCTATGAGCCGAGCTATCATCAATGTCAGCGAGAGGTAATCAGAGAAAAATGTTTGGCCAGAGATGAAAAGATATGGCCGGAGGAATAAAATTATTTTTTCTTCGTCCACTCCTCATATCTCTGACGTAGAACTTCCTGAGCTTTTTGGATGCGGCGATGGCGTTTTTGTAGATCGGGAGGGATGGGGAGACTTTTGCCCAGATAAAAATTATAGATGGCTTCGCCCAAAGCGTCGATGGCGAGGACGGAGCAATGGACTTTCTGGGGGGGGAGGTCGGTGAGGCCCTTGATGACATCGGCTTTGGTGAGGGCGAGAGCATCAGAGAGGGATTTGTGAAGGGCGAGGTCGGTGGTCATGCTGCTGGTGGCGATGGCGGCGGCGCAGCCGTAGGTCTCGAAGGAGATTTTAGCGATATAATAATCGGAGTTTTTTTCTTCAATTTTAAGATAGATTTTCATCATGTCGCCGCAGACAACATTGCCAACTTCGCCGGAGACATCGGCATCGGGGAGGATGCCGGCGTTATGGGGGGAGTTGAAGTGGGTGAGAACTTCGGGGGTGTAGAAGTCGTAGCTTAAATTAGACATATGAGAGTATATTATAGCATTTTTATAGCGGAGAAAGTTTTCTCAACTCAGCTACCACCTCTTTGAGGACGTCCACGGTATGATCAATATCTTCGAGGGTGGTGGATTTTCCGAGAGTGAGGCGCAGGGAGCCATGGGCGGCGGCGGGGGTGAGACCAAGGGCGAGGAGGGAATGATCAGGCTCGAGAGAGCGCGATGAGCAAGCCGAGCCTGTCGAGGCGGCGATACCGCGCGTATCGAGAGCGAGGAGAATACTCTCCCCTTCGGCGCCAGAGAGAGAAAAATGGGCATTATTGGGGAGACGCAGAACAGGGTGGCCGTTGAGGGAGCTATTGGGGATTTCGGCGAGGACGCGATTGATAAGATGGTCGCGAAGGACAATGAGTCGAGCATTTTCCTCCTTAGCCTCGGCACGAGAAAGCGCGGCGGCGCGGGCGAAGCCGACAATGAGCGGGGTGTCGAGAGTGGCAGAGCGCAGGCCCATTTCCTGTCCCCCACCAAAGACTAGGGGCTGAGGGAGAGGCTCGACGGCGCGGGAGAGATAAAGCAGGGCAGCTCCTTTGGGGCCATAGATCTTGGCGGCAGTGGCAGTTAAAAGATCAACATGATCGCGAACAACATTAATATCTTGATGACCGAAGCTCTGGGAGGCGTCGGTATGAAAAAAAACGTGAGCTTGATGACAAACTTCGCCTAAGCGGCGTAGGTTTTGGAGAGTGCCAAACTGGTAATGACCATGGAGGATACTGACGAGGACAGTATGGGGGGTGATGGCAGAGCGCAGATTTTCTGGTTCGATTTGGCCGAGATGATTGGGAGCGAGGAAAGTAACTTGAAAACCCTCATTTTGGAGGTGGTGGCCGACCTGCAAGGCGCTATCATGCTCGATGCTGGAGAGAAGGAGATGGTTTTTGGAGGAGTCGGCGGCTCGAGCCGCGCGCATTAGTCCAGCGATGGCTAGGTTATTACTCT
>WRMU01000025.1 GCA_009776965.1 Microgenomates group bacterium | reverse complement strand
TGGGGATTCCAGTACATAAAACTCCTCCTACTAAACTAGCTGTATTAGCGGGAGGAATATCATCTAGGTAGAAACTTGCTGTTTTATTACCTGAGTAACCATAACCATCATATACTCTGACATAGACAGTGTGGGTGCCATCAGTTAATCCTACGGGGAGAGTAACTACTCCACTCCAGTTTTGGTTAGTGCCATCGGCCACCACTGTGGTCAAGTTAGACCAAGTTCCTGATGTGCCATCTATTTGGTACTGGATGGTTAGGGTCTGGCCGATATCCTCATCTTTGGCAGAGCCGGCTAGGACTAAACTGTTGAAGCCGGAGACATAGGAGGCGTAGGCGCCGATGTTGGGGGTGGAGTTTTCTAGGGTGGGATTTGCTAAGGTCAAGGTATATGGATCCACATATGTTCCTGATCCGTCAGCTATTCCTAAAGAAGAATCAATATATAGCCAAGGGAGCACTCCATAGTAGTTAAACGAGTTGCTCCTGTCGAGCGAATACGTCATGTCGAGTGCATAAACACGGAACACGTGCGCTGAGTCGCCTGAAAGCGGGCTTCTAAGCGAGGGATGGTAAGGACGTTTAAGGTATGCAGTTTGATTAAACTTATTGGCGGCGGTAGTAGCAATACCATCTACTGTGGAGCCAGTGGCATTACATCCAGCAGAACCATATCTGGCCAAACAAAAGGCGTAGCCTAGAGTTCCAGAGGGGGGATAATAACTATGGCCATAAAGTCCTCCTAGCCATTCTTCATAGGAGGGGAGAGAGACACGGGAGGTCATGGTACAAAAGTCGCCATTAAAGGTAGCTTGAATATTCCCGTAGGCTGTAGCATTGGTGGTGGTATTACAAGCTCCTTTACTAATAGCGCTTGTGCCAGGGTTAAAAGGAAGGGGAGACATATCGAAAGATCTTGTTGGAATAGCGGTGGCCTTGGCTACTCCGCCGATGGTGGCGGGGAGAGAGTTGTAGAAGTTTTCTAGTTGTTGGAGAATATTAATGGATTTACGGGATCCTCCGAGATCATGATGGCAGCCTATTGCGCTACCAGTGGTGCTAAAAGTTCCATCTCCATTCCAACTTGTTCCATACCAGTACTTAGTGCCATCATAGTAAGTACAGTCCGCGCTTCTCCAAGCGCAGTAGTTATCTACCATAATAAACCCGCGAGTGGTGGCATCAGAAAGGCCGGAGTACATCAGTTTGTAGGGTTCGGCAGGAGCGCCGTCGGAGGTGCATATCTGAGCTCCGCACATATATGTTCCCGAGACCGGCTCGATTTGGATGATGTCACCCTGATTTAGACACGCCAGCTTGTCCGTATTAGCGGAATCAGCACAAGGGGAGATAGTAAAACTCCTGCCCTCTACCCCGCTACAATCCATTCCATCACACGCCCAAACATAAAGGGTATGGGCCCCGTCGGCCATCACCACGTTAGCACTAAAACTGCCATTAATTACGGGTGCACTGACTATGGCTAAAACACTGCCTCCGGAGAGCGTCCCGTTTCCGGCAGTGGTATCCAAATTATATCTAATGGTGAGAGTTTGGGTGTCGGGATCGGTGACGGTTCCGGCGACGGTTGCTGGTGAGGAGAGATCGCTGGAGGCGATGGGGTTGGTGAGGGAGAGGGCGGGAGAGGTGTTGCAGTCCCCAGCGAAACAATAGGGATCGGCATAGGTTCCGCTGCCGGCCTCTATTTCGATTGAGGAGTTAAGATAGAGCCAAGGCAGAACCCCATTGTCATTACGCGAGGCGGAAGGGCTGAGCGAAGCGTAGTTGTACTCAAAAACATAGAACACGTCCGTCGTGTCGTCCGCACGCGGACTACGCAGCCAAGGGAGCCAAGGGAGCTTGGGGGTTTCGTAATGGCGGCCAAAGAAGTCATACTGGGAAAGAGGAGTTCCAGTGTTTAGGTCGGTGCCAGAAGCGGCATCACATCCAGCAGCATTATATCGAGCCTGACAAAAGGCATAGCCGAGCGTCCCAGAAGGAGGATGGTATTCGCTGCCATAAAGTCCTCCTAGCCATTCTTCTACTGAGGGGAGAGAGACGCGGGAGGTCATGGTACAGGTGCCTGAGGAACCAATGGTTCCTACAAAGGTAGCTCCTATGTTGCCATAGGGGGTAGAGTTAGTGGAGGTTTGGCAAACTCCTGAGGAGATAGCTCCAGTACCGGAGGTAAGAGGAATCCCAATCATATTAAAGGTTCTGGAGGGGATGGCGGTGGCCTTGACCACTCCACCGATGGTGGTGGGTAAAGAATTGTAGAAGTTTTCTAATTGGATCAGGATATGCTGACTTTGGCGGCTGCCGCCAAGATCATTGCTTATAGTAGTATCGCCATAGTTAGAGTTCCATGAGGTGCCAAACCAGTATTTGGTATTCATAGTATCATATGCAAGAGCACAATCCGCGCTCCTCCAAGCGCAGTAGTTATCCACCATGATAAAACCACGAGTAGCCCCATCGGAGATGCCGGAGTACATTAGTTTGTAGGGTTCGGCGGAGGCGCCGTCATCATCACAAACCTGCGCACCACACATAAAAGTACCTGATGAAGGCCTGATTTGAATAATATCTCCTTGTTCCAAACACATCAACCTATCCTCATTAGCCGGATCTAGACAAGAATCAACAGTAAAGCTCCTACTCTCCACTCCACTACACTCCACTCCATCACAAACCCAAACATAAACAGTATGACTTCCATCAGCCATTACCACATTAGCACTAAAGTTACCATTAGTTGCTGGAGCTGCTACTGTAGTTAAGGCACTTCCTCCCGAACTTGTCCCATTCCCCGCCGTCGTATCTACATTATATCTAATAGTCAGCGTTTGCGTATCCGAATCAGTAAC
This sequence comes from Microgenomates group bacterium, assembly GCA_009776965.1. GTDB lineage: Bacteria > Patescibacteriota > Microgenomatia > UBA1400 > PJMF01 > WRMU01. The sequence continues at coordinate 8,947 of WRMU01000025.1, read as the reverse complement.
CGTCCCCGCGATAGTCACTGGCGAGACAAGGCTGCTAGAAGCAATGGGGTTGGTGAGGGAGAGGACGGGGGTGGTGTTGGGAATGCCTAGTTCATAAGGAGAGGTATAGGTGCCTGCTCCAGACGAGATTGGGATTGAAGATTGGATATATAGCCAGGGCAGAACCCCCATACCGATATGCGCAGCAGTATTGTAGAGCGAAAGCGTGCTGTACGCTTGGACATGAAATACCCACGATTCCGTGTTGCCCGAAGACGGGCTTCTAAGCCAAGGGTAGTAGGGGCGTTTAAGGGTGGTATTGGTATCAAAAAGGCCATTAGCAGCTAGGCTAGCTCCAGTACTAAGATCGGTGCCAGCAGTATTACATCCAACAGCACCATATCTAGCCTGACAGAAAGCGTAACCTAAAGTTCCGGAGGGTGGATGGTAGCCATAACCATAGAGACCTCCCAACCATTCCTCGTATGAGGGCAGAGAGACGCGGGAGGTCATGGTGCAAGCTACACCATTAAAAGTAGCTCCGATATTGCCATAGGCGGTAGAGTTGGTGGTGGTATGGCAGGTTTTAATGGGAGTGCCTGTTGTAAAGCTGAAAGTAGACATATCAAAAGATCTTGACGGGATGGCGGTGGCTTTAGCTACTCCACCGATGGCGGCGGGGAGAGAGTTATAGAAGTTTTCGAGCTGCTGGAGGATATTGGTTGATTTGCGTGATCCCCCAAGGTCATTATGATAACCAGTGGTGCTACCAGTGGTGTTAGTAGTTCCATTTCCATTCCAACTTGTTCCATACCAGTACTTAGTCCCATCGTAAGCAGTACAATCCGCACTTCTCCAAGCACAATAGTTATCGATCATGATAAAACCGCGAGTTGCTCCGTCGGAGAGGCCGGAATACATGAGTTTGTAGGGTTCGGCAGCAGCGCCATTGGAAGTACAGGTAGAGGCTCCGCACATATATGTTCCTGAGTTGGGGGCGATTTGGAAAATCTGGCCAATACTCATGCTGCCGAGGGTAGTTTGGGCGGAGACCATAGAGGGATTTATCCCTAAAAGAAAAAAACTGGTTCCTAAAAACAAACAGAGAGATATTGCCGCTAGGCGGGCTATTTTCTTATATATATAAGAAAAATTGTTGAAATAAAAGGGGCTGATGAAATTGGATGACATAGGCTCTTTTTTTAAGTTTTTTTCTAGCCTTCATTATGAAGATAAAAGTTGGATTTGTCAATACGTGTTATAATATATCCTATATGTCTGGGCTAAAAGCAATGCGGAGGGCAGGGGGAATTATGGCGCGGATTAAGGCGCAGCTGCCGGAGGTGGCGAAAGCGGGAGTGAGCTTCGCGCAAATTGATAGTTGGGTGCGAAGCGAAATTGAGAAGGAGGGGGCGGAAACTAATTTTGATCGGGAAAAGGGTTATCGACATGCGATTTGTGTTAATAAAAATGCGGGGATTTGTCATGGCATTCCGCATGATTATCTAAAAGTGGAAGCAGGAGATTTGATGAAAGTGGATATGGGGTGTGGGGTGGACGGCTGGCAGGTGGATAGTGCGATGAGTTGGGTGGTGGCGGGAGGCGATGCTGGGGAGAGGCAAGAAAGGGAGGTTTTCTTAAATCGGGGGCGACTGGCGCTAAAAAAGGCGATTGCGGCAGCGCAGCCAGAGGCTTCGATATACGATATTAGCTTGGCGATGGAAAAAGCGCTGACTAAACATGGCTATAGCATGGTTTATCAGTTGTGTGGACATGGAATTGGGAGAAAACTACATGAGGAGCCGCTGATTCCTTGCATTGCTGATGGGCGAGATAAAAGCAAGATTATTAAAGCTGGCGATGCTTTGGCCATAGAAGTGATGTATGCAGCGGGAAATGCGACGCTTTTGGTGGCGGAAGATGGCTGGACTTATGAAACAAAAGATGGGTCGCTGACGGGGTATTTTGAGGAGACAGTTATTGTGGGCGCGAGTCCGGAAGTGGTAACAAGTTTCGGCGGGTCCTGCCTTCGCTCCTCCCCCAAAAAAATTATTCGCTCTCGCTGCTAATTCTTTTTGGGGGTCCCCTTCTGCTCGTCACCCGCCGTTTTAATCACCTTTTTGACCTGCTCAAAAACTTCCTCAATGGTTTTTTCTCCGTCCACATGGACTAACTTGCCAATCTCCTTGTAGTAATCAATGACCGGCTGAGTGTGGTTATGGAACATTTCGATGCGGCGGCGGATGGCTTGGAGGGTCTCATCGTCGCGATCGCTGACACGGCCAGAAATCCTCCAGAGAGCTTCGCGGTCGCTGACGTCGAGAAAAACCACATGGTCAACAGCGCCATTAAAAGCCTCGGCCTGAGTGACTGTGCGGGGGAAGCCGTCGAGGATATATCCTTTGGCATATTCTGGTTTTTTGAGGTAGGAGAGAATGATTTCGAGAGTAACATCGTCTGGAACCAAGGCGCCGGAGTTAACAGTCTCTTTGAGCCAGCGACCCATTTTAGTTTTTTCTTTGATCATTTGGCGGAAGATATGTCCGGAGGAGAGATAAGGGACACCATATTTTTCTGCGAGCATGTTCCCTTGAGTAGATTTACCAGCCCCTTGAATACCAATAAGAATGATTTTCATATGGTGAAAACTTCCATAAATAATTGATAGTTACTTATATTTATCGTAATTTTGCTCGATGGTGGCTCCCTCGATTTGTTTAGCGGTTTCTAGGATAACAGAGACTAAAATGAGAATGCTGGTTCCGCCAATGGCTAGCGAGTTGACTTTGGTTAGGGACTGGAGGAGATAGGGGACGAGGGCCATGGTGGACATAAAAATGGCGTTGATGAGGGTGAGGCGATTGGTGACGGCCTTGAGGAAGTTTTTGGTTTTTTCTCCGGGGCGAATGCCGGGGACAAAGGCGCCAGACTTTTTTAATTCGTCGGCTAGGTCTTCGGTATTAAAGAAAATGACATTGGAGACATAGGTGAAAGTGAACACAAGGGCAAAGTAAATGAGCATATAGGAGACGGAGCCTTGACTAAAGAAGGAATTGAGCCATTGGCCAAAAGCGACTAGATTGCCAATATTGGAGGAAACAAAGAGCTGTCCTAGGAAGGGAGGGAAGGCGAGGAGAGTGAGGCCGAAGATGATGGGCATGACGCCGGTGGCATTAACTTTGATGGGCAGAAAAGTGGATTGGCCACCAATGACTTTGTTGCCGCGGATACGCTTGGCATACTGGAGAGTGACTTGGCGGACGGCTTCGTTGAAAATGATGGCAGCAGCAACAACTCCGATCATGACCACAATCATCATGATGATATTAAACCAATTTTGGTCGCCGCCTCCGCTGGCAGTGACGCGAGAGATGGTGGTGGGGATTTGGCTGACAATACCGACGGTCATAATCATGGAAACGCCGTTGCCTAGGCCATATTGGGTGATCAATTCTCCCAGCCAAGTCATAAGGAAAGCGCCGGCGGTTAAGATGAGACTGATGGAAATGAGCACGAGCCAACTGTCGCTGAGCAGGAGGTTATTGACGCGCAGAAGGGTGATGATGGAGACTGACTGGAAAATAGCCAGAGGGAGAGCGAGGAGGCGGGTCCACTGATTGATTTTTTGGCGGCCGCTTTCGCCGTCTTTTTGGGTTTCTTTGATCTTGGGAATGATGACACCGGCCAGCTGCATGATGATGGAGGCGGAGATATAGGGACTCACACCTAGGGCAGCAATAGAGAAATTGGCGAGGGTGCCGCCAGAGAAAATGTTAAAAATACTCAGGAGCTGACTGTTGTCGAAGATGCTACGCAAAGTGGCGGCATCAATCATGGGGACGGGAATGAAGGCTAGGAGACGACAGAGAGCAAAAACCAAAACGAGAAAGAGAAACTTACGGGAAAGGTCACGACTGCGACGGACTTTTTGGACAAGTTCAATTAATTGTTGCATCGCTTAAGAAAGTTTAAGCTAAACTCCCTCCCGCTTTTTCTATGGCGATCTGCGCAGCTTTAGTTGCTTTGATGCCAGTTACTTTAATAGCTTTGGTGATAGTACCAGTAGCAATGATTTTAGCTTTGCTCGTTCTGGGGGGGACAACTTTGGCGAGTTTGAGGGTTTCGAGGGTGATGTCGGTGGCGGTGAGTTTTTCTAGGGCTGAGAGGTTGACTTCGATAGTGGGACGGACCACTTTTAAGCGCGACTTACCTCTGATCATGGGCATTCTTTTGGTGAGGGGTAGTTGTCCGCCCTCGAACCAAAGCGCCACTCCCCCACTCTTTCTGGAGCCTTGGCCTTTGCTGCCGCGGCCGGAAGTATGACCGCCAATTCCGGATCCGTAGCCACGGCCGACTCTTTTGGCGGAGCGGGTTTTAGTGGAGATTAATTGGTTAAGTTTCGACATAATTTAGGTTTTTTTAGTTGTCTTTTTTGGTGTTTTGGGTGGGGTTGGTTTAGCTGGGTTGGGTTTGGCGGCGGGCTTGGGGGTTGGTTTTTGAGGGGCTTTGGGGGAAGCTGGTTTTTGGGGAGCCTTTTGGGGAGCTGGTCTCTTTCCCTCCCGCTCTTTTTCTTGGAGAGCCTGTACTCTCTTTTCTTCTTCGGCCTCCATTTCGCTAATTGACTTGAGCTTCAAGCCTTTAAGAGCGACCATCTGATTGATTTTTTTGAGGGCGGCAAAAGTGGCGTAAACATTGGAGGCTTGGTTGCTAGTACCTAAAATCTTGCTAGACAAATCTCTAATTCCGGCAGCTTCGACCACAGCGCGAACAGCTCCGCCAGCGATAACACCCGAACCCTGAGGGGCGGGCTTGAGGAGGACTTGAGCAGCACCTTTTTTGACTAGGACGGAGAAAGGAATGGTGGCTCCATTCATGGGGACAGTGATGAGATTTTTCTTGGCTTTTTTGGCGGCTTTGCGAATGGCAGAAACCACGTCTTTGCCTTTACCTAGACCAACCCCGACCTGACCTTTTTTGTCACCAGTAACTACTAGGATGGAAAAACTGAATTGATTGCCACCTTTGGTTTTTTTGGAGACACGAGAAACCTGAACAACTTTTTCTTCAAAGTCTGTCACTGGAGCTAGGGCTTGTTTCTCGATCATAATTATACTTCTATGCCACTCTGGCGAATGATTTCTACAGCCGCTTTTACTCGACCGTGATAGCGATAGCTACCGCGATCAATCACTAAAGCGGAAACTTTTTGTTTTTTAAGAATAGCAGCCATGGTTTTGGCGACTTCTTGGGCTACTTGGGTTTTGGTGAGTTTGGTGTTGCTCTTTTCTTTGCTAACCGAGGAGACGGCGGTGATAGTTTTGCCATGAACATCAACTAGCTGGAGATAGAAATGTTGATTGGAGCGATGGATGGTCAGGCGCGGGCGGTCGGCGCTGACAGTCAAGTGTTTTCTGGTGCGAAGGGCGCGTTGATTTGACATAATTACTTCCCAGCAGTCTTTCCAGCCTTGCGGCGGACAACTTCATCTTCATAGCGAATGCCTTTGCCTTTGTAGGGCTCGGGCGGGCGAAGGGCGCGGATATTAGCGGCGGCTTGTCCGACAAGTTGTTTATCAAAGCCGCTAACTTTAATAAGATTGGTACCTTCGATGGCTAAAGTGATATTAGGGGGGGCTTGAAACTCGACGGGATGGGAATAGCCCACGTTGAGGGTTAGTCCTTGGCCGGAGGCGGCCACTCGGTAGCCGGTGCCTACCAACTTGAGGGTTTTTTGATAGCCGTCAGTTAGGCCGATGAAAGCATTTTTGAGCAGGGATTTGATGAGGCCTTCAAAGGCTCGAGTTTGGTCTTCGTCATTGAGTTTGCTGACGACGACACTGTCGGCGTTGATGGTGACGGCGATACCAGAGAGAATGTCGATAGTTAGCTTACCCTTATTATTGCTCACAGTCAAAACCTGACCCTCTTGGGAGACGGCAATGCCTTGGGGGATGGTGATGGGTTTGTTAGAGATTTTTGCCATGAGATTTGCTATTATACATGATTGATTGATAATTTACCAGAGGGAGCAGAGATGTTCACCGCCGAGATTTTTAGCTTTCGCTTCCTTGCCCGATAGGACTCCGGAGCTGGTGGAGATGACACAAAGACCATGGCCGCCCAAGATGGTAGGGATGTCTTTGGCATTAACATAAACGCGGCAGCCGGGCTTGGAGATACGCTTGATGGTGGTGATGGCCGCTTCGTCGTTAACGTATTTAAGATCAATAACTAATTTGGAAAAAGGCTTCTCCTCTTGGAGACGTACATCGGCTAAATAGCCATTGTCTAATAATACTTTGGCGATATTATGTTTCACTCGTGAATAAGGCAGGATGATACTCTGATGGCGAGCGGCGAGGCCGTTTCTAATTCTGGTGAGCATATCGGCAATAGGATCGGTCATATTTATTTATTCAAGTACTTTATTTTTATAAATAGTTGCTTGTATATTTTTTCCTGATTAATTATTAATTATTTAGATGCTTTAACTACTCCGGGCAATTCGCCTTTGGCGGCCAATTCGCGGAAAGTGAGGCGGCTGAGGCCAAAAAAGCGCATATATCCGTGAGGACGACCGGTGATCTGGCAGCGGTTGCGTTTGCGGGTGGAAAGGCGGCACTTTTTGGTGCTGTCGGAGGCTTGGTGTGCTGCGTATTGTTTGGCGATACGGATATCTTTGGCGATTTTGGATTTTTTAGCCATAATTATTTATTTTCTTTCGCAAATGGCAGGCCGAGGAGCTCGAGCATGGTTCGGACGGGCTCATTGGCGCCGAAATTAGTAATGAGATTGATTTGTAGGCCACGGACTTTTTCGATTTGATCATAGCTGAGTTCGGAAAAAACGATTTGTTCGTTTAAGCCAAGGCTATAATTTCCTCGACCATCGAAGGCGGTGTTAGAAATACCACGGAAGTCTTTTACTCGAGGAAGAACAATACTGATGAGCTTGTCTAGGAACTGCCACATTTTTTCGCCGCGCAAAGTGACCATTAACCCTAAAGGATCGCCAGCGCGTAATTTGAAGGAAGAAATGGCTTTTTTGGCTTTGGTGATTTGGGGTTTTTGGCCAGTAATAATCTTGAATTGCTCGGCGATATTCTCCATGACTTGTTTGCGGGCTCGGGGATCTTGAGGATCGCTCACGCCCATATTGACGACAATTTTTTGGAGTTTGGGCACTTGAAAGCTAGTCTTGACCTGCAGACTTTTGATTAAAGCAGGAACTACTTCTTGGTTGTATTTAGCTTTAAGTCGGTTCATATATTATTTGCTTTTATTACTTATCTTGACCACTTTTTTGGCAATGTTTTTATCACTTTTGTCGGCTACTTTCTTGGGAGCTACTGCCTTGGAGAGTTCGTCTTTTTTGGCCACAACTTTTTTATCTTTGGCGGCAGCAGTGGCCTTGGCAGTGGTTTTGGCGGCAATGACAATTTCTTGGCCGGTTTTTTTATAGATGCGGATTTTTTTGTCGTCTTTGTCGAATCTATAGCCGATGCGATCGGGATTACCCTGATCATTAATGATGGCAATTTTGGCAGTATGGAGAGGGCGAGATAAAATCATTTTTTGACCGGCAGTGGTGCCCATTTTGCGCACGTGGCGGACATATTGATTGAGATCGGTGACTACAACCTTATTTTCTCGGGGAAGAACACGCTCGATAGTGCCCTTTTTGCCCTTATCTTTACCAGCGGTAATGAGTACTTGGTCGCCAACTTTGAACTTCATCATAAAACCTTTCTTATAATACCTCCGGAGCTAAATTAGAAATCTTGGTGAAGCCAGCATTTTTTACTTCGCGGGCCACGGGGCCAAAAACGCGAGTGCCCACGGGCTCGGGGTTATTGCGGGCTTGGAGGATGACAGCAGCATTATCGTCGAAGCGGACATGCTCTCCGGTGGGGCGGACAAACTCTTTTTTGGTGCGGACGATAACGGCTTTGATTTTTTCACCTTTTTTGAGGGTACCATTAGCATCGGCTTTAATCACTGAGGCAGCCACCACATCGCCCACGCCTCCAAATCTTCGCCACGAGCCGCCATGTACTTGAATGACACGGATTTGTCGGGCTCCGGAGTTGTCGGCGACATTGAGAACTGAGCGAAGTTGTATCATATAATCCTTTATTTGTTGATCACCTGACTAACTCTAAAATGCTTGGTTTTGCTAATGGGTTTGGTTTCGACGATTTCGACAGTATCCCCTATCTGCAAATCTAGGTTTTCGTAGTGGCAGGCATATTTTTTATTACGACTGACGTATTTTTTGAACAAAGGATGGCTAAAACGGCGGGTCACATTGACAGAAGCAGTTTTGGCGGCTTTGAGCGAAACGACAGTTCCTTGTAGCTTTTTCATAATTATTTGTTTTCTTTATTATCTTGTTGACGCAAAGTGGTTTTTAGGCGGGCAATTTTGAGTCTTAAGTTTTTAATGGTGGCGGTATTTTTTAGTTTGTTGACGTTCTTTTGCAAATAAGCTTCATTAAGCTCTTTTTGTAGGGTCTGGAGTTGTTGGATGAGATTTTCTGCCATATTATTTGCTAATCATGATAGTTTTAACTGATAATTTGTGGCCGGCTTTGGTGAAGGCTTGTTTGGCGATAAGCTCGCTCACCCCGCCGAGTTCAAAGAGCACTTGGCCCGGTTTGACCACGGCCACATAACCTTTAATATCGCCTTTACCTGAGCCCATTTTAACCCCCACTGGTTTGGAGGTGATGGGCTTATGAGGAAAGACTCTAATCCAATATTTGCCGGCTTTTTTGGTGGCATAAGTGATTTTTTTGCGGGCAGCCTCGATTTGTTTGTCGCTTACCCAACCATGTTCGAGGGCTTGAATGCCAAACTCGCCGAAAGAAACGGTATTGCCGCGCAGGGCAATGCCTCTGTTTTTGCCTCGGAAGGTTTTGCGGTATTTGCGTTTCTTGGGTTGTAACATATATTTTTAGCCTTGTTCTCC
>WRMU01000024.1 GCA_009776965.1 Microgenomates group bacterium | reverse complement strand
CATCTTCACCCGCTATCCGCTCGCAATCACCACAATACTCATTAGTCAAAGGATCTCGAAACACTCGCTGCTCGCGCAACTCCAGCCCTTCCGTTTGCCCCTCAGCCGCCGGCGCACCCGTATTAGGATCTATCCATACCCCCTTAGTCACAATATCACTCCTCGCCGGTAAACTTGCCGTCCAGTAATAATCATTATAGCTCTGGCTACAAGAATAACTACTACTCAACGCCTTGCCATAACTCTCCGGCATTCCGCTGGCACAAACCGCTCCTTTCACCGCATCATCGGGCCCTTCCGGCCAGATAATTTCCTCCTCATCACGCAACAAATAACTCATAATATCGTTCCAAATCGGCGCCGCTCCCGTCACTCCCGAAGCAATTCTGCTCATCGGCGTATTATCATTATTCCCCACCCATACCACCACCATCCTCTCCGGCGTAAACCCTACTGTCCAATTATCTCGCAGGTCATTAGTCGTCCCCGTTTTCACCGCCACGTCTTTATTACCAAAAGGTCTCTCTCCTCTAATTACTAGCTCCGAATTAGCTCCAAACACACTGCTGCGCGCCCGATTATCGCGCATAATCTCCGTAATCATCCAAGCACTCGCTCGGTGGAAAACCCTTTTAATACCATTGGCCAGCTCGTCCTCCATATTTTCCGTTTCATTAAAACTATCCACAATCATCGCTCTCTCCTCGGGGTTATTCCTTTCCAATACCCGTCCATTATAATCAGTCACCTCCAAAATCCCCGTCACCGGCACCAATACTCCCTGATTAGCCAATGCCCCAAACGCCCCCGCAAACTCCGTGGCCTTAACTTCTCCTCCCCCCAGCGCCAAACTCAAACCATAATTGCGCGGATCAGTAAATGTGGTCATTCCCATATTTTGTGTCTGCCAAATAAAACTTTCCACTCCAATCATTCTCATCGCCTTCACCGCCGGAATATTTAACGAGCCCCCCAAAGCACTGCGCACGCTCGCCGGCCCACTAAAACCTCCCGAATAATTCTGCGGACAATAATCCTCCTGATATGAATACTTAAAACAAGTCGGCACGTCCAGTAAAATTGTCCCTGGGTTTAACAACTTCTGTTCAAAGGCCGTCGCATAAACTAAAGGCTTAATCGAGCTCCCCGGCTGGCGTAATGAGGTCAGAATATTTACTTGTCCGTCATGTTCCTGATCAAAATAATCTCTGCTACCCACCATCGCCAAAATCTCTCCTGTTTTAGGATTAGTCACCAACGCCGCCCCATTACCCACTCGATGGTTGGTTAAGGTTGCCAATTCCGCTGCCACACTCGCCTCCGCATCACGCTGCATTTCCAAATCTATGGTGGTAGTCACCCTCAACCCTCCCGAGTTTACTCTCTCCTCACCATACTTACTAACCAAATAGTCTCTAACATAAAACACAAAATGTGGAGCTATGATGCTGGTCCTATTCAAAGCAAACTCCAGCGGCTCATCATAGGCCGCCTGTGCCCGCGCACTGTCAATATATCCTTCTTCCACCATACTGCGCAGTACCTCCCACTGCCTAGCCCTAGCCGCTTCCTGCGAATTAATAAATGGTGAATACCTGCTTGGCGCTTGAGGTAATCCCGCCAAAAATGCCGCCTGTGCTAAAGTTAAATTAGCGGCACTTGTGGCAAAATAAGTTTCTGCCGCCGATCCAATTCCCGCGCTCGTCCCTCCATAAGGGATATAATTCAAATACATTTCCAAAATCTGATCCTTAGTATACTGGCGCTCCACAAACACCGACAAAAAGACCTCTTGGATTTTTCGCTCATAAGATTTATCGTCGGTCAAAAACGCTTTTTTTACCAACTGTTGAGTGATGGTTGATCCTCCCTGAGAAAAAGAGCCAGTCTCGCGATTAGTTAAATAGGCCCGCGCAATTCCTTGAATATCAAAGCCCATATGTTTATAAAACTTTTTATCTTCAACCGCCACACTAGCCTGATAAACATAAGAGGGAAGACTACTCAATCTAATCGGCACTCGCCGCTCATCCTCATAAAACTCATACAACTTTTGTCCGTCCCGCGCAAAAATCTGTGTACTTACTCCATACCTCTCATTATTATGGGTGATATATGCCGGATCGGGCAAATCCTCTATTAATGGTTGAATATAAATCATCCAAAAAATACCTCCCGCCACTACCGTCAGCAAAATCAATATGGAAATTACCATCACCATTTTTCTCAACCAACTCCGCTTCTTGGGCTTAAGCCTAGCTTTACGAATAGTAGTTGACCCTTGATTTAATGGCATTGACATATTATATTATATCCTATGTCGAAGAAAATCACCCATCGTTTCTCTGATTGTATTGGTTGCGGGGCCTGCATCAGCATTAGTCCCGAACACTTTTCTCTCAACCCCCAAACCTTCAAAGCTAATCTCATTGATGGTCAACTAGACGAAAGCGATCCCGCCACTCCCGTCCAAACTCTCACCACCGACAGTCTCGACGACTCCACTGCCGACCTTCTCACTATATCTTGTCCTGCCAACATTATTGCCATAGAAGACCTTACTTAAAATATGCCAAAGTATATCAACGTTGCTATTAGTGGTCTCCCAGGGTGTGGCTCCACCACCCTCCTCGGCGGCCTTAAATCACGGCTTCAATTCCATGGTTGGACTGGTTTTTCCGGCGGCGCTTTTATGCGCGCTTACGCCATAGAACAAGGTTTCTTTAATGGCAACTCCACCGAACACCATAATGTTGAGGCTTATCCCGATGACTTTGATCGCCAAGTTGATTATGATATCCGCCACAAACTCCAAACCCAAGAAAAATGGATTATTGAGAGTTGGCTAGCTGGTTTTTTTAGTCAGGGCATAAAAAACACTCTTAAAGTTCTCATGACCTGCTCCGATGTTTCGGTACGCATCGACCGAGTTGTTAATCGCGACGGTTTAAGCGTCCAAGACGCTAAGCGCAATATGGCCTCCCGCCACAAAACCAACCTCAAGTCATGGAGCAAAATGTATGCCAAGGAATGGCAAGAGTTTGTTGTTGATCGCGGCATTCTTCCCGCCTCTGCCCCCATAGACTTCTGGCATCCTGCCCTCTATGACTTAGTCATCGACACTTACTCCACCAACAGAAAAGAATGTCTCGACCTAGTTATCGAAACTCTAGGCATGAAAGATGATTTAGTTTGAAAGCTTCCTTATGCATCCTCTCATGATCGCCAATTGGAAAATGAACTTCACCAGCACCCAAGCAAAAACCTTCGCTCAAGAGCTAAAAACTAAACTACCCGACGAATATACGGCCAAAGCCATTATCTGCGCCCCTTTCACCGCCCTAGAAACCTTGTGCGGAGAGTTACATGACACCAATATCTCCCTCGGAGCCCAAAACATGCACTATGAACAAAAAGGCACTTTCACCGGCGAGATCTCTGCCTCCATGCTCCTAGACTTGAGCGTTACCTATGTCATCATTGGCCATTCCGAGCGCCGCTCCCATCTGGGTGAAACTGACGAGCTCATTAATAAAAAAGTCACTGCCGCCTTAAACGCTAATCTTATCCCCATCCTCTGTATTGGTGAAACTCTCCCCGAGCGCCAAAACGGACAGACTCAAACAGTTATTCTCCGTCAACTCGTCGCTGATTTAGCTGACCTCTCACCAGCTCAAGCAGCCAAGTGTGTCATTGCTTATGAACCGCTCTGGGCCATCAGCAAAGGAGAAGTCCTAGACGCGCAAAACTCTCTAGTAGCCACTCCCGAGACTGCTAATGAAGCAGCTGTCATGATTTATGACTGGCTCACCCAACAATTTGGTCAGGAAACCGCCGGCCATATTCCCATCCTCTATGGCGGCAGCATGGATTCCTCCAACTGCGCCGACTTAGTTGCCCAGCCCCATATCCACGGCGGTCTCATCGGCGGTGCCTCCCTAAAAGTGGATGAATACGCCAAGATGCTTCTATGTCCTTCAAAGTAGTATCTCCATTTGAACCCTCCGGCGACCAGCCCGAAGCCATTGCCCAGCTTTCTCGTGGTGTCCTTAATGGTCAAAAAAATCAAGTTCTCCTTGGAGTCACCGGCTCCGGTAAAACCTTCACTTTCGCCAAAGTCATCGAACAAGTCAAAAAACCCACTCTCGTCATCGCCCATAACAAAACCCTCGCCGCTCAACTCTACCAAGAACTCCGCGACTTTCTTCCCTCAGCTGCTGTCTCCTATTTTGTTTCTTACTATGATTACTATCAGCCCGAAGCCTATATCGCCGCCACCGACACCTACATCGAAAAGGACGCCTCCATCAATGACGAAATCGACAAACTCCGCCTCTCCGCCACCGCCAATCTCCTCACTCGCCGCGATGTGGTGGTCGTCAGCTCTGTTTCCTGCATTTATAATCTCGGCAGCCCTATTGAATATGGCAAGTATGTCCTCGAGATTGTCGCCGGACAAAAAATTGAACGCGCCACTCTCCTCAAACGCCTCATCGCCCTTCAATATGACAGAAGCGACTATGAGTTCAAACGCGGTACTTTTCGCCTCCGTGGCGATATCATCCACCTCTGGCCTGCCTACAGCGACCATGCCATTGCTCTCGACACTCTCGCCGATTGTATCACCAATATTCGCGAGTTCGATCCTGCCAGCGGCCAAGACCTTCCTCGCACCCTCGCTACCCCCGAACAAAATTATCTCCGCTATCTCATCTATCCTGCCAAACATTACGTGGTCAATCCTAAAAGTCAGCAAGAAGCTCTTGCCGACATTGTCGCCGATACCCAACAACGCACCCAAGAACTAGAATCCAGCGGCAAACACATCGAAGCCTTTCGTCTTAAACAAAAAGTTAATTATGATCTCGAACAGATCAAAGAGTTTGGTTTTTGTAATGGTATTGAAAACTATTCGCGCTATTTCGATGGTCGTCAGGGAGGCGATCCGCCCTTCACTCTCCTAGAATATTTCCGCGAAAATATTAAGCTCTTTCCTAATGACAGTTTTTTAACCATCATCGACGAAAGTCATATCACTCTCCCCCAAATCCGAGGCATGTTTTTTGGCGACCAAAGTCGCAAACAAAACCTCATCAATTATGGTTTTCGCCTTCCTAGTGCCCTAGACAATCGCCCGCTAAAGTTTGCCGAGTTTCTAGCCCAAAACGATCAGTTTATTCATGTCTCCGCCACTCCTAATGATTACGAATTAAATAAATCCGGTACCGATCATGTCGTTGAGCAACTCATCCGCCCCACCGGCCTAGTCGATCCCGACGTGGAAATCCGCCCCAGTAAAGGCCAAATTATCGACCTCATCCAAGAAATAGGGGAGAGAAAGGCCCTCGGCGAGCGCGTCCTCGTCACTGTCCTCACCAAAAAAATGGCCGAAGCTTTAGCCGACTATCTCAACGATGAGTCAAAAATGCGCGATATTATCAAAACTGGTGAATTACCTAAAGTCGCCTACCTCCATTCCGACGTGGAAACTCTCGAGCGCTCCGATATTCTCGCCGATTTGCGCGCCGGCAAATACGATGTTATCGTCGGCATCAACCTCCTTCGCGAAGGCCTAGATCTGCCCGAAGTTTCGCTGGTGGCTATTATCGACGCCGACAAAGAAGGTTTCCTGCGCTCGCGCACTTCCCTCATCCAAACCATCGGTCGTGCCGCCCGCCATCTTAACGGTCATGTCATCCTCTATGCCGATAGCATCACTCGCTCCATGCAAGAAGCCATTAACGAAACTAGACGCCGTCGCCGCAAACAATTAGTTTTTAATACTCAGCACCACATCACTCCTTCTTCTGTGCAAAAAACTATTCGCGAGCGGATTTTAGTCAAAAAGGAAAATGAGGAAACATCTCCCACCGTATCCCACTCCTCAGCTTCCCGCACCAAAAAACCCTTTATCTTAAAATTAACCAAAGAATTAGTCATTGACCTCAACAATTTTTCTCCTGACGACTACACTCCCGCCGAAAAAAAAGTTCTCCTCCCCAAAATGCGCAGTCACATGAAGAAAGCCGCCGACGCCATGGACTTTGAGCTCGCCGCTCTCATTCGTGATAAAATTAAAGAACTAAATTAATTATGCCCAGTCGTCATCTCATCGTCATGCATCGCGCTCCCGACCTCGACGCCATTACTTCGGCTTGGCTTCTCGTCCGCTTCGACGCTCAACACTATGGCATCCCTCAATATGCTTTTGTCGAAGCTGGCCAAACCATCGACCCTCGTCGTGCCCAAGAATTAGGTTTTAACGAAAGCGACATCACCCACGTGGACACCGGTTTGGGCAGATTCGACCACCACGACGAGGTCCGCGGTCGCCAATATACCTCCGCCGCCGAGCTAGTTTATTTTTATCTCCTCGACATTCACCCCGAGCTACGCCAAAAAAAAGCCCTAGAAGCTATTGTTGACTTCACCAAACAAATTGACCATTTCCAAAACGCCTTCTGGCCCGAAGCAGATAATGATCGCTATAACTTTATGCTCCATGAACTTATCAGCGGCATGGACCTAACCGAGCAACACGACGATCAAAGTCAGGTTGTTTTTGGCTTTCAAGCTCTCGATTTTGCCTACGCCGTCATCACCCACTCCCTGCAAGCCAAACAAATCATTGCCGAAGAAGGAGAGCCTTTTGATCTTAAAACTGGTCGCGCTCTTGCTCTCGCCACCCGCAATGATGAAACTATCAAAATTGCCCAAAAACAAGGATTTTTACTAGTGGTAAAAAAAGATCCCCAAACCGGTCATGCCCGCATCAAAGCTCGCCCCGATGCTCCTTTTGATCTCAAAGAAATCTACGAAGATATTATCGCCACCGACTCTAGTGGTTATTGGTTTTATCACCCTTCAGGCAGAATGGTTCTCAACGGCTCCTATAAAAACCTCTCTCAACCTCCCACCCCCCTTTCTCTCGACCAGCTCGTCGCCATCATCAAAAACAGGCTCAGCTAACTTTAGATGGCGATATGGTATTGACATCTTCAGTCTTTTTGATTATGATGTAGCCATATGCAAAATCAAGTCGACGTCTTTTCCCCTATCAACAAAGCTACTCCCTCGGAGCAAAGAGAGAAAAAACGCCGCGCTCTAAAAACCCATCAAGTCCTAATCATCATGGCTATTATTGCCTTGGTCATTGGCGGCGCTATTTTCCTTTATGTTAATCGCGAAAGTATTTTTGGCTACGACGACTCTGAGTTGCAAGTCACCCAAACCTCTGCCGAACTAGGCATTCCCAGTGTCAACGCTCTCACCGAAAATGTCCTCAACAATCTAGCCGCTGTTATGGATCTTAGCTATTCCTTCGAGAAGTTACCCTACGCTATGGACGTAGTTTGGCTCGACAAAGACAATAATGCCCTTGCTATCCCAGCTGAGGATGGAGTCATCATCCGCACTTCTCTGCCCTATAGCCAGAGCGAAACCGAAGCCCTACTCAATCACCCCTCCAGAAACGCCATTATCGAGGCCCTTATTCACTCCCTCGCCTCCGACGGCCTCCAGCTAGACGAAGTCCAGCAACAACGCGCCATCGCTCGCTATACTGCCAGCTCCCCCGACATCATTGTTCCTTTTGCTGGCGGCAACACCCATTGTGTGCTCACCATCTATAACCGCGATTACTCCACTGCCTCCTCCACTGGCAAGAGAGACTTTGCTGTCCTAGCCTGTTCTGAGCAGTATCTCGCCGAAGTGGCGCGCCAACAAGTTGCTCTCCTCGACCTCCTTCCCCCAGAGCATAGCCAACATGCCCTAATGGATCTCCTAGAAATTGATGACACTTATATCCGCACCAATGTCACCAGTCCAGATCTAACCGACGTTTATCCAGCTATCTTTAGCAAAAATGGCGACTCTTATACTCTCCTGTACTCCGCTCGCGAAATCCAAGAGTGTGATTTCTTAGCTGGTCTTAATATTCCCCTCTCAGTCGAGCAAATCTGCCGCAACAGCGCTGGCACTATCCTCGACCGCTCCACCATGGCCGCTCCTCCAATGGCCATCGAGGCAGCAGTCGTCCCTGATCCCATAGAGACAGATATAGCCCCCTAAAACTGTTAAAGCTTAAGCATTTGGGGTATAATACATCCCGCCTGCCTCCTTAGTTTAATGGCAAAACAGGACCCTTGTAACGTCCAGTCAGTAGTTCGATTCTACTAGGAGGCTCACCTCAAATATGATACAATATACAATCTAAACCAAATAAAAGCTCAAATATTTAGAAAGCAACTATGGCAGCAGGAAAGAAAAAAAAAGGCCCCCGTCAACTCGTCGGCCTTCAATGTACTGAGTGTAAAAAACATAATTACACCACCACCTATAATCGCAACAATGAGATTCTCAAGAAACAGTCTGGTGAGAAGGAAAGCTTTCCTTTGAGTAAATATTGCAAGGTCTGCAAAAAACACACCGCGCATAAAGCGATGAAGAAACTTAAATAAAAACAAACCCCGCTGTTGGCAAATGAAACCAAAGCGGGGTAATTTTATTACAGGCAAATTACTTCTTCCGGTGCGAGGGGGCTGTTCGACAAAAAATATTCGACCAGCGCCTCCTCGTTCTGCAGCGAGGCCTTCGGTATCTCTCTGCAGAGAGATACCATCTCCTTACCCACATCCTTTCCATAGAACTCGGAAATCTCCGCAACAAGAGAATCCGAGCCATTTTTGTAGAGTGACCTTATCGGCCACACCTCGATCTCTCTCGCAAAATCACGAATGAGATCCTCGTAGGTGTCAGGATCGGTCGACGCAGAACGAAATGGATTTATATCCGCCGAGGCGAATACATCTATATCCTCCGTTTCATCCTCCGCCTCGTCCTCAACAGTAATGGAGCTCGCATTACCAGCACTGTTGCGGAAGATTTGTTTAAGGATGTCTTCCTTCAAATCTTCCGACATCCTCCTCAGAGATTCAGAGAGGTTATCCCCAATGTATTTTTTCAAACTCGCTTCCTGCGCGTCTAACAACCTCTCAAACTTATCCAATGCCATTTGTTTTCCCAGCTCGGTCAACTGTTCAGTATTCGTTAGGATACGGTCAGCTTGAGTCTTGCCCAAAGCCGACACTGTAGTCAGTTCTTCCAGAATCCTCGCATGCCTAGCTTGAGCATCTGCATCGCTAGTCTGTTGAGACTCCTCAAGCAAGTCCATCAACTTTAATATTCCAGCACTCAACCTTGACACCTCAGTATCGACAGTCGTCAGTCTAGCGTCCAGATCCAATTCAGTAGCTGCCGTAGGCGTTCTTTCTTTCGCCAATTTTGCCATGTCAGCACCGAGTTCTGTTAATTTCTCCAACACCACTGCGGAATCACCACGAGCATCAGAAACCTGCTCGGCTTTGTCGGACATCTGCGTTAACAGTTTCTCCATGTTCTCCACCCGAGCACTCATAGCGGAGAGCTTGTTTTGCTCGTTAGCTTCTCTCTGGTACAAATCCACTAGCGGCGCCATCAGCTCTACCGCCATTGGAGCTTGGTTGACCAAGCTCATCAGCTGCGTCACCGCACCTTCCTTACCTCCTAGTACATCGTTTACAAATGACAGCAGCTCGTTTCTGTTGATGATACACATACCGTCCACCGCCAACGCTCCAAAGACTTCTTTAACATCCACTTTCTTTTCCTCCTCTTAAATTAATTGCAGTTTCCCAAACTCAACTGTCCATTGAGTCGGAACCCGCCTTAGGTAATACGGTAGTGCAAAGCCCCAAGAATAATTCCCAGTATTTGCATCCCATTTCTCTGGTCGCAGTGTCAATCCTGATAAAACCGCCAAGCTCAGGAAGGCACTTCCGTCGTCTGCGAGGTCTGCCGATTTTTTTGCCGGCTTGCCGTCAATCAACATGGTGAGTTTGAAATCGCTGATAGCGGGCTTGCCCCCAGCAACAATTTCCTGATAATAGGTCGCTCGAAACTGATATGCGCCCTCACCCTTGCTATTGAAGCTAGGGATAATAGGGTTGCCATACATTTGCAGCTGATCCACAATTTTAAGACCCAACGTTGTCAGCGCATCCTCAACCTTATCAGGCTCACCACTTTTGGTTTCGTCCTCCACTTCCTCGCCCTCGTCTTCGCCTTCCTCTGCCGCTACCAGAAATCCACCGAAAAACTCGGCATCGATTTCTTTTAGCCTCTCAGCAAACGCTGCTTTCAATAGATGCTTGCCATTAAAGGTAGCTAGGGGCGTGGTTTCGGGTATGTTTTTAACTGCTTCGGTATCCACCGAGATGCCAACCCCTTCGTGCTCCACCATTTTTTTTATCTCGGCGGCCAACATCGCGAAGGGTTGTACGAAAAGATTGGGGAGCGTCAATTCCTCTGCCTTATCGACAGCGATGAAGATGCTGTCCACCTTTTTCTGAATCCGCCTCTTTTGCGACTCGTTAAGATTGATCATGAAAACTCCTCCTTATATTGGGTTTATTTGCCTGTTTGTCAAATAGCATAGCCTCATTCGGCTCGCAATTGAGCCCACAGGCCATCCCATTTCATAGCCCATATTATATCACATTATGCTATTTTTGTCAATAGTTAGCTACTATAAGATCTTTTTATATCTACTTCTTGCTAAAAATGAACTTATAAGATATAATCTTAAGGCTTTATTATCGCCTCTCTACTCAAGAACGAGATTGCTTGGCGGTCTTTAGAGTTACTCTTTAACAGCATAATTAACGAACCTAAAACATCTGGCTTCGTGCCAACAGGAACGGAAAAGTTGTCAAAGAGCTGTTGTTGATGGGACCACCTTCGTGGCCTAACCATCGTTAGCCCAATGGGACCGCCTTCGTGGCCTAACCATTAACTGCCTAAATGTTATAGACAATTCCACAAAAACAGATCTCAAGAAAGGAGTGAAAACTCATGGCTAAAAAGACTGTGGTGCTGTTGATTATCATCATCAGTGTCATCATCGGCGCCTTGCCATTTAGTGCGCAAGCCGCCACATCTGGTTCTCCATACGCGGTTAGAGTCGAGTTCAGAGACGGACAGCGAACTCTCACCGTCGGAGGACAAAGAAAGACTTGGTTGGACGGAGTACTCCCTCAAGACGGATATGTGCCGTTGCGGTCCTATTGCGACCACACCGGCAAGCAAGTCGGATGGAACTCCCAACAACCCAATATTGCCCGCGTAACGGTCAATGATCAGGAGTTCTCCTATGTCATTGGTCAGGCTCTCGCCTACAACGAAAGCGGGCGACGGATCACATTAGAGAGGTCAACCCTCACGGTTAACGGAAGGACAATGGTGTGGTATAAGGACTTGGAGCTATTAGGCGACACCCTCGTCTATAACTCAAGTACTGGTCACTGCAGAGGCAGCATTCTCTTTTATCCTCCCGCGATGGAGGAGGAGGAACCTGCTGAGCCGACTCAACCCCCGACCCAACCTCCCTCAACCACAGATCCCAGTCGCCCCAGCTATCCCTATTATCCCTATTACCCCTACACTCCGCCCTATGTTCCCCCTCTGGATTATAGCGGACTCAACATCGTTTGGGCGCAAATCAATGCCCTAAACGAAGCGGACTGGACTTCAGAGAGTTGGGCACTTTTCCGAGTAGCAATAACCAATGCCGCCGCCATGGCGGAAGACACACAAACTCGGATCAACGCCAAAACCCGTGCTCTGGAAAACGCGTTGGGGATTTTAACGCCCCAACAGCCAAGTGGTATCGCAGTTGATAAGAGCGGCTTAGATGCTGTTCTTGATCAAATTGCAGCCCTTGCCGAGGCTAACTACACTCCTCCTTCGTGGAGCGCGTTTATGTCAGCCAAAATTATCGCTGACGCGATGGCAGAAGACACTCAAAATCAAGTCACCGCTAAAGTCATTGCTTACAATCAAGCATTAACTCTACTGGTGGCCAAGCAGCCCGAGACCATCGTCATTGACAAGAGTGGCTTAACCGCTGTTCTTGATCAAATCGCAGCTTTAGTGGAGACCAATTACACCGCTTCTTCGTGGAGCGCGTTTATGTCGGCCAAAACTGCTGCTGACGCTATGGCAGAGAACACCCAGAGTGCAGTTACTGCCAAAGTAATCGCCTATAATCAGGCGATTAGGCTTTTAATTGCCGTACAACCGCCAGTTGCCGGTCTAGACTTGAGCGGTCTTAACGCTGCTCTAACCTACGTCCAAACTCTGGACGAAAACGACTGGACCTCAGCTAGTTGGGCAACACTTCAAGACCTAGTGGCTCAAATCCAAGATCTCCTTGACAATGATGGGTTTACTCATCAGTCGGAG
>WRMU01000023.1 GCA_009776965.1 Microgenomates group bacterium | reverse complement strand
ATGAAGGTGAAAAAAACAATAAAGATTTCGCTGGAGATGGAATCGTAATTGCTGGTGACATCAAAACCGATGAGCTTGAGGAGAGGGAAAAGCAAAAAAAAGAGCAGGACGACCAGAAGAATAATGAGCACTCCCCCGCCGATAGGGGTGCCAGCCTTATGCTGGTTGAACTTATCAAAGATGGGAGTGGCAGCACCCAGAGGATCGACGGTTTTCTGGCGGACACGTTGGAACTTTAATTTATAGAGCAGATTGATAAAGGGAATAATGAAAGTGCCAGTGATGAAGAAGGAGCAGAGTAAAAAACCGAGAGGGAGGGCGATAGCCGGATTCATATCTTATTTATTTTAGCACCTAATGAAACTAATTTTTCAGGTAATTTCTCATAACCACGCTCCACTTGAGAGATGTTATGAAGGATGGTTTGCTCGGTGGTGGAGAGGGCAGCTAAAATGAGAGTGGCTCCCATACGCAAGTCGTGGATGGTGAACTCGCCGCCAGAAAAGCTGGTGGGACCAGTGACTTTGATGGCGTGACAATCGGAAGACTGGACATCGGAGAGGTTAAAATTATAAGTTTTTTCGGGATTGGATACTGGAGGAGAAAAATAGGCAATTTTAGCCCCCATTTGTTGCAAGGCGCTTACATATTGGAACCTGCTTTGCATCACAGTTTCATGAATGGTGGAAGTACCAGCGGCATGACAAACTAAAGTTGCCCAAAGAGGTTGCCAGTCGGTCATAAACCCAGGGTGAATGGAAGTGGTCAGATCGACAGCTTGGAGACGAGTTTGGGGAGTGGTGAAAAAACGAATGCCGTAATCACCGATTTCAAAATGACCGCCCAGCTCGTCAAGTTTTTCTAAAAAAGCGGCTAAGTGCTGTTGGGAGGCGTTCTGGAGGATAATGTCGCCACCAGTGGCAATGGCAGCACAGGCATAAGTGACAGCTTCGTTGCGATCGGGCATCAGACGATGAATGGCGCCGCGCAGGTGAGGGACACCGTTGATTTCGATGATTCTATCGGGACGACGACGGATTTTAGCCCCCATGTTTTTGAGCAGCACAATTAAATCATCAACTTCGGGCTCGGCGGCAGCATTTTCTAGGATGGTCTTGCCTCGTGCTAAAACGGCGGCCATAATTAAAGTTTCGGTGCCGGTATGGGAGTTTTTGGCGAAGCGATAGGTGGTGCCATGAAGTCCCTCGGGACTACTGGCGTGAACAAAACCCTTTTTGACAGCAATATTAGCTCCCATGGCTTCTAGGCCTTGGAAATGACGCTCCAGAGGGCGAGCCCCAATTTTGTCACCGCCGGGGAGAGGGACAATAGCAGAGGAAAACTTATGAAGAAGAATAGGAATAAAAAGAGTGGAGGCGCGAGAAATATCACCATATTTTTGATCCATCTGGTGATACTTGAGGCGAGTGCCGTCGATAACCAGAGCTCTTTCTCCCCTACTGAGAACACTTCCGCCTAGAGAGGCGATGATATTGGCTACGACATGGACATCGTCAATTTCGGAGAGATTCAAAAGGCGGATGGGCTCCTCACTCAAAAGAGAGGCGATCATGAGCTTGAAGGAAGCATTTTTGGCTCCTCCCAGATGGACTGACCCATAGAGAGGAACACCGCCTTGAATAACCAGAGATTTTTTCTTTGCCATAAACTCAATTATATCAGGTAAAAAACTTCTTCGGGGGGAGAAACAGAAAACTCTCGGGTGAGAGTGTTTTTTACTAGATGGACTAAGGACATGAGGTCGGCATAAGTGCCGGAGCCTAAATTGACGATAAAGCCAGCGTGTTGGGGACTGATTTGGATATTGCCCAGACGATGTCCCCTGAGCCCAGCTTGGTCGATGAGGAAGGCGGTGGAAACATACTTTTGGTCGGCGAATTGAGGGAAGCGAGCGCGCAGAATATCGTTGTTGGGGACGTTTTGGAAGAAACTACCAGCCGAGGGGAAATTGAGGGGTTGTTTTTCTTGCCTCCAAGCGAGAACTTCCTGAGCCTTTTTCTTGGCCAGAGCAGGATCGACCGGAGAGAGCTGGAAAGTGGCCCCTAAAATGACCCAGTCGGGATGCTCTTGAAAAATGGAGTGTTCGTAGGCAAAATTGAGAGAGGATGGGGTTAAATCAACGGTTTGAGAGTCGGCAGGTTGGTAGACACGCACAGAGTGAATAAAATCGCCGATAAGACTGGAACCAAAATGAGCATTATTAAAAATAGCTCCTCCTAAAGTGCCTGGCAGGCTCATGAAAGACTCTAGTCCCTCTCCCAGATGATAGCGAAAACACCGATTAACTAGAGCCGCTAGGGAGTAACCACTAGAAAAAGAGATGAGACCTTTTTGGGCATTGATGAGTTGATGACGAGCAGTTTTATTATGGAGAACAACACCGGAATAAGTTTTGTCGGGAACAATTAAATTGGAAAGGCCGCCAACCACACGATAGGGCAAGTTATGAGAAAAACAAAATTGCACCACACGACATAATACATCTTCATCATCAATGGGAGCATAAAGAGCTACGTGACCTCCAAGGCGGATGGTGGAGAGAGCGCCGAGAGGAAAATGTTCCTGCCAAGGAATGTCGGGAAAGGCAGTGCGTAGAGATTGATGCATACAAGAATATTATAAACCTTTAATAGCGACATCAATAGGGGTTAAATCAAAATCCAAAACAGATTTGAGCTTATCTATGTTGAGGGCAGTATTGACTTGGTAGGGGCGGTTAGTAGTGGCGAGGTATTTCTCGAGGCTGCCTTTTTGCACTAAATCGGGATCAAAGTTATATTTGCGCGCAATGAGACGAGCAAAATCATAATCAGTCCAGCTCTCACCGCTGGAGCAGTGGTAAATACCAGTTAATTGTTTTCTTAAGAAAAAATCAATTATTTTAGCAAAATCATCAAGGTAGGTGGGACCAAAATAATGGTCGGTGAACTGAGGATAGAGAGTATTAGCTTCCAATCCAGTGATAATGCGGTGGAGAGTGTCTTGTTTGGCGGCAGTTTCGTTCTGGAAGGGCTGGTCGATGCGCAGGATACTAGATTTGAGGTCGGGGGCACTAATAATACTTTCTTCGGCGAGGAGTTTGGTTTGGCCATACCACTCAATAGCGCGGGGAGGGTCAGTTTCTGTATAGGGGGTCTCTTTGGCCCCATCAAAAACATAGGCGGTAGAAACGGCGATGAGGTATTTATGATAATTGCGGGCAGTGGCGACAATGTTTTGAGTGCCGAGAACATTAACTTGATAAGCGAGACCGTTTTGATCATCAGTCTGGGCGAAAGCGCCATTGACATCGGTATAAGCAGCGAGATGGACAACAGCGATGGCGTCGGAGTTTTGCGCGACAATAGCCTCTACGTTAGCGAGATTGGTGATGTCGGTGGGGGTAGCTTCGTCGAGACCGAGATTAATAATTTCATATTGGGAGGAGAACAATTGTTTGAACTTGGAGCCAACTAAACCATTAATGCCGGTAGTGATAATTTTAGACATAAAACTTTCTAGGTTTTTTTGGAGCGCCACCAACTCTCATTATTAACATAAAAGTCAATGGTTTTTTGGAGGCCCTCTGCAAGAGTGACTGAGGGCTCCCAGCCGAGCTGATCATGAATAAAACTCCAGTCCACGGCGTAGCGACGGTCATGACCCAGCCGATCGGTGACAAACTCAATGGAGGAATTGGGGTCTTTATCCATAAGTTGACAAATCTGTCTAACCAAGTCGAGATTGGAGATATCGTCTTTTAAGCCGCCAATGAGATAAGTTTGGCCAAGCTCTCCCCTTTCCAAAATATCGGCAATAGCCCGACAATGATCTTCGACAAAAAGCCAATCGCGAACATTGAGGCCATCACCATAAACGGGGATTTTTTTGCCTTCCAGAAGATTGGTGATGGCCAGACCAATGAGTTTTTCGGGAAATTGGAAGCGACCGTAGTTGTTGGAACAATTACTAATTGTATAGGGCAAACCATAAGTCTCGCCGTAAGCTCTGACTAGGTGGTCGCTGGCCGCTTTGGAGGCAGAATAAGGGGAGCGAGGGTCATAGGGGGTATGGAGCTGGAACTTGGCGCTGCTGCCTAATTCGAGGCTGCCAAAAACTTCATCGGTGCTGATATGATGGAAACGAGGGACTTTATGGGTAAGGGCGGCATCGAGAAGGTTTTGAGTACCTAATACATTAGTGGCTAAAAATATTTGGGGGGAAGCGATGGAGCGGTCAACATGGCTTTCGGCGGCGAAATGGACCACCATATCCATACCGACCATGGTTTTGTCAACTAAGTCGCGATCGCGAATATCGCCATGAATAAAATGGTAGTGAGGATGATCTTTAATCTCATCTAAATTATGAATGTCGCCGGCGTAGGTGAGGGCATCTAAATTATAAATCTCATCATCGCTATGGCGAGAAAGCCAATGAAGAATAAAGTTGCTACCGATAAAACCACAACCGCCGGTGACTAATAATTTCATAAGTGGCCTTTCTGGGCATAGCCTAAATTGGTTCTAATTTCCAAGACAAAAAGATCGGGATCGGTAATTTTCCATACCCACATATCGTGGTAGTCGCGCGCCATTTCGCGCGGGGTGGCTTCGAGCAAGACACCGACGGAATCATCGGTTTGGATGCTTAATTGATGCTGATTAATAACGGGAAGTTGATGGTTAGCAAGAACCTTAAGGCCTAGAGCCAAGGCAAAATGGGAAGGCAAGTATTGCTCGTAGTTACGGAGGTAGAAATTATAGAAGCGACCCAAGAGGACAAAATTGAGTAAAGTGCGCTGGTCAAAAACTTGGGCGGCGGCGGCATTAACAAAAGCAGAAATGGCTTTTTGCTGGCGGGCATTGCGAGCAATATCGCTGCCTTCTTCGCCGTCGGCATAGCGCGAGCGCATGTATTTGAGGAGGGTGGCTCCGTCCATGACCTGAGGTCCTTGTTCAAAAAAAATGGTTTCGTAGAGAATGGCAGGATCGCGTTCAATCGAAACATCAATACCAGAGCGAGGATAGCGCGAATCGACGAAAGAGCGCTCCACGTCAACTTCAACTCCGCCGAGGAGATCGACGAGCTCCTGAGTCTGTTCAAGACTGACAAGGAGGGTAATGTCGATGGGCTCGCCGATGAGGGAGGAGAGGTAGTCGGCCACGGCCTGCTGAGGGTTGACAGCTCCTTGAGTCAGAGCCCGATTGTAGAGAGCATTAATCTTTAGCTCTAGTTCGGGCAAATAAATATCACGAGGGAGACTTAAGAGATTGACGGTGTTGGCCGCAAGGTCTAGATGAGCGAGAAGGATGGTATCGGTCATGACATCTTCTGCGTTGCGATCGGCTAAGCTGTCGAGGCCAAGAACTAAAAAAAGATAGTCGTCTTTGTTTTTGAGGGCGAGATAGTCTTCATTGATGACGGCGGAAAAAAGCTCCTTGGCGTCGGAGTGGGTGAGGCCAGCGGCAGTAAGAAAGGTTTGATAATAATGAAACCCTAAGCGAGCGAAATAACCTAGAGAGCAAATAAGGACTAAAATGCTAACCGCTAAAACTATGCCCCACACGCGCCAAAAAAGCTTACTTTTTTCTTGCATTAGTGTTGATTTTAACATATAATGCCGGAATGGAACACGTGCAAGATCTCGATGTGGAGGCAATAAAAAAGAAGACGGTGCGAGGGACAATGGCTTATTTTGCGACCACTCTTTTTTTGAACTTAGTGAGTTTGGTGGCTAATTTTTTCTTAATGGCCTATTTCTCGCCGGCAGACTTTGGTATTTATGGGTTTGTGATGCAAATTAATGGACTACTAACTTTTTTTAGTGATGTGGGGCTAGCTTCGAGTTTGATTCAAAGAAAAGAAAAACCAGATAAAAAAGACTATCAAACGGCGTTTTGGACTCAACACATCTTAGGATGGCTGATTTTTGGAGTGACTTTTTTAATTACCAGAACTAACTTTATTGATCAGAATGTGGGAGCGGCGGGGAACTGGATTTTATTGAGTATTGGACTGAGCTTTCCTTTAATTACGCTCAAAACTATTCCGGCTATTAAATTGACGCGCAAAATGAACTTTTCAAAGTTAGTTATTCCGCAAATTGGAGAGCAGTTAGTATTTAATGCGGTGTTGATTGGTTTGGCAGTCAATAATGTGGGGGCGGTGGCTTATGCGGCGGCTATCTTGGCTAGAGCGATAGTGGGGGTGATAATTATTGGCCTAATTCAACCCTTCTGGCCACAATTGATGTTTGATCTTAAGAGCTTTAGGCAAACGATTAAGTTTGGGTTGAAGTTCCAAGCTAATGATTTACTGGCGAGAATAAAGGATAATTTCTTCTTTTTGGTGGTGGGGATAATGACGGGACCGACCAATTTCGGCTATATTTCTTGGGCAAAACAATGGTCGATGTATCCATATAATTTGACAGTACAAAATATTATGAATATTACCTTTCCCACCTTTTCGAGACTACAAACCCATCATGATTTATTAAAAAAAGCGATTGAAAAGTCATTGTTTTTTATTACTTTAATTATTTTCCCGCTAATTACGGGCATGTGTTTATTTATTACTCCCTTGACAGTGGTTTTTCCCCAATATGCTAAATGGCAAAGCGCGATACCCAGTTTTATTTTATTTACTCTGAGCATTGCGATGGCAGCTATGTCTAGTCCGTTAACTAATGCGCTAAATGCTATTGGACAAATAAACAAGACTTTGAAGCTGATGGTGCTATGGACGGTGTTAACTTGGGGAGTAACTTTTCCGTTGATGCATATTTTTGGTTTTAACGGAGTGGCTCTGAGCGCGATGCTGATTTCGTTAACTAGCTTTTTACCATATTTTATTTTACGCAAAACGGTAAAAGTGAAGGTTTGGGAGCAAGTGTGGCGACAAGGATTGGCGAGTGTGGTGATGGCGGTGGCGGTACTAGTAAGTTGGCCTTTATGGAGCAGAGGGATAAACTGGATGTTGCTGGGAGGAGCGGGGAGTGTGATGGTTTATGGCATGACTATACTGTTATTGGGAAAAAATAAAATTGCTCAAGAATTACAAGCTATCAGAGGAAAAAAAAGCTAATATGTCGCGATTGTCGGTGGTGATGAATGTTAAAAACGGAGCTAAATATTTAGAAAAAAGCTTGGCGAGTATTGAAAATATTGCGGATGAGATAGTGGTGGTGGATATGGCTAGCACAGATGAGACGCTGGCAATTGCCAAAAAGTTCAAAGCAAAAATCTACCAATATCCAGAACCAGAAATTGGGAATGTGGAGATGGCGAGAGAATGGAGTTTTAATAAGGTTCAGGGGGAATGGATCTTATTACTAGACTGTGATGAGGAGATATCTTTGCCTTTAGCCGAGCTGATTAAAAGAATAGTCAGGGGAGAGGAGGAAGTGGTTAAAAAAGCAGATGCTTATTATCTGGCGAGAAAAAACATTATCTGGGATAAAGTGATTACTCGGGCAAATTGGTGGCCTGATTATCAACTGCGGTTATGGAAAAAAGGGAAAATAAGTTGGCCGAGAGTATTACACCCACAGCCGAAGGTATTGGGGAAAAGCGGGTATTTACCCCCAGAGGAAGGACTAACTATTATTCACCACAATTACCAGACGATAGAACAATTTATAAAAAAAGCTAATCGCTACTCTAGTTATAAAGCGAGCGAAAGAGCAGAACAAAGGTCAGTGACTAGCAGGGAGTTATGGGATAGCTTTTGGGATGAGTTTTGGGCGAGAGCTTTTTTACATCGAGGAATAGAAGAAGGCAGTCATGGAATAGTTTTGAGCTTATTGCAGTCGAGTACGGAATTGATGACCAAAGCCAAAGAATGGGAAGGACAAGATTTTACTAAACAAAGCTTGTCCACCAAAGAGATGAAAAAAATGAGGAAAGCGATGCAAAAAACAGCTGCTTATTGGTGGGCGGAGGTATTGGCGGGAAGAACGAAAGGGGTGGAGAAAATGTATTGGCAGATCCGGCGCAAAGCAAAAATATGATACAATCTAAGCAGTTATGGACAAAATAGCAACCATTATCGTCCATTATAATACTCCGGAGGACACTAATAATGCTCTGGAGAGTTTGAGTAAGATAAGGACGAGCGGCTTCAAGCACCAAGTTTATTTGGTGGATAATGGGTCGGTGGAGGTTTTTGTGCCGCAAAAAAAATATCCGGAATTGAACTTGGTGGTTATTCGCTCGGACACTAATCTGGGATTTACGGGCGGAAATAATCTGGGATTTGCTAGGGCGAGAGAAGATTTTAGTCCTGATTTTTATTTTCTCCTTAATTCGGATACGTTGATTGATAGGGATTGTTTATGTCATCTGCATAAACATGCCAGAAAGAATCCTAGTACCGGATTGATATCCCCACTGATTTATTTTGCAGCAGGCAAAGAGTTCCATCATGAATCCTATACCAAAAAACAATTGGGGACAGTGGTATGGTATGCGGGAGGAACAATTGATTGGGCTAATTTGAGCGGTTTCCATCAGGGGGTAAATGAAGTGGACAGAGGGCAGTTCATGATAGAAAAAACGAAGGAATTGGATTTTGCCACGGCCTGTGCGGTGTTGATGAGGAGAGAAATATATGAATTAACGGGAGGTTTTGATGATAAGTTTTTTCTTTATTATGAAGACATTGATTTGTCGGTGAGAACGAAAAGAGCGGGCTATACCATTAATTTTTGCCCTGAGGCTCGGATCTGGCATGTGAACGGAGGATCGGGCGGAGGGTCGGGATCGCAGCTGCAGAATTATTATCTGACCCGCAATAGGTTATTATTTTTCTGGAGACATGGAAGGAAGAAAATCAAAATAACCACGTTGCGACTGGCGATGAAATATCTTTTTAATGGACAGAATAAAGTGACGCAAACTGCAGCTAGGCATTTTTTCTGGGGCAATTTTGGCAAACAAGTTTATTTGAAAAATACTTAACTATGACAAAAAAAATCGAAGATTTAACTGGCATTATTATTGCACGCGATGAGGAAAAATGGATTGGAGCGGCAATTAAAAATCTGCAGTATTTTTGTCAGAGCGTGATAGTGGTAGATAATGACTCAACTGACGATACTCTAAATATTGCTAATCAACTTAAGGTTAGAACTTTTAAGTTCTCGGGGAGTGACTTTGCGAGCATTCGTAATTTGGCAGCGAGTAAGGTGGAGACAGATTTTTTTCTGTACTTGGACGCAGATGAGAGAGTATCAGTTAAACTAGCAGAAAACATAGCAAAAATATTAGCCAGAAAAACAGCCCCTAAGCTGGGAGCAATACAGTTTTCCAGACAAAACTTTTTTTATGGACATGAAATGAGAGCGACAGGCTTTGAGATGAGAAGTGATTTAGTGACCAGATTATTTAGCAAGGAAAACTTCCAAAAATGGACGGGGAAAATCCATGAAACGGCTCAGTATGAAGGAAAAATGATAACCTTATTAGAACAGCCAATATGGCATTTTACTCATCGTAGTACTCGAGATAATTTATTAAAATCGGCAGAGTGGACACAAATAGAAGCAAAATTGCTGGCGAAAGATGAAAAAACACCAAAAATAACGGGCTCGATGATCCTGAGAAAAACCATGATGGAGTTTTGGCGACGGTGGTTTAGGGGGAAAGCTTGGCAAGACGGGACGGTAGGAATGATTGAGAGTTTGACTCAGGCGTTTAATAAGGCAATGGTTTACTCCCAAGTTTGGGAAAAACAACAGCAACCAGAAATCGAAGAAAGATATCAAACTTTAGAAAAAAGCCTAGATAATGAGTGGCAAAAAAGTTATAATGGAGGAACATGAAAATCTGTTTTTACTCCCCGTATTTGCCCAAACATTTTGGTGGTGGAGAAAAATATCTTTTTGATGTGGCAGAAACTTTTACTGGCCGTCATGAGGTATATATAGCTATTTCACAATCTCAAAAACAGACTGATTTAGAAAAAATTAAGCAGGCATATAGCGAACGTTTTGGAGAGAAAATTGAAAAGTTACGATTTATCTGGACACCAATTGGAGAGCAAAATGCGGGGACATTAAAGAGATTGCTCTGGACAGCGAAGTTTGATGCCTTTTATTATATTAGCGATGGCAGTCTGTTTTTTTCGCTGGCCAGACATAATATTTTGCATATCCAAATACCATTTACTATCCCTAAGACAAGATTTGTGGATCGACTTAAATTGCAAAACTGGAAAAATAAAAATGCTATTTCGATTTTTACCAAAAAAGTGATTGAGAAATATTGGCAAGTGAAAGTGCAGGAGGTGGTTTACCCAGGGGTGGAGCTGGAGAGCTTTGGAGGCGACAAAGAAATGGTAAAGGAAAAGATAGTATTAAATATTGGGCGGTTTTTTCAACAACTGCATTCGAAAAAACAGGACGTATTGGTGGATTTTTGGCGAGATATTTGTGATAAATATCCCCAGATTCGTCAGGAGTGGCAGTTAGTGTTGATTGGGAATATTGAGGATCAATATTATGCTAATCAAGTGGCGCTAAAAGCACAAGGCTATCCAATTAAGATTATTCATCAAGCAAATAATGAACAGGTTAGGGATTATTGTCGGAGGGCAAGTATTTATTGGCATGCCACTGGTTTTGGCGCGGACGAAACTGACAGTCCGGAGAAAATGGAACATTTTGGGATTTCGACGGTGGAGGCAATGGCGGCGGGCTGTGTTCCTTTGGTGATAGATAAAGGAGGACAGAGAGAAATTGTGGGCAGGAAATTAAAAGATTGCTTATGGGGGACCAAACAGGAATGTATGGATAAAACTTATAGTTTGATGACGCGGCCAAAACTCCGCGCTATGTGTGGCAAAGCGGCACAGGAGAGAGCACAAAAGTTTTCCATGAATGCCTTCCATAAAAAAGCGCGCCAGCTAATAAAGTAATATGCCCAATATTTCAGTAATTATTTCTACTTTCAATGGTTTGAAATTATTGCAAAAAAACTTGGCTAGTGTGGTAGAGGCGGCCTCGGAAATGGACGAGATTGTGATCGCTGACGACAAAAGTAGTGATCTGACAGTGCCACACTTTATCCACCAATATGATTTGGAACTGATTGAGGAAAATGAAGATTATAAACTTTATCAAAACATTTTTTACTGGGAAAAAAAACAATTAACTTTAACACTAGTGGCCAATCAAAAAAACTTAAGGTTTGGAGCGAATAATAATCTGGCGGTACGGCTGGCAAAGCATGAGTTGGTTTTTATATTGAACAATGATTGCCGGCCACAAAAAAAATGCTTAAAACAATTGGCTGACCATTTTGAAAACGGAGATAAAGATTTATTCGCAGTGACTTGTTTTGAAAAAACAACCCAAAAAGACGGAGAATATCAATATCATGGTAAGAATAAACTATGGTGGCAGCGAGGCAGATTTATTCACGGCCAATTTGAGGGTGACCCCGAGAAGTGGAAGAAGGGAGAGACGGCATGGGCGGGAGGAGGCTCGAGTTTGTTTGATAAAAAAAAGTTTTTAGCATTGGGCGGATTTGACAGTTTGTTTTATCCCGCTTATTGGGAAGATATTGATTTATCATGGCAGGCAAAAAAAATGGGCTACAAAATACTATTTGACCCGAGCGCAGTGGTAATTCATGATCATGAAACGACTAATAAAAGCGTATTTGGACAGAAAAAAATGGCGGATCTGGCTTGGAAGAATGGAAGTAGATTTATCAAAAAAAATGCTAGCCTAAAACAAAAAATTGCCTCCTTATTATGGTCGCCGTATTGGATATGGAAAAGACATCAGTTTGGATGTGTGCTGGCTCTGCTAATATTGCTGACAATAATAACTAGGTTTTATAAATTGGGATCGCTACCATCAGGTATGACTTGGGACGAAGCGGCCATTGGTTATAATGGCTGGAGTATTTGGCAGACAAGACGAGATGAATGGTTGGAAAAGTTGCCTTTAGCTTTCAAATCTTTTGGGGATTATAAGGCGCCGCTGGCGATTTATATTAGTGGCTTATTTACTTCCCTAATAGGCCTGACACCGCTGGCGGTACGTTTGCCCTTTGCTATGGCAGGAGTGATGGCGGTATGGGGAATGGTATTATTGCTTAAAGAATTGTTGATAGCCACTAAATCAAAATATCCTCATAAACTATCTCTGTTGGGAGGGTTTATTTTTGCTTTTACTCCTTGGAGTTTTATGTTTTCGCGAACGGGATTTGAGTCGGGCATGGCGCTTTGTTTTATTATTTGGGCGGGGTATTTAATATTAAATTGTCAGCGTACTAGCAGAAAATATACCCAAAAGTGGTGGCAATTTGGACTAGCGACGACTTTGATTGCGGCAGCAATGTATGTTTATCATTCAAGCAAGATTACTGCTCCATTAATTCTGTTATTGATGATGGTATTGTGGTGGCGCAAA
>WRMU01000022.1 GCA_009776965.1 Microgenomates group bacterium | reverse complement strand
CGCGGCGATTCCACCCCTTTATATTCCTTAAAGTTTGCCACCCCCATTATTGAAAGAACCAAACCCGCCGTTAATAAGTTTAAGCGCTCGGTCAAAAAACCTGTCGCCAAGAAACCCGCCCCCAAGACCAAGAAGGCCTAATTATGAAACAAGTTTTTTATCGAACTCCTAGCCTGCGCCAAGAAGACGTTAAGAGGGATTGGCATTTAGTCGATGTTAAAGATCAAATCCTTGGTAAGCAAGCTGTGGTTATCGCCAAACTATTGATGGGCAAACATAAAGTTGGCTTCACCAATCACACCGATAACGGTGATTTTGTAGTGGTCATCAACGCCGCCCAAGTGGCCGTCACCGGCAATAAAGAGCAAGACAAAATGTATTATCGCCATAGCGGTCACCCCGGTAATCTCAAAGAGGAAAATCTTGCCCACTTACGTTCCCGCCAGCCAGAACAAATCATCATCCAAGCCGTCAAAAACATGCTTCCTAAAAACCGCACTCAAGCCAAGAGAATGGCTCGTTTGAAAGTTTTTGCGCTAGATCAACACCCCTATGGCGGGCAAATCTCAACTACTAATCAACAAGAAACCACTAAATAAATATGGCCATCAAGAAAAAACAAAAGTCTCAAGCACAAAAGGTTGTCAAAAAAGCTCCTGTGGTCAAAAATGCCACTGCTAAAAAAATCGACTCCACCGAAGAACTTTCCCTCTCCGGCAAAATGAAGGGCGAATACCTCCCTGCCGTTGGTCGGCGCAAAACCGCCACCGCCAGAGTGCGCCTTTTTAAGCAAGCTGGCGACTATTTAGTTAATGGTTTGGTAGTCGGCAAATATTTTTCCACTATCCCCGGAGCTGCCGCCATCTATAATCAACCATTTATCGTCACTAATACTCTTGGTCAGTTTGGCGTCACTGTCAAAGTTTCTGGCTCTGGTATTAATGGTCAATTAGTGGCCGTTCGTCATGCCCTCAGTCGTGCTCTAGTTAAGTTTAACCCCGAATGGCGCCCGCTCCTTAAAGAAGCTCGCCTGCTCACCCGCGACGATCGCATGAAAGAAAGTCGCAAAATGGGCATGGGCGGTAAAGCTCGTCGCAAGAGGCAATCCCCCAAGCGTTAATTCTTATAATTTATTTGCCCAGTCGGTGTCGGTTGACAAACCTCTCTCCCTCCTTTATACTCAAAGCCGCATACCAAGGCGCTGCCTTAAAAGTAGGTACAAAAGGGCAATTCGTCAGAGCTTGCTTTTGGCTCCTTCCAAAAACTTGATTCTTATGCAAGCGAATTGTCCTTTTGTACCTATGGAAGGAAGGTTTTTTCCTAAACAAAATAAGATTTTTTATACGCTTTGCGAATTACTATCCAATTAGCCGCTATCAGTACTGTTTGTGAAATCGCCATTGCATAAGCCGCTCCCATCATCCCCCAAACCCTAATAAACATAATAGTCAGAACTATATTCAAGGCAATCACCACTCCAAAAATAGGCAAATACTTCTTTAAGTAATTTGAACTTTGAATAACTGTGTTAAGCGGAGCATTGATAAAAAACAGTCCCACTATCACCGCAAACACTCGCAGTAAGCCCACTCCATCCGCAATATAGCTCTCTCCCAACAAAATCCATACCACCAACGGGGCGCCCAAAAATAACAGCCCTCCCATCACTATTCCCGTCATCGCCATAATCAAAGTAATTTGAGTTAGCTGTTGTTTACTAAAAAGATCTTTTTTCGCCGTTATGCGAAACAAATTGTGATATAAAGCTTGCGGAATTAGATTCAGCCCATCCAACACCCGAAATAGCCCCACAAAAGTCCCAAAAGCCGCCACATTCAACATTTTTTCTACAATCAGCCCATCCACCTTACCATACGCCATACTCAAAGCATCACTCACTCCATAAATGCTACTTGCTCTGCCTATTTTCCCCATTTCCCATAAATGCGTCATCGAAAACCTATTCACCAACTTCCAAGGAAAGTAAAAGATCACCACTGCCGAGGTCACTATCACGTATAAAACATAACTACTATAATAAGTCACTTCATTATTAACTAGCAGCACTAACGGTACCCACAAAGCAATCATCAACAAGTTGCGCCAAAAAACCTTCCAACCCACTCTAGTACTTCTCTGCTCATGTAAATAGTGCGCGTCCGCCACCGTAAAAAACACTTCCAACACCAAGCTAATCATCAGGCACCACAATATCAGCATAGGCAGCTTAGGCCACCAACCATTGATTAAAAACAATACTCCCGCCGTCAACAGCCCTATCATTAGCCGCATCTCCAGCGCTCGACTCAATAAATCCTTACTAGGCTTATTGGCCATCCGCTTTAAGTACCATTGTCGCAGTCCCAAATCAGTTAAAGTAGTCAAGAGCTGGCTCAAAGTAACAAAAAAAGAAAACATCCCAAAATTATCCTTACTCAAGAGCCGCGCTGCAATCGCAAAAAAAACAATCGAGAATACCTTGCTCGCCACTAGCACCGCAGAATACCTAAACGACTGAGTTAGTACTTTTTTTACCATAAGCAGGTCTTGCGGTCAAATAAATGCCCATCAGATTAACTAATAATAACCCAATTCCCACCCCAATATCAATCAGTAAAATCTGTCTCAAACTATCATGCCATTGCCAAATCAGCAAGCTTTGCATTCCCACCATCGCCAATGCCCCTCCAGCCCAAAAACTTTTCCTATTGATTAAAAATTGGGTATATAAGTTATTTAGAATAAACAGCAGCCCGAACACTCCCGCCATCCATAAATAGCCAGTTATTGCTAAGTACTTTTCTCCCGCCAATATCCTAATAATCAATTCTGGAGCAATTAAATAAGCCCCAATCACCCCTCCTCCTACTACCAAAAGAATTAAAGTGCTAATTTTAAGATTTTTTAACTGATATTTTTCTCCCTCTTTGGCTGCTCCAAAAGCAAACGCCACTTGCATTATTGGTTGAGTGGCATAAAAAATAATTTTTGCCCCCAGACTCAGTAAACCAAACAATCCAGCCACACTCTCGGTTTGGAACTTTTTCACCAACATCACATCCACGCTTATCAAAGCTGTCATCCCCAATGTCCCCAATGTAGTCACCCAAGCCTCTTTAGTCATTTTTAGCCTTATTTCTTTGTCCATTCCCGCCCTCCGCCTTTTTTCGCTTCCCTGTTTTTTCACTCGCCATCTCTGCCACATAATTCCTGCCAACGAGCTTCCCAGAATAGTTAGATAAATAAATACTAATGAGTGTGGGAAAACAAATATCGCCGCCACCAAAAGCATTATTCTCACCACCATCGTCCCCATCGTCGCTATGCTAAACCCGCGAAAATCCTTCAAACCCTGCAGACTTGCCGCCCAAAACATTCCCCAAGCACTAAGCAGTAGAGAAAATAAAATATAACCAATGCTCATCGCATGGCTCAAATTAGCAAAATAATTTATTCCCCAGCCCAACCCCAAACCCACCATCGCCATCCACCACCCATTCCTTCTCATAAACTTCCCCAGCCTTCTCTCCAGTCTCAAAATATATTCTGTTCGCTCTTGAGCTTTATGTTGCCCAATCTTTTTAATGATAATTAGGGTTAAAATCGAGAAAGGAATACTCAATAGGCCTGCATAGGCAGTGGCCGCCACATACTCGCCATAGTCCGGTACGCTAATTGCTCTCACCAGCAAAAAATTAACTACAAAACTCAAAAAGTTTGCCCCATTAAAAGCCACTGTCGTTATTAGCGAGCTCTGTAAAAACGGATTTTTCCTAATTTGCTGCCACATCAGTTTTTCTTCATAATTCTCTCGCTATTATTATAAACTGTTTTTGGGTCCACGCCAAAGTTATCTGCCAAAAATTGAACCGTAGCCACTATATTTTTTGGCTCATTAGGCCATTTTCCGCGATAGGGGACAGGAGTTAAATAAGGCGCATCCGTTTCCACCAACAACCTGTTCTTTGGGATTAGTCCCACCAACTCCTGCAGATTTTTTGCATTCCTAAAAGTTACATTTCCCGCTAAACTAATATAATGATTTTTCAACTTACCAACTTTTGCCACCAACTCGCTACTCGCCCCCATGCAGTGCCAGACACATGCCATGGATTTGTCGGCATTTTCTATCATCGCTAAAGCATCCTCATAAACACCGTCGTCTTCTCCTCGCATATGCAACAATAATGGTAATTTACTTTTTTTGGCCCAATCTAGATGTAGCGCAAACACTTTTTGTTGCGTAGCTTTGATCAACTCCCAATCCTCCCTTTTGGTCAATTTCCAGTATTCCAGTCCACATTCTCCCACTGCTTCCCATTTTTTCTCCTGCATTTTTTTTAAGCCTTTTTTCACCTCATCCACGATCTCCCGAGCCTTTTCTTCCGTTAATACAAAATCTCTCCCCTCTCTCTCTAGCCAAAAAGTTGGATGAAATCCGCCGCTTGCCAGCAAACTTTCTTCCTCGTTTGCCATCTCTCTCGCTCTCCAACTTGTCTCCAGATCTGCTCCCGCCACCAAACTTTTTTCTACTCCCGCTTCCCTCGCCTCCTGCCAGTACCCCTGCCAATTCTCATACAAGGGCGACATATTATAGTGGCAGTGGGTATCAAATATTTTCATGTCAGGCGCTCAAACAATGGTGCTAACGGCCCGATCCCTTCATCATTCGTGAAATGTTCTCGAATAATATTAGCTGTCTTGGGCATATAAATACCTATATAAGGGGTCAACTCCAATATTCTCTTTATTGCCTGCTCAATAATATTTTTCTTTTTTTCTTCATTGTCTTTAATCAGCCACGGCTGTTCGCTGCTTAAATATTTATCAATCTCTCCAATCTTTTCTCGCAGCCATTCCACTCCTCCTAAGATGTCATAATCGTCTAGCAATTGCTCAAACTCGCCAGCAATGTCAGATCGCTCGCCAGAATAGGGAGGCATATTCACCGCCATTTTTGCCACTCTCGAGCATAGATTTCCCAGCCCATTGCTCAAATCCGCCGTATAAACCTCTCTTAACTTCGTCCAGCTTATATCACTATCTTCTCCAAAATGACCCAAACTCGCTAACAACCATCTCGTTCCTTCCGTGCCAAACTTTTCCACCAACTCCGCCGGAGCAATCACATTCCCCAAGCTTTTACTCATCTTCTGCCCCTCAACCATAATAAACCCATTGATTAAAATCTGTTTGCTGGTGGGCAAATCAGCCGCTAATAACATCGCCTGCCACATCGCCGCTTGTTGGCGCAAATTATCTTTGCCCGCCACTTGCACCGCCCCCCAACCATTCTCCTCTTTCAATTCCACCTCTGGCCACCCTAGCGTACTAATATAGTTAGTCAGCGCATCAAACCACACATACATCACTTGACTCTCATCGTCCGGCACCGCCACTCCCCAAGGCATTTTCTCTTTTAATCGTGAAATACTAAAATCCTTCAAACCACTCTCCGCCAACGCCTTAATTTCGGTCATTCTCCCTGCTGGCCGGACAAACTCTGGATTATCTTCATATAGTTTTAGCAACTTGTCCCTTAATTTACTAAACGCAAAAAAATAATTTTCTTCTGCGCGCAACTCTAGCTCCATATTCGGATGTAGCGGACACCTCCCGCCCTCCAGCTCGCTCTCCGTTTTTTCCATTTCACAACCCACACAATATTTAACTTCATAAATTGCTTTATAAATATATCCCTTATCTCTACATCTGCACCACATTTCCCTCGCCGCCTGCTTATGGTGCTCATCGGTCGTACGCACAAAATTAGTCCAGCTCAAATCTAGTAGCTCTTTAAGTCGATAAAAGTCTTTCACCATCTCATCACAATAAGCCTGCGGTTCCAGTTTTAACTCCCGCGCTTTATCATAAACTTTCTGTCCATGCTCATCTGTCCCTGTATTAAAAATAACTTTCTCCCCCTTAAGTTCATGGTAACGACCTAAAATATCCGCCCCCACAATCTCAAAAGCAAAGCCAATATGTGGCTTGGCATTCACATAAGGCAGGGTAGTAGTTAGCGACCAAACTTTTTTTTTCATCTCCTTATTATATCATTCTCT
This sequence comes from Microgenomates group bacterium, assembly GCA_009776965.1. GTDB lineage: Bacteria > Patescibacteriota > Microgenomatia > UBA1400 > PJMF01 > WRMU01. The sequence continues at coordinate 6,609 of WRMU01000022.1, read as the reverse complement.
ATTGTGTTATACTAAGCTTATGCCGCGCCTCGCTCACTACTATCTCTTTCTCCATCGTCTGGTTTTGGCTATCTTCGGTTATTTTTTTATCTTTTTATTCATCACCAATATCGACCCCGCCGCCATCGCCAATTTTATTTTTCCCGACAGCTATTTACCTCTCGCTCTACTCATTCTTGGCGCCAATTTTTTCTTTTTTTCCTTCCTCTGGCAGAGCAAGTTTCATGGCCTTGCTTCTGCTTTTTGGCTCCAAACCTATCTTTTCCTCATCCTCCAAAAAGTTGCCCTCACTCCATGGCTTTTATTCCTTCTCGCTCTCCCTTGGGTGGGAATTATGATTTTTCGCTATAACACCAGCATCTTCGCCAACCCAAAATAAACCAGTAATGCCACGGCATCCACAATCGTAGTAATCATCGGGCTCGCCATCACCGCCGGATCAATTTTGAAAAACTTGGCTCCCAGAGGCAATACCGCCCCCACCATTTTAGCCATCATGATTGTCAACATCAATGTCAAAGACACCGTCAAACACACCATTATATCTGCTGTTTGTAGCAATAACATCCTAATCATATTTACTACCGCTAATATCCCACCCGCTATCATACTCACTCGCATCTCCTTCCATAACACTCGCCACCAATCACTGATCTTTATTTCGCCCACTGCCAACCCCCGAATTACTAAAGTCGCCGACTGTGAGCCAGCATTGCCTCCGCTGTCCATCAATAGTGGGATGGCCGCCATCAATATTACCACCGCCCCCAACAATTCTTCATAATAAGCAATAATACTCCCCGTGAGTGTCCCTCCTATCATTAAAATCAACAACCACACCACTCTTTTTTTGGTTAATGACCAAACGCCAGTGTCCAGATATGCCTCATCAGATGGAGCCATCGCCGCCATCCTCTGCATATCTTCGGTCGCTTCTTCCTCCATGACATCCACAATATCATCCACCGTCACCACTCCGATCAATCTTTTCTCCCCATCCACAATGGGCAGCGAAGTAATATTATACTTCTGTAACTTTTGTACAATACTCTCTTGGTCCTCAGTCGCCAATCCATAAATAACGTCCTTCACCATCACTTCTTCCACCAGCTTTTTTTCATTCGCTAGCACCAGATTTGCTAGTCCCACTGCTCCTTCCAACACTCTCGTCTCATCCAACACATAGCAGTTAGCAATCACCTTTTCCTTACCAGTTTTTTTAATGTATGCCAGAGCCTCTTTAACCGTCCATTTTGCCTCCAACTCCATAAACTCAATGGTCATCAAGCTTCCCGCGCTATCGTCCGGATAATTCAAAAACTTATTGATCAGCTGTCTATCTTTGCTGGACTCGTCAGCCAATACTGTTTTCACAAAATTAGCCGGCATTTCCTCCAAAAAATCAATTTTATCATCAAAGTGCATCTCCTCTAAAATATCATCAAGCAACTCTTTATTAATCAACTTCACCAACTCCAATCGTTTTTTACCCCCCATTTCCACAAACACCTCTGCTGCCGCATCCTTTTTCAACAATCTAAAGACGCTCACTCTCTCCCTCTCCTTTAGCTCCTCCAAAACCTCCACCACATCCGCTGGATGCAATTTCGCCAACCTTTTTTTGAGGGCTTTATAATTTTTACCCCTCACTTCCGACTGGATTTGATCCACAATTCTTTTCACGACCCCTATTATAACAGACGCTGTCAACTATTAAAAAAGTCTTCCGCCGTCTGGCTCACTCTTTTCATCTTAATCTCCACTGTCTGTCTCTTTTTACTACTGGCGTTTATTTCCATCGACGACATTGCTCCGCCTTCTTTTACAAAGCTATAATTATTTTTTGTCGCTGTAATTTGGTACTGACCTCTCTTGACAAAAAACGCAAACTTACCTTTTTTATCCGCAGTCGCCACCGCCACCAACCTATTAGTGGTCACTTCCCGCAAACGCAACACCACTCCATCCAGAGGTTGTTGATTTTCGTCACCCACCCACCCCAAGATCAAAGGTCTCTTACGTCTTTTCATTTGGCTCAAAATCAAAGCAATAGTATAAAAAGACATCACCACTATATTAAACACTGTCGGAGTAATCAACACCGACAAAATCGACAATATCCATATCACCGCCAATACCGGCTGCAAAAACGTCTTCATGGTATTGAGCATTATTGTCCAGCGCGTATGCCAAGAAACTCTTGTTTTCCCATTTACCTCAGATCCTTCAACAGCATCCAAGGGAATTGACATCTGTTGCGTCTCAATATTGTCCGTCACATTAAAAAACTCCCCGCGATAAAAATCACTCACGTTAAGCCTTGCTGAGCGCGGTTTAATACTGGGGAAATTATAGCCTTCTTTTTGCACTTTAATCTGATACATGCCTGAAGGCAATTCCACCGCCCGATACATTCCATCTTGTCCTGTCACTAGTGTCTCTTTAATCTTCTGCTCATCCGCGCTAGCATTCACACTCTCCACTGTCAGCAAAGCAAACGGCGTTGGCTGATTATTATCACTATCAAATACCATTCCCATCGGTTCTTTTTTAGTCTTAATAATTCCCAAAGCTTCCAACATCTGCACCACTCCCCCCACCAAAAATATTTGTGATAGGCTCAATGCCATCGAAATACCATATAAAACCGCGCTCAGCGCCGCCGCTATCAACACTGTCGCCTCCGACACCGTTCCCACAGTTTCAATTTCTTGTTGATGCGCATTGGCAAACTCCACCATTTTTTCCGTTATGCCGGCCACTGCCGAACCTAGTCCATCAGGAGAATCAACATAAACCATTCTTCTGGGCGTTGGGGTGGGCGGGGCAGAGAGAGTGATCACCGGTGGACATTCCTCTTGAATTAAGCCCGCGCTCTCCTCCGCCAAAGCACTCATCGCTGAGCGCTCCTGCATATCATTAGTTGTCAGCTCTGTATCACTCGCTGTAATATCTGTTGTTTCTTCATCTTCTAGATCTTCTAATAAAATAATTTCTTCTTCTACCCCCTGAGCCCAAACAACCCTCTCCATCCTACCCAGAACTACCATTCCTAAAATCAAACTAGCCAGAATTAACCACGAATTTTTTTGCATATTAAAGCTACTCCTACTATTAAACACAAAAATCCTAATAAAATCAAGCGCAAAGGCAATACCCAAAACTCACTTTCCGCCACCATCACCTGATCATTATTATATCCATAGACAATTTCCAGAGTAGCCTTGAACTTTCCCCAGTTTCGCGCCACGTTCAATTCCCCTTGGTATGTTTGGGCTGTGCTTGGCGGGATTTCATGCTCCATCCCCACCATGCTCTCATCAACAACCTGTCCTCTCCTATTGGTGAGCGTCACTTTACCTTGTGGCCATAAATGATAATGGGTTAGATTTTGTAATACCAAGCCATACTCCACCGGTCCTCGCTCCCAAAACCGATCCACCCCAAAGCTCTCAATAACTAACTCCTCATTCCCTTCTGCGCTCACCAACACATAAATGATCGTCCCTGTCTGATTAGTGTGGGCGCTCTCGCTCGCCTCCTCCTGAGCAATTCTAAAATCATGAGTAACTAAAGCATAATATCCGCCTCCCACAACCGATTTAGGAGGACTGATGTCCACCACCAACCCTTTCGTCTCTCCCGCTTTTAAGGTGTATTCTTGGCTTTGAAAACTACTCCACTCACTCAGTCCCAGATAACTCCCGTCCATCACAAAATCATTCAAGCTGCTCTTTACTGCCAAATCAACTTCTGTAGGATTGGTGATGTCAATATTTACCTCGCGGGTCTGATTAGGCATCAACACTAACGAATAATTCTCGCCTATCACCGCTGGCGTGCTAATCAAGAATAGTTGTTCTCTCCCATTATCGAGTTCCACCGCGTCTTCTATCATATTTTCATTATAGCACACAACTTAATCAAAATTATGTTAAACTATCTCTGTGCTAAAAAAAGCTTGCCTTTTTGGTTTTTTGTTCCTTTCCCTTGCCTTTTTTGGTGCTTCTCTAGTCCGAGCCGACGAGATTCAAGAACTCCAAACTCAAATCGCCGAATTAGAGCGCCTCAAAAAAATGTCCGAAGACGCCACTACTCCCCTCGAGAGTCAACTCCGAGATATCGAGGGAAAAATTGCCGCCGCCCGCAATAGTATTGTGAAAGCGCGCAACGAGCTTGAGGAAATAGCCGAGGATATTAGCTCTCGCGAAGAAAGTCTTTCCTCTCAGTCGGCCCTCTTTAAGCAAACTGTAGCTGCTCAATACATCTCCCAAAAAACTCGCAACTTCTGGCTCATTTTCTTTCGCCCCAGTGCCTTTGTGGCCAATCTCAAGCTCATTAGCTACCACTCCCAACTCCAAGACGAAAACTATTCCATTATCCAAGAAATCAGCGATCTGCTCATTTCTCTCAACGCCGATAAATCCGATCTAGAAGTCAGGCAAGAGGAACTCAATAGTCTCCAGCAACAACTTGCCTCTCAGGCCTCTTTCTTCAAAATCGAAATTAATCAAGCCAAAGAATATCAGGCCAATTTGCGCGGCCAGATCGCTGCCCTTTCTGCTCAACAACAAGCCATCATCAATGCTCGCGCTGGTACTACCACCACCGCCGTGGGCGATGTTGCCCTAGCCGACGACCCCGCCGCCTCTATTTCCTTCAAGAGCCAAGCTCCCAGCAATACTTTTGCCATTTTCTCTTTTGGTGCCTACACCCATCGCAATGGTATGAGCCAATATGGAGCCAGACAACGCGCCAATGAGGGCCAGAGCGCCGAGGATATTCTGCGCGCCTATTACCCCGGAACACGTCTGGAACGTGACTATGGTCAAATGGGCGAAATTGATGTTCAAGGTTATGGGCGCATGAGTTTTGAAGACAGCTATCTCCAAGGCATCGCCGAAATGCCCTCTAGTTGGCCCATCGAAGCCCTCAAGGCTCAAGCCATCGCTGCCCGCACTTACGCCATCCGCTCAACTGGCAATGGCGAACGCTCCATCTGCACCACCGAAGCCTGCCAAGTCTATAATGGCTCTCGCAAGGGCGGCGACTGGGAAAGGGCGGTTAATGAAACTGCTCGTTGGGTGTTGGTTAATGAGTCCGACGGCTCTCCCGCCTCCACCCAATACGCCTCCACCCATGGCGGCTATGCCAACACCAGCGGTTGGGACACCACCGATAAGTCTGGTAGCGGTAATTGGGCCGATCGCGCTTGGGAAAATAAGGCCAACTCTCCTTGGTTTTATAAAGCTTGGTATCGTCAGGGTTATAGCTCCTCCGGCAATAGCTGTGGCAAAGCCCATCCTTGGCTCTCTCAGGAAGAAATGAGTGATATTCTTAATGCCTTCCGTTTGCGCCATAATACCGGCTCTGCTGATGCCGGTCGCATAATTCCCATCACCATCTCCTCCTGCTCTATTTCTGGCACCGGCGGCAATCCCTATTCCATGGCGGAGTTACGCGACCAAACTAGAGCCAATACCGGCTGTGCTGTGGAAAATATCTCCTCCGTCTCCACCAGCCATAACAACCAAGGCCAAACCGCCAATGTCCGCTTCCAAACCAATTGTGGCGAAATTAATCTCTCTGGCAGCGAGTTTAAGGAAACCTTCAACCTTCGTGCCCCCGGCTACCTACGCATCCCTCAAAGTAGTTTTGCCTTTTTTAATATTGAACACAAAATGTAAGTTACCAAATCTCCTTTTTGAGATTTTTTCCAACTCTAAAGTTCAATACCTTATGTGCCTTAATTACCTGCCTCTTTTCCGCCTCTCCAAAAGGTACCACTTGTTTGTCCTTCACCTTACTCACATAAAAAGTTCCAAAATTACTAATTACCACTTTTTCGCCTTTCTTCAACACTCTAGCCATCTCCTCGAACACAGCGTCAACTGTCTCCTCCGTCGCTTTTTTGGTTGAATGTACTCTTTTGGTAACGATATTGATCAATTGACTCTTGGTCATATATATCCTTCTAAATTAATAATTTTGCCTATTATAACCAAAATAATTCCCCTGTAAAGCCCTTTTTTTCTGTTTTGCAACTATTTTGCAACTTTCATCTGTAAAATACCACCTATGTACCGTCTTTTTTTCTTTATTTTTTTCCTCTCCTTTTCTCCTTTTTTAGTGCATGCTCAATCCCCTGATAATCTACCTCCCCCCGCCACCGATGAAGACCTCTCCTCCGCCATAGTCTTCCATTTAAGCGAAATTATGTCCTGCCCTTTTACTGGAGAACCTGAGTGGATCGAAATCTACAATGACTCTGATTTTGACTGGGAAATGGTTGGCTGGAAAATACGCAACAAAAACAATGTCACTCGCAATATTGCCTCCCACCTCATCACTGCCAGTTCTCTTGTCGTCATTGAGTTTAGTAGCGGAGTATTGGGCAACTCTGGCGACACTTTTTCTTTGGAAAATAATTTAGGCGAAGTTTTCTTTACCGTCACTATTCCCGCCTGCTCAGCTAATGGCACTTCTTTTGTTTTTAATGGATCTTCTTGGGTGGAAACTCCCACTCCCACCCCCGCTGCCCCCAATTCTTCTCCCTCCTCCTCTCCTAATAATACTTCCCCCACCGCCGGTGATCCCCATTCCACTCCC
>WRMU01000021.1 GCA_009776965.1 Microgenomates group bacterium | reverse complement strand
CAAAAACTCCCTTACGTTTATCTCCCCCACAAAACACACCCCCGTTGAATCCTTTTTTTCTGCCGTAATCAAATTATTCTCCTTGGCAATCTCGCGCACCTTACTTTTTTTCAAATCCCCCAAAGGAAACAACACTCGCCCCAGATTTTCCCTTCCCATCCGCGCCAAAAAGTAACTCTGATCTTTCTTCTCGTCAACAGCTGTCATTAATTTCCCCTCCTCGATGCTCGCATAATGCCCTGTCGCTAAATAATCAAAATTGTTTTTCTCCACCCACTCCATAAACAATCCAAACTTAATCTCGCTATTACATAAAATATCCGGATTAGGCGTTAAACCTGCCTTGTATGTTTCATAAAAATAATTCAAGACTTTCTCTCGATAAACATCACAAAAATCCAAACTCACGAAGGGAATATCCAATTGTTCCGCCACTCTCAGCGCATCCCTCCGATCCTCGCTAGCTCGACAATGCTCACTCCGAAAACACTCCAAAAACACTCCCGTTACTTCATATCCCTGCTCCTTCAATAACCAACCCGCCACACTACTATCCACCCCTCCGCTCAGTCCTAAGGCTATTTTTTTTGACATACTCGACACGTCACATTAAACATAATTACTCATCGCCCCTCCTTTAGGAGTAAATGTGGGATGAAAGCCAAGTACCGACATGACATTTTGGAGAGTACGATAATTTACTTTCTCGCAATCACTACTACGCAATTTTTGCACTATTGTCGGCGAAACATTAGATTTTTTTGCCAAAGCTCTCACTGACAGCTTTTTCTTTTCCATTTCCTCAATGACAAGTTCTGAGAGCACAAACTCATTATATTCTTTCTCAAAAATCTCTATCTGATCGGGATTCTCATGAAAAAACCTCTCATAAGTGGTCATTTTTTTTACGTCTTTCATTTGTTCCTTTCCAAATAATCATTCATTCTTTTAACAGCCATCTTCTTTTCTTTGAGCGGCATCTTATCTGACTTTTTATTAAAAGCATGAACTACAATTATTTTTTTTCCTTTCATAAAAAAACATAAATAGCGATCCGGCTGTGGCTTAAAGGCATAAATATCATCGCCTTCATAGCGGAACTTAGTTTTATCTCTAATCACCCCCGTCTCTGCGATTCTCCTCACCAAAAAAAATAATTTACGCTTCCGCGGCGTAAGAGACTTAACAAAATATCCATACGGCTGACTCTCTCCCCTTGAATCACAATACCACTCAATTGTGAAGTGCGGTCCTTGGTAAACTATTATATTTTGAGAGTCTAGTCTCATAACTAACCGCAGTGTACCACATTATTGTTACAGTGTCAATACCCTCCAAAAAAGCCCCCTTCCGGAGGCTTTTCCTGTTTTCACTTTTATTCCGTTTTAGAACGTGGCGCAGAAAAGATGGCAGTTCTCTCCTTCTTGACAGTTATTAATAACCAAAGAACCATTAGGTGCTCGTTCAACACCAAAAACCTCCCGCAGAGCTGTATCATAATTGGCCGAGATATTATCAGTATCCCCCAAACTCGATGCTCCAATTATAGACCGCATGGTACCAGCCGCCACCTCCACCTCAGCCGCAGCAGCCACATAAGCAGTATTGCCAGTATTTGGAGCCTCTAAAGTCGAACACACCATCCCTACATTGTCCGAAGACTCATTTATTATATATAATATCTCTGGAAAATCACCAGGCTCAAGGACACCACCAACACCATCGGGGCAGTCACCCGCAGGCGCAAACAAAAAATAAGCATCGTTATTGCGAGCAGCGCCAGAACCGGTCACTCTCGGGTCAACCGGAAAAGTCCCACCTGCCTCTGCCCTAGCCGAACAAGCGGCTAAGTTCCCACCCATGTCCGACGAAGAAATCATTGCATTCTGAATTGTTTTCACATCCGCCTTCCTCCGACTATCCCGCGCCTTCCTTTGCGCATTAGCAAACCCTCCCAATCCAATCACCGCCAATATCGCCATAATTGATACCACCACCATCAACTCAATAAGAGAGAATCCATCTTGTTTTTTTCTGGACATAAGACTCCTTTTTATAATTTTACTTATTCTGCAGAAATTATGGCACAATCTCTCCCCGAATACAACCCCCTAAAAATAAACCCCAAAAAACCCTTGCACAAATCGAGCATTTCATGCTACAATGTTCCCATGAAAAGATTACGCACTTTAATCCATCGCTATCATCTCGAGAAAGAAAGCGGTATCGGTCTCCCCATTATCCTCCTCCTTACCGCCCTGCTCATCGGCTCAATTAGTCTGATCACGGTAGCCATCAATTCTGTGCAAGAATCGACCAATGAAACTGCCCGTCAACAAGGCCTCAACATCGCCGAAAGCGGCACTGACTATATTCTCACCGGTGCCGAAGACGGCTCTTGGGTCCTCCAAACCGATCAAGGTATTTTCAACTACCACGAAGCCGATAGCAATGGTGTCGTTTTTCCCCTCGAAGCTGGTCAAACCCTCGAACTCAACCCCTCCCAACTTGCCGCCTGCACAGGCACCGAATCATGTGTCATCCAAATCTGGTGGAACTCCCTCGAGGACAACCCCACGACTCCCAGCGACTGGAATGCTCAATGCAGGCAAGAAGCCGCCCTCCTAGTCAGCGAATACAGTCAAGACGCTTGTGATAGCCCCGACCCCGCAAGTTGTTCCGCATCCGGCGACACCGACGCCCGCACTGGCCTTGCCCGAGAACGTGCCCGCTACTACCTTTTCCGTCCCGCTTCTTGCGCTCTCGGCGAAGCTGGTCGCGATTGGTCCGGCTACGAAACCGCCTTCGGCGCTTGTGGCAACCCCGACGAAGCTCAAGCCTTTCATCCAACATCCACCACTCCCAACGTCTGTGCATCACGTCAAATGCTAGGCCTTGAGGGAGGTAATAGTGCCTATCAAGGAACAGACTTCTGCGAGATTAATGGTTCCAGCCGAGGCAGCTCAAAAGAGATATGCGAATCAGGCGGCAAAACCTGCGAGCTATGTCCCAATAGCGGCAGCATCGGCCTCCAAACTAAGCGACGTCTTGAGTTTCGCTCTAATAACAACCTAAGCGCCAATATGTCTAATTATTACGAGATTCCCGTATTCCCCAACACCACCATCGTGCGCATCAAAGCCCTCTATGCCAACACCCAAATCCTCGTGGATTTACCGGGCCAAGTGCGCCGAGGTAGCTCCATCGTCTCCGACGGTTCCGGCAATACCCAAACCATGGTTATCACCCATTCCATCCCCGCCATCCCCAGCGTGATGGACTTTGCCCTCTTTGTCGGCCAAGGAGGTATCGACAAAAATCCTGAGTCCTCGCGCAACTAGTTAATTAAAGAAGAAAACAGACCTATGCCCGTGAGCTTCAATAAACAAGAGTTTAGTGCTTGGGACATTGGTGCTTCCTCCATCAAGATTGTCTGGGCCGCTAACTCCGGTCAAGAATTAAAGATTAACAAGTCTCTTGAGGTAACTAACTCGCTGGGATTTACTGCTCCCGAAGAAGGCATCCAAGTAGAACAAATGCAGGCTTTAATCGGATCAATAATCAAGGAATACAAACTCCCCACCAAAGGTATCCGCCTAAGTCTTCCCGAGAGTGCTGTCTCCACCCAAATCATCGAGCTCCCTAACTTAAGTGACGCTGAAATCGCCTCCTCTATATCTTGGCAGGCAGCTCAATATCTCCCCATCCCCAACGAAGAACTAGTCACCGAATACTCAATTCTCTACCGCCCGCCAGAGCTCATTAGCGGCGCCCAAGACCCCAACGCCAAAATGCGCCTTCTTCTCATTGGTACCCGCAAAAAAACCATTGCCAACTTCGTTTCCTTTTTCCGCGAAAACGGCGCTGAACCCGCCGTCATGGAAACCCAAACTGTCTCTCTGTTGCGCCATTTTAACCTCCCCGATGAATCTCCCCGCACCATGATCGTCAATTTTGGCGACAGCTTAATGAATGTGGTTGCCGTCAATCAAGGAGAGTTAGTTTTCTCCCTTAGCTATCCCGAGGCCGGCGCCCTCCTCACCAAAACCCTCATCAGCGAGTTCAATCTAAGCTCCGAGCAAGCCCTTTCCTATAAAGTCGGTGCTGGCCTTGATCCCAACCAAGCCGAAGGCAAAATACGCACCACCCTCATGCCCATCATGGACATGGTATTAAGTAATCTGCGCAATGCCGACAGCTTTTTCGCCAGCAAAACCAATACTTCTGGCGCCGAGAGACTCATTCTCACTGGTGGCTCCAGCGCCCTCATTGGCCTCATCGACTTATTAGCTCAGTCCCTCAAAAAAGAAGTCGTAGTCGCCGACAATTTCACCGGCCTCACTGGCGACATCCCCGCCACCAATCAACTGGCCTATTCCATCGTCCTCGGCTTGATCAAAAGGAGGTCGTAATGCTTAGCGACTTTTCGGAGATCAATTTTCTCGCCAGTAGCTACCGCACTGTCAAGAGACAACAAAAAACTGATCTCACTTATGTCCGTTTTGCCGCCGGCCTATTCATTCTCCTCGTCATCACTTGGGGGGGATTAAAAATATACAACCTAAACTTGGTTAAGCAAATAGCCGCTCTTAACGCCCAAGAAGCTCAGGTTAATGATCGCCTCCAACGCCTCGCCGCCGACCAAACGCCCTACCTGAATTATGTAGCTAAAGCTAAAGCTATTAGCCAAATCATCGCTAATCGCCGCAGTGGTATGCAACTGGGCAAAGTTATTGACGAGTATCTCACCAGCCGCGGCGCCACCGTCAACTCTATGCGTTTTAATCAATCTGAAGCTACTCTAGAGATTACCATCGCCATGCACGACGTGCAAGAGATGGATCGGATTATTTTTGCTCTCGAGGAGGATGACTTTAAGGACCAGTTTGCCCTAATCAAAAAGCAATCTTTAGGACGCAATATGGAAGGGGTTTATAACACCACCCTTCTCTTTGAACTAGAATAACTTTATGAACGTTAACGATCAGATTAAACAACTACAACTCGAGTTCAAATTAATTTGGCATGGCCGCAAGATGTTTTTATTGGCTCTTGTGTTGATCATGGGCAGTTTACTTTTCGGCTACTATGTCACTTATGCTGAATACGACAAAATCTCTCCCAATCAAGACGACCTAGAAATTGCTAACGACAACCTCGAGCTAGCCCAAGGTCGTCAAGCCGCTTGGAACAAAGCTCTGGCAGATCCGATGTTTGCCACCATGAGCGCTGTCCTCGACAATGTCCTCTTTTCCCGTAAACCCATGCTAGAAATTATTTATGCTCTGTCTGGCAGCAGCGCCGAAGGCAATATCCGTCTCACTAGATTTGAGTTCTCCCCAGGCGACATCTCCACCCCCAGTGGCCAAACCAGAACCACTAATAACCGCCAACCTTCTCTCAGTATTGACTTAACTTTCACCGCTCCCTTCGCCCAACTGATGGACTATTTAATTGCCATCGAACAGCTCCAACCCATCGGCAGCATCGCCACTATGCAGCTAGGAAAAAACCAAAATGGACCCTCCTCAGCCAGAGTGATCTACCGCACTTTCTATGATGAAAGTACTATCACCGGCTCCTCTGTCGCCAACCTTCCTCAGCTAACACCAACCGACCGCCTCAACCTCGAAGCCGTTTCCCACTACCGACCTATCAAAGACAGCGATTTGGAACAAGCCGAGCTCATCCTCGGCGACAAGATGACCCTGCTAGACTAAGCAGCTCCTTCTGTGGAAGTGGCAACCTTAACAAGAACCCTTTTTCCTTCTTTAATAGAGCGAATCTTGACTAACTGCCTAATGGCATTAATCACCGCTCCCCCCTTACCAATAATCCTCCCATAATCAGCCTCATTAGCAAAAACAGTCAAAATCACCAAGCCATCCTCCTGCTCCACTTCTTCCACCTGCACCTCATCAGGAAACTCCACTAAACGAATTAAAATATACTCAACGAGATTTTTCATAATATCCTTATTATACACTAATTATGTGTTCTTTACTTTCTCCTCCTGTTTTTTCCCCTTCTTCCTTAATCTCCTCCGTATCTTCCTTTACTTTCTTCTCTTGTTTCTCCACTTCCTCTTTAGCTTCCACTGTTTCCTTCTTAGCCGCCTCCTTAGCTGCCTTTTCCTTCTCTAAAGACTTTTTAGAAGGACGCCCCTTTTTCTCGGGGAACGGACTTCCCGACTCCCATCGCTCCCATAACTTCAACACCGTCTCTGTCGGTTTAGCTCCTTTTTTAATCCATTCCAAATATGCCTCTTTTCTAAACTCCAACACCTTCGGATTATTAGTAGGCTGATAAATGCCCACTTGCGCCACATAACTCCCATCGCGCTTATCGCGCGCCTCATTCACCACAATGCGATAACGAGGCTCTTTTTTCTTGCCCAATCGGGTAAGTTTTATTCTTAACATAGAGAGGCATTATATCACCAATAATCACTCTTGACAAGATAAGGTTTTTTAGCGACAATGGACAGTGAAATATGAGTGAAATTACCATTAGTCAAGTTTGGGCACATGAAGTATTAGATGCTCGGGGTTTGCCCACCATCGAAATCAGTATCTATCTGAGCAATCAGGCCATGATTGTCTCCAGCATCTCCACCGACAGCGCCAATGAAAAAAGCAATACCGATCTCATGACCACCGCCCCAGAAAATGGCTATGTTATCTCGCCCAATATCAATAAACTCATTGATTTTATTAACCAAACCTTAGGCCCTGCCATTGTCGGTCAAAACCCTGCCAATCAAGAGCAAATTGACCAGCTCATTCTGACTAATGTCCCCAAGATTAAAGCCCTCGGTGTCGGTTGGGTACCCCAAACAACTATGGCCGTCTCCACCGCCGTTTGCAAAGCTGCCGCCTCTAGTTACGGCTGGCCAGTCTATTATTATCTTTTCCGCCGCTATCAACTCATGCCTGCCCTCAAAATGCCAGTATCCGTCTACGGCATGTTTAATGGCGGTCGTCTGGGCAATGAAAACATTGACTTCTCCGAGGTCAGCATCATTCCCGCCCGCCATGTCAATTTCGCTCGCGGCCTCCAAACCGCCGTCACCATCTTCACCAATCTCCGCAAGATTTTAATGAGCAAAGGCGGGGGTAGTGCCACCTCCAGCCTAGGAGGCCTCATCCCCGTCCTGTATAAAAACACCGACACTTTCGATCTGCTGGTCGAGGCCATCAAAGCCAGTGGTCTAGTCATTGGTCGAGATTTATTCTTCGGCATTGATGTTAATGCTCATGAGCTCCACTCCCTAGGCAAATACAAAGTCCGCGACTCCGCTCAAGCCCTAAACTCTAGCGCCCTCGCCGCCTTCTTGAGCAAACTCCATGACAGCTATGGGGTCTATTTAATGGAAGATCCTTTCGACACCTCCGACACTAATGCTTGGAAACAATTTAACGAAGAATGGGGCGACAAAATCCGGATTGTATCCGACAGACTCACCAATAGTCAGCCCGAAGAAATCAAAAAAGCCATCCAGCAAAAGATGTGTAACACTTTCCTCATTAAGCCGGGACAAGTTGCCGTCATCACTCATCTCGTCCAGATTGCCGCTAGCGTACGCCAAAACAATGGTCAGTTTATCATCGCCCATCGCGAAGGAGAAACCACCGACGATGTCTTGGCTGACTTAGCTGTCGGCTTAGGAGCAGACTTCGTTAAGTTTGGTGCTCCCAATAGAGGTGAGCGCGTGGCCAAATATAATCGCCTCTTGAAAATTGCCCCCGAAGTGGATCAAGTTAATGCCGAAGGCGCCCAGCAGCAGGCAACTCAATAATCATGTCTTTACAGCCCCATAGCCTAACCGTCAACTTAAGTCAGCAGGAGTTCACCGATCAACATCCCCGCCAGCCCTATCAAGGCATGAAGCCAATAGTGCTTTTAGTCTTAGATGGCTGGGGCATGGGTCCCAACTACGACGGCAATGCCATTCTTCTCGCTAATACTCCCAATATTGATATGTTTTGGGCGTCCTTCCCTCATACCCAACTTGCCGCCTCTGGCGAAGCCGTCGGCCTCCCCGCCGGAGAAGACGGCAATTCCGAAACCGGTCATGTCAATATCGGCGCCGGCAATGTCGTTTATCAAGAGCTCCCTCGCCTCAACCATGCCATCGAAGACGGTAGCTTTTACCGCAATGAAGCTTTTCTTGATGCTATTGCCCATTGCCAAAAAAATAACTCCAGCCTCCATTTAATGGGCCTAGTCGGCACTGGTGGCGTTCATGCCAAACTCGAGCATCTCCTTGCTCTCCTCGACATGGCCGCCACCGCCAACCTCACCAAAGTCTATATCCACGTCTTCACCGACGGTCGCGACTCTGCTCCCGACGCTGCCATTAGCTGCATTGAAAAAATTGAAGCCCACTGCAAAAAAACCAATACCGGCACCATCGCCTCCCTCATGGGCCGCTTCTACGCTATGGACAGGGATCTGCGTTGGGACAGAATTGAAAAAGCCTACAACTGCCTAACGCTGGGGGAGGGGAGAGTTGCTCAAAGCGCCACTGCCGCCATCCAAGAACAATACGCCCAAAACATTACCGACGAGTTTATCGAACCAGTTTGTATTGTCAATTCCGACATCCTCGCCCCCATCACCATCAATGATAGTGACTCTGTCATTTTCTTTAACTTCCGCATAGATCGACCTCGCGAACTCACCAAAGCCTTTGTGGTTGACGATTTTGATCTAGGTGTCGCTGCTCCAGAGTTCAATCCTCTGATGGAAAAATATGAAAAAACGGTCCTCAAACAACAGTCCGCCTCCAGCACTTTTAAGCGTAAAAAGAAAGTTAAAGATCTATTTTTTGTCACCGCCACCCGCTATGAAGACCATCTCCCCGTCAGCGGCGTTGCCTTCCCTCCCGCTCCAGTTAAAGAATCGCTCTGTAGCGTTTTTGCCAAACACGGCCTCAAACAACTTCGCTGTAGCGAAACCGAAAAGGAAAAGTTTGTCACCTACTATATGAATGGTCAAAAGGAGGAAATCTTCCCAGGAGAGTATCGCTGCATTCTCCCTAGTAAAGGGGAAAAGTCCTACGATGCCATTCCCGAAATGTCCGCCTATGAGATCGCCTACGAAGTGACCCAAAGAATCGCCAATGACGATTTTGATACCATGATTATCAATATCGCCAACGGCGACATGGTGGGCCATACCGGCAACCTACCCGCCGGTATCAGAGCTTGCGAAATTGTCGATGAAGTGGTCGGACATATTGTCAAAGCCGTCTACAACAAAGGAGGTATCGCTCTGATTACTGCCGACCACGGCAATGTCGAAGAAATGATTAATGCCCAAACCCGCATGGTGGATACCGAACATTCCATCTATCCCGTGCCGCTAATCATTGTGGGTAAAAAGTTTATCAATCAGCCCCACGTCCTGCCCCCCGGGGTCCTAGCTGATATTGCCCCCACCATCCTCTCCCTCATGGGTCTTCCTCAGCCCAAATCCATGACCGGTCGTAATTTACTAGACGGATATAATCATACCTAAAGAAAGGAATATTTATGAAAAAGATTGGCATCAATGGTTTTGGTAGAATCGGCCGCACCTCCCTTCGCGTCTGGTGGCTCTACCATCGCGACTCAGTCGAAGTCACCCTCATCAACACTTCCGGCTCTATGGATGTTGATGGTTGGGCTCATTTGCTCAAATACGACACCAATTATGGACCTCTCAATGCCGAAATTACTTTTGAAAAAATCAAAAGCGTTAAAGAAACTACTCCTGAGGACTGCTTAATCGGTCGCATTTTTATTGACGGTCGAGCCATCGCCATCACTGCCCAAAAAGACCCCGCCCTCATTCCTTGGGGTCAGTTTGAGGTGGATACAGTTTTAGAATCCACTGGCGTTTTCCTCGAGAGGGATACCGCCGGTAAGCATCTTACCGCTGGAGCTAAAAAGGTTATTCTCTCCGCCGCCGCCAAAGACCAAGACATTCCTATCTATGTGGTGGGAGTTAAAGACGACGACGGTAGTAGCGATATTATTTCCAATGCCTCCTGCACCACCAACTGCGCTGCCCCCATCATTAAAGTCTTGTCAGAAAAAATCGGCATTCAAAAAGCTCTGCTTAATACCACCCATGCCTACACCGATGATCAAAACCTCCAAGACAATTCCCATAAGGATCTTCGTCGCGCTCGCAACTCTGCTCGCAGCATCATCCCCACCACCACCAACGCCGCCACTGCCGTGAGTAAAGTTGTCCCTGCTGTGGAGGGTATTTTCGACGGCGTCTCCATGCGAGTCCCCGTCAGCGTGGGCAGTATCTCCGATATTGTCATGCTCTTAAGTCGCGACACCAGCATCGAAGAAGTGAACAATCTTCTCGCTCAAGCTGCTCATGAAGAACTCCGAAACATCTTAGCCGTCACCAAAGAAGAATTAGTTTCTCAAGACATCGTGGGAAGAAGGGAATCATCCATTGTTGATCTTAATCTCACCAATGTGGTCGGCGGCAATCTCGTTCGCGTGGTTAGCTGGTATGATAATGAGTTTGGTTACTGCAACCGCCTCATCGAGCAGACACTCCAAAAATAGCTTCTACAATCTCCTTATTCACCGCCGCTATCTTGGGATCCCAGTCGCCCTTCATGTCATAGGTAATCTTTAGCTTTTTTCCCGACAATTTTTCTAATGCCGCCACTTCTGCCGTTAGGATTTTAGTTGCCTTTTTTCTGCCCAAAGCAAATACCCAATCCGCACTCAATACAAAATGACGTAAACTAAAGTTATGTTCTCCACCCGCCAAAGTAAAACATACGCTGTCTGCCACGTGAAGTCTAGGTGGACGCACTAAATGTCCCCTCACCCCTAAATTGATATTACGCGGATCACCAAAATCAATATGCCCCGCATAACCTATCTTAAACTTACTGGCGAAGGCCGTCATTTTCTCCGCAACCATTCCAATATTACGTGTTTGTAACAAATCGTCCTGAATGTCATCCTCCTGACTAGAAACAATCACCAGCTCTCCATCGCCGCTCTTTTCCATCTGCTCCTGCAACACTTCTATAATCTCATCCAACTCCGCAATTCCCAATCCTGCCCCCACAAACCCTAACCGAACTCCATCGTTAAGTTGTAAACCTTCATCACTGCTAGCAATAACTTTTGGTACTACCACTTTTACTCCACTTCTTGGGCACCTTCGGTCATGCTTTTTACCGCCGCCATATAGGCATACATATCCTTCTCCACTGCCTCCCAATCCCCCTTCGCTTCCCGAATCGCATTAAACAACAACTCCATATCAATCAACAACTGATCATCAGTGACAATCATTCTTTGTTTGCTCATCTTAGTCCTTTCTATTTATAATCAACCGGCAGTTCATTAGAAATTAAACTTAGACTCATCCGCTTATTCTCCAAGTCGATATTCTCCACATTCACGCTCACCTTCTCGCCCTTTTGCATCTTTTCCATATCATTTTCCAGCTTGCTGGCATGTACTAACCCATCAATACCTGATTCCACATTCACAAACACCCCATAGGGTTCAATCCGACTAACCGTCCCCGTCACCACACTACCCACTGGATATTTATCCATGGCGCTGCTCCAAGGATCAGGAGTTAATTGTTTGATTGATAAGTTAAGCTTATTAGTCTCCGCATCAATCCCCATTACTTTAACTTTCACTCGATCTCCTAATTTATAAAAAGCTCCCACTGTGGTCACTTTCTCCCAAGAAATCTCCGAAATATGCACCAATCCCTCCACCAAGCCCACCTCACCTTTTTCTCCAGTCGGCACTTCCGCCGTAATAAACAACCCAAACGGCATCACTCCCGACACCACCCCCTCATAAACCTCACCAGTCTTCACCGCCCCCAAAGCTTGTTCTCTGGCCGCCAATTCCTTAGCCTCCGAAACAAACTTCTCACTAAAAATCAATCTATTTTTTTCTTTTTCCACCTCAATCACTTTAACTTTGATGACTTGGCCCTTTAACTTCTGCAAATTACCCAAATACTTCTTCCCAAACTGGCTCGACGGCACAAATCCTCGCACTCCATTAACCACCACAATCAATCCTCCCTTATTAGTTTCGATGCCTGTCGCCTCCAACACTTCCGCCTTCTCCATCGCTTCAATGAAAAAGTCCCATTTCTCTTGAGCAGCAGCATGTTTAATACTTAATAAGATTTGTCCTTTATTATGATCCACACTCATCACCATCGCTTCCACCTTTTGTCCCACCTCTAGCTTTTCAATATAGTCTGCTGCCTCATCAAACTCCCTGCCTACTAAAATCCCCTCCGTCTTCGCTCCCACGTCGATGACCAGAGATTTACTGTTTTTCACCGTAATCACTCCTTCCACCACATCATCCTTTTTGGGGGCAATAATTTTGAACTTGTTGTTGGCCAATAAATCGGCCATGGTTTTGGCATTTGCCATAATTAATAAACTCCTTTCTTCAGAGGAGACATTATATCATAAACAACCAAAAAACACCAATTACCACCCGATAAATCCCCAAGTAAACCCAAGCTTTTTCTTCTTTCATTAAGGCCATTAATTTCTTCAACACCAACAAAGAAACTATAAAAGTCACCGTCATTCCCACCCCCAAAATCAACCATTCCTGACCAGAAAAAATAAACGCCTTCTTCTCCCAATAAGCACCACAAGTCACCACCCCACTCGCTGGTACCCCCCAGCTCCCATAAGAGCAGCCCGACCAACTCTTGGGCATCATTAGCCACTCCCCAAACGCTTTCAATAAATCCAGCCCGCTCGCCGCCAGCATCACCGGAATCGCGAG
>WRMU01000020.1 GCA_009776965.1 Microgenomates group bacterium | reverse complement strand
TTACTGACTTAGATCCTACTCAGACAGTTACTGTTAAAACCACCATTGATGGTATAGATTATGTTTCTCCAACTTATCCTACTACTAGCTCAGTGGTGGCATGGGAGATAGTTATCCCTGCTTCCTCTCTCCAAAGCCTCTCTCCTCCTCAATTAACCAATCTCCCTTTAGTAGTAACTGACTCTGCTGGAGTTTCTTCTACTACCTACTATACTGGTCAAATCTCTGTTTCCTCCTCTACCTCCTCTGAGATCTATCTCTCTGTTATTAAAAACATCCCCTTTTCTCTTACCATAGGTAAGGTAGGTGCTTTTAATATTACCTTTGGTACTAACCAAGGTATTACTGTCTCTACCAATTCCTCTGATGAAATTATTGTCTCTGGTTCTCTCTCCTCTCCCGTCTCTATTCCTTTTGGGGTTACTACTTTAGTTTTTACAGTGTTGGAGGAGCCTTCTACTCAGGTGCAGAATGTGGAGTTTAGGTGAGCTATTTAGCCCTAAGAATACTAAAAAAGCGTGGGCTGTCCCCTGAGACTGCCGACGCTTCTTTAACTAAATTATAACACAAATTACTCTATAGCAATATTCTCCCGCACCCCGCCTCACTTCAACCTCCCCGTCAACTGATCCTTCCATGCCTGCACCCCCGGCTGCGTAAACGGATTCACTCCCAGCATATAACCGCTAATCGCCGTCGCCTTCATCAACAAATAATGATACTCTCCCAGCACATAGGCGCTCAGGGGAGGCAACTCAATTATTATCGCGCTCACCCCCGAAGCATAATGCGCGCTCAGCGCCGCCTCGATCACCGACCCATTAATTGCGTCAAAAGTCGGCCCTTCAGCCGCAATTTTTTCCAACCCATCCAAGTCATGCTCTTTCGGCAGGGCTGGCACTTTAATTCCAGTCCGCTCCGGCGCAATTTTGGTCGCTACCTCATAACAACCCCTCTGGCCATCTTGGATTAATTGCCCAAAAGAGTGTAAATCTCTCGTGAACAAACTCGGAATAATATGCACTCCTTTTTCCTCGTGCCCCTCGCTCTCCGCCTCTAGTTGTTGTAGCCACCCCAAGTTCCCCAGAAAACTGCGATTATCCGTCACTTGATACTCCACATTTTTGTAGAGCCTCATCATTCCCACCCTCCAAGCCGCCAGTTGCGCCGCCAGATTTTCCTCTTTCTGCTCACTATCCGCCACCGCCATCATCTCCCTAATCCCCATCAAATACGCCTCAATATCTATCCCTGCCACTGCCATTGGCAACAGCCCTACCGGAGTCATCACGCTAAACCTCCCTCCAATATCATCCGGCACCACTAGCCTGCTCGCCCCCAGCTTATTCGCCAAATCATGCAGCGCTCCTTTCTTTCCGTCCGTAATCGCAATTAAATGATCAGTCGGACTCAGTTTCATCTCCTCCAGCATTTGTAGCCCAAAACGCAGCGCCATCGCCGGCTCGATCGTCGTTCCCGACTTAGAAATCGCAATCAAACCCAATTTTTTGCCTCTGCTCAACTCTTTAACCTGCAGCAAATGATCACTGTCCGTATCCGCGCCCAAAAAATAAAACTGCGGTCTCTCCCCATTAGTCGTCTGATTATAATAAGGCCCAAATATCCCCTCCATCATCGCCACCACCCCCAAATAACTCCCTCCAATCCCAATACACCATACCACCTCACACTCGCGCAATTTCGCCGCCGCCGTCTCAATTTCCTCTAGCTCGCTCTTGCTAATCTTATTCGCCCATTCCTGCCACCCAATCATCTTCACTCCCTTGTCCTCATTATCTCCCTCGCCCTTGTTCAATTTTTTTACATTCTCCATGGCGGTATCCAACAATTTTTCATACTCCGCTTCGGTCAAATTATTAAAAGCAAAGGTGGTGTTTAGTTTGATCATAATCGGATTATAACATCATTCTCAAATACGTATAGCGGGTGGCGAGCGGAGGGGGACCCCCAAAAAGAATTAGCAGCGAGAGCGAATAATTTTTTTGGGGGAGGAGCGACGACAGGACCCGCGACTTATGGTAAAATACATTTTATGTCAGACAAACCCCACCCTCTTATTTCATTCGCTAAAAGCCGCGGCTTCATTTATCCCTCCAGCGAAATCTACGGCGGTTTAAGCGCCATTTATGACTACGGCCACTACGGCATTCTCCTCAAAAAAAATATCGAGGCGGCTTGGTGGAAGGCGATGGTACAAGAGCGCGACGATGTTTTTGGCCTCGATAGCGCCATCTTCATGCATCCCAAAACTTGGATCGCTTCCGGTCATGTCGATGGCTTCGACGATCCTCAGGTCGATTGTCGTCAATGCAAAAGCAGATTTCGCGCCGACCATCTCCTCGAGAACTACGGCTACACCGACGACCAAACCGACAAAGCCCCCCTCGACTATCTCAACGCCCAGCTCGACGCGCTCCGCCATGACAAAAAATTAACCTGCCCCAATTGCGGCTCCCGCGACCTCACTAGCGCTAAACGCTTTAGCTTGATGGTTAAAAGCAATATTGGTTCGCCCACCGACGACCTCAAAGAAGAAAATGTCGTTTATTTGCGTCCCGAAACTTGCGGCGGCATCTATCTTGAGTATAAAAATGTTGTTGACAGCCTTCATCCTTCCCTGCCCTTCGGCATTGCCCAAGTCGGCAAGGCTTTCCGCAACGAAATTATCGCCCGTCAGTTTATCTTCCGCACCAGAGAGTTCGAGCAAATGGAAATGCAATATTTCCTCAAGAGCGAACAAATGAAGGAAAAATATGAACAGTGGAAAAAGGATCGCTTCGCTTGGTATCTCGAATATGGCATTTCCAAAACGAAACTGCGCTGGTATAAACACGCCAAATTAGTTTTTTATGCTAGCGCCGCCTATGACATTGAATATAACTTCTCTGTTCTCGGCAATTTTAAGGAAGTTGAGGGCATCCACGCTCGCGGCGACCACGACTTAACTCAACACAGCAAGTTTTCTGGTGCTGATTTGCGCTATTTCGATCAAGCCACTGGCCAGAAGTTCCTTCCTCATATCATGGAAACCTCAGTCGGTCTCAACCGCCTCATGCTCATGTTCCTCGACAATGCTTTTACCACCGAAAAACTCGAAGACGGCTCAGAGCGTACAGTGCTCAAACTCGATAAAAGACTCGCTCCTATCAAGGCCGCGGTCTTCCCCCTTTTGCGCAACAAGCCCGAATTGGTGGACAAGGCCAAACAAATCGCCGCCATGCTGCGCAAGGAAATGATGATCGAATACGACGACCACGGCAATATCGGCAAGCGCTACCGCCGCCAAGACGAAATAGGCACCCCTTACTGCATCACTGTCGATTTTGATGGACTCAAGGATGAGACTGTCACCGTCCGCAGCCGCGACTCCATGAAGCAGGAACGTGTTGCTATTAGTCGACTTCTGGAGTATATGGCGGGTGGCGAGCGGAGGGGGACCCCCAAAAAGAATTAGTAGCGACAGCGAATAATTTTTTTGGGGGAGGAGCGAAGACAAGACCCGCCAGCAGCAATTTTTATGCTATAATATTTACCTTGACCCCATGCCAGTTTACTCAAGCGGTCAACGAGGGCAGACTGTAAATCTGCTGCCGTAAGGCTACCTAGGTTCGAATCCTAGAGCTGGCACAAAAAAAGACTGATATATCAGTCTTTTTTACTCCCCCATCACTTAATATCCTTATCATAATCCGCGTCATTATACTCATAAGAAGTCCTGTTAGCATGCCATTTCACTAGCCAGCTACTCACGTATCCCAACACCACCAGCCCCACCAAAAACAGAATACTAAATAAATTGAGTTGCGGCATCGACTCTGCCAGACCCAAAAACCACATCACACTCGTACCCACCCCAATTACCGTAATCACTGTCAAGTTTTCAATCGACTTGCTCGTCATTTCTTGCTGTAAATTATCCAATAAATGCAGCGAAGAACTCACATGATTTTCCGTCATTCTCCATAGGTCCTTAGTATAGCTGAGGGTATTAGCCAAAGCTTCAAAGCGATAATCCACCACGTCCATAAAAAGAGCTAGGTCCGGATCTTCCATCACCGACTTTTCTCTAGTCGCTAAATAAGATCCCATTTGGTTCATTCGCGCCCCAATAAGATTAATAGTTTTTGCATAGCCCTCAATCTGATGGCGGACTTGAGCGATGTCTTTCCCCTTGATTACTTTTTTCTCTCTAATCATGTCAATCTTCTCCCAAATAATCCGATGAATATTGAGATAGCGATGTAGTTGCGCCTTAAACTCTCGCAAAAATATCTGTTCTTCAATAAAACTCCTAGTAGTTTCCAAGGAGATTTTCTGTCTATTAATCAGATAAAATCTATCTCCTCTAAAAAGATCGTAGTTTTCATTGTCTTCCTCAAGATACTTCTCCTGCTCAATCGAGCTCAGCAGATCTAAAACCTCCTGCTTGGGAGCATTATCAAAGACAAAAAAGTAGGGATAAACAGTCTTAATATTCGCCAATTCTTTGGGCACCGGTGCTCCAGTGCTAAACAGATAAGTTAAAGCCGGAGAAAACCTTTGTTCATAAAACTCCGTTAAAAACTTAAGATTTTCCCCTAAAGTATTGCGATCAATCTCCATCGCTTCGCTAGTATAAAGAATAATCAAACCATCCTCATACACATCAATATTTATCTTTTCTGCTGTAGTCACTCGCAAAAACTCCATGCCATAGATCTTGTACTCCACTCCCGTTAAGCGTAAATCTTCCTGAAACTTTTTTAGCTTCCCCGCATCAAGTTTGAGCTGAGAAGTGCCATAGCGCAGAAAATCAAAAATCTCCGAAAGATGTAGCGTCGTTCGCTGAAACCAACCGCCAATAATCACTCTTTCCACTAACATTAAAGTCCATTATAACTTAAATATTTAGTCAATGGAAGTATTTTTATCTTCTCCTCTTTCTCATTCCTGCCAGTCGCACCAGCTGTGTCAGCGACACCACCAGCGCCCCCACATAAGTCAGCGCTGCTGCATTCAACACCCTGCCCGCTCCCCCCAATTCATCTTTGGCCAATAATTTTGACTCATCTAGAACAGCCATCGCTCTCCTAGAGGCATTAAACTCCACCGGTAGGGTTATCACTTGAAATACCACCACCACCCCAAACATCAATATTCCCAAATCAATCAATCCCGCCACCCCTAATGCCGTTCCTAATAATACCAAAGGAACAGCCAAGCTCGAACCCAGATTTGTCACCGGAATAATCGCCGCGCGCACTTTCATCGGTCCATACTTAGCTGCATATTGTGCCGCATGTCCTGCTTCATGTGCCGCCACCCCCACCGCCGCAATTGAAGGCGAATTATAAACACTCTCCGACAGCCGGATAGTTTTAGTTTTTGGATCAAAATGATCAGTCAAGTTCCCTCCCGTTCTCTCAATTTTCACTCCAGACACTTTTAACTCTCGCAACACCGCCTCCGCCGCCTGTGCTCCAGTCATTCCATTTGTCGTCCGCTTTTTCGAGTATGCCTTAAAACTACTTGTCACCATATACTGCGCCCACATCGCAAACAACAAAGCCGGCAATACTAAATAAATATATGTGGGATCGAATGGCATATTAACTCTTATTATACATATTTTATAACTCCACCGCCTTTCGTACCTCCACTCCCAATTTTCCTTCTCCCATCTCGCTTACCACCACCGTATCTCTCCTTTCCACCTTATTCTCCAAAATTAATGTTGCCACTTGACTCTCCAAATTATCTTTAATAAATCGCCGCACCGGTCTCGCCCCATATTGAGGATCATAACTCGCCCTCGCAATTGCTCCCATCGTCTCCCCACTTACCTCCAGCCGCAACCCCTTCTCCATTAAATTATCCGCCACTTTAGCAATCACCAACTCCACAATCTTCGTAATTTCTTCTGCGCTCAGTGGCTTAAACACAATCACCTCATCAAAACGATTAATAAACTCCGGCCTAAACTTCTCAAACAACAATTTATTTAATAGCTCCTCCTTAATTTCCTGATACGCCCTCCCTCCCCTAACTGCCTCCTGAATGTAATTAGCTCCCACATTCGAAGTCGCCACAATAATCGTATTCGCGAAGTCCACCGTCACTCCCAGTCCATTCGTCATCCTCCCATCATCCAACATCTGCAAAAACAGATTCAAAATGTCTGGATGAGCTTTTTCAATTTCATCAAACAAAATCAAACTATATGGTGTTTTGCGCACTGCCTCTGTTAAGTATCCCAAACTGCTCCCATCTGGCGAACCAATCATCTTCACCACATCCGTTGGCAGTTGATATTCGCTCATATCTAGCCTAATCATATTGTCACTTTCCCCAAAATAAACCTTCGCCACCGTCTTACTCAGCTCTGTTTTACCCACCCCTGTCGGCCCCAAAAACAAAAAACTCGCCAGCGGCTGATCCCTATTTTGCTGCAAATCAGTACGTGCTCGCCGCAATGCCTGCGCCACCGCCACCACCGCCTCATGTTGCCCAATCACATATTTATGCAGCTCATCTTCTAGCCCCAACAATTTTTTACTCTCGTCCTCGCTCACCTTATCCATCGGAATATTAGTAATATCGCTCATCACTGCCATCACCTCCGTTTCTGAGCAAATACTCATCTTGCTCTTATCTCCTGCATTTTTTTGCCCCGCCTTCAATGCTGCCAGCTCCAGCACCTCGATCGCTTTCTGCGGCAATCTCTTTTCCGTCAAATAACGCTTACTCATCTCCACAGCCGTCAATAAAGCATCATAAGTAATTCTAATTGCATTTTTGCTCTCCAGATTACTAGTCTTGGTCATCAAAATCTCGATCGTCTCCATCACCTCTGGTTCCTCCACTCTCACTAGTCGCAACTTCTGTCCCAAGGCCTGTTTTTCCACGTATTGTTCATAAATCTTATCCCGACAAGTAGCAATCAACATAATCTTCCTATCCACCAGCGCTTGCGTCAAAATCTTCCCCACATCCACTCCCGCCTGACCGTCCGCATTCGCCGCTGTAGTATCTGCGCTCAAAATCGCCTCAATATTTTCCACAAACAAAATAATGTTTCCTGCCCGCCGCACTTCATCTAAAATATGGATTAGTCTTTTTTGCGCTAGCGCCTGATCTGCTCCTCCTATAATCGTCTCCAAGTTCAAAGTAACTAACCTCTTATCATGCATTTGAGCTGGAACACGCTCCTCCACCATATGCTGAGCAATACCCTCCACTATCGTCCTCTTTCCCACTTGTGTCGGCCCCACCAAAATCACTCCCTGTTGCCCGCTCTCAAAAGCATCCGTGATATTTTTCATCTCCCTATCTCTCCCCATACACAGCATCAATTCTCTCCGCTTGGCTCGAACTGTTAAATCCTCCGAGAAATCATTTAATACCGGCGTGGCACTCGCCGTATATGATGCATTCATATCGCCCACCGCCTTAAAGCGCGCTTGTTTTTTATAATCATCCATCCGCCCTTTTAATATTTTCTCCACTTGCAGCCAATCCAGACACCCATTAAACTCTGCCTTATCCACTCCCATATCCATAAAAATCTCATGCAGCAGTTGCGAGTTAGTATAAATAACTCGAGTTGTCGTCTCCACGTCCACTTCTCTAATCCCTCTCTGCAGCGCCAAGTCAAAAGCTGTCTGCATCACCTCCCATAGTTCATCTGTCAATTTGCTATCTTTATTTCCATCCGTCACTTCTCCCGCCCCCGCCATCCCCTCACCGATCTGTCTTTCCAGTATTTCGCTAAATTGGGCTAAATCAATCCCCATTTTTTCTGCTGCTCTAGCGAACTTATCAGTTTTAACTAGCTGTGCAAACAATCCTAATGAGCTAATTTGGCTCGCCGCCCCCTTCTGCGCATCAGCCCTATAAAATGCCTCCCACATATCATCACTCATCGTCGCTGCCACATCAATTTTTTCCTCCCTATTGCGACGCAACTTTTTCATCATCGGTTTAATTTTATCAACTCCCAACCCCTGAGTTATTTTTTCCGCCACCAAATACATATCAAACCACAGCGACAAAGCAAAAACCACCAGCCAAAATGACCTTTGTCCTCCCGCATCAATCAGTTGCCATAACACCAAAGCCCCCATTCCCACCACCGCCGCCCCCAACGAAATCATCCTAATTTTTTTCTGCTGTTTTTTTGTCTGCCAAAAACGCAGGGCATGATAGTCAGTGAGCTTGGCATTCCAGACTAGATTCATATTATTTGCCTCACTAACAAATAGGCAGCTGCCGGCAACAATCCCAGCCAGAGCACCACTATCATTATCGCTGGTATCCATAATAATAGCCATCCTATGGTTTTGAGAATAATCATAAAAAACCGCACAAAAAAACTAATTAACCTGCTCGCCGTATCTTGCTCGCCAAACATCGGCACAAACAGATTTTGCGCCCAGACCACTATATTCAAAGATCTGGCCTGATTAATTAAAAAAGAACCCACTTTCTTCAATAGCCACAACAACCCCTGACCATACCACCATATCGGCCACAAAAACAATCTCTCAATTGGCAGCATCGCTGTTGTCATTATATTCATTTTAACATATAATGCCGGCCATATACATGTTCTTCGCCCGTCTAATTTCTAGTCCCTCCCTCTCCAGTAGCGCTTTTTTGACCTCCACTCCGCCGCCGCTATATTCTCCCAAACTTCCATCACTTTTAATCACTCGATGGCAGGGAATAATTACCGGCAGCGGATTTTTCCCGCAAGCACTCCCCACTGCTCTTGTACTTTTTGGTCTGCCAATCCTGCTCGCGATCCATTTATAGCTGCGCGTCTCGCCCGCAGGAATCTCTCTCATCGCCCGCCACACCTCTTTTTGGAACTCCGTGCCCTCCCAATCTTCCATACTAATCTCTAAATCTCCAAAATCCCGCCGTTCGCCAGAAAAATACTCGTCCAACTCTTTTTGATAGGGGAGTAATGCCTTATATTTCTCCAAAAAATATTTTTTCATGCTTTAGTATCAGTAGTTATCCAAAATGTAGCGAGGATGGGATTTGAACCCATGACCTGCGGTTTATGAATCCGCCGCTCTAACCAACTGAGCTACCTCGCCATACTCGACGAGTTGCAATTATATCAAACTTTTGTTACAATATCCATCTTATTCTTTGAACGCGGGGTAGTGTACGGTGCACGCGAGGCTCATAATCTTGTAGGCTAGGTTCGACCCCTAGCCCCGCAACAATCTTCTTCCCATATCTCAAAAATACGGCCTGTCCCTAGACAGCAATGTTTAGGTATATTATAATGTCAATTAATGCCTGCCAAACCGAAGAAAAAAACCGGCCCCACTGATCTATCCATCAATTTCTTGCGCCTTAATCAAGACGGCGTCTCTATCGCTGTTGTTGATTGGATTTCTCGCCTAGGACTCCCTATAGTGGTCGTTATTTCCGCGGTTGTTTTTGGCTGTAGTTTTTATAAAATGACTCTCGATCAGCGCCTCGCCACCCTCCAAGAAGAAATCCACGCTGTCGCCACCACCATCCAAGCAGACCAAAACTTCTTCTATCAACTCGACGCCATTTCTCAAAAATACGAAGACACCACCGACTTTTGGCTGGCCGAAAAAATCACCGACCTCATCCCCATCCTCACCAAAACCATTCCCTCTGGTATCACCCTCAATGACCTCTCCATCGCTCATAACAATGTTCGCTTCGCCGGTCAGGCCATGAATGAAACCGCCGTGGCCCAGCTGGTCTCCAATCTCGAGCTCCTCCCTAATGTTGCTTTTCCCAATAATCAACAAGTTTCGGTCGACAATCTCCGCGTCGATCGCATCTCCAGCACCATCATCAACGACCAGATCGGCTATGAGTTTTCCGTGCGTTTCGAATATGAAGTAAAAGATATCGCCTCCAATACATAATATGCCCAAGGTCAAAAAACCCACCATCTTCGACAACCTCCTCCTCACCATTTCCGCCGGCGTGGTGGTAGCCGTAGTTTTTAT
Source organism: Microgenomates group bacterium (assembly GCA_009776965.1). Lineage (GTDB taxonomy): Bacteria > Patescibacteriota > Microgenomatia > UBA1400 > PJMF01 > WRMU01. The sequence continues at coordinate 3,165 of WRMU01000020.1, read as the reverse complement.
CCTCCTCTCGATCGTATTCATTATTTACCCCACTGTCCGCAGCATTTTGATCCTCCAAGAAACCATCGCCACCGAAGAACAACTCCTCGAGAAATTAAACACTCGCGCTCGCCAAATTGCCGCCGCCCGCCAACAAATCTCCCTCCACCAAGAAGATATCGACAACTTAGGTTACGCTTTCACCGATGAATATTCTTATGTTCAAGATTTTAAGATTCTCGAGCGCATCGCCTCCGACATCACTTCTCAAGGTTATAACTTTATTCTCCTGCGCCTCTCCATTTCCAAAATGCCCGACGAAAGCGTGCCCATCAATCGCTCCAACAACCCCTACGTCCGCAAAGATGCCACTTATAGCCTCACCGTCAACGCCGATTTTGCCGGCGCCATTGCCTTCCTCCAAGCGATCAAGGACAATCGCCGCAATTTCCGCATCGACACTGTCAATTTCGGCTCAGCCGATACTGGCGGCGCCACCAATCTACTAGAAGTTAGTATTATTTTAACCAATATCGACTATGTCAATTAGATTTGATTTTGACAACGAAATTATCAAAAAACGCATCAAGGCCACTCGTCTTGGCTCTCAGGTAGTTCTGGCCAGCGCCATTTTTGGCATCGGCATCATCTGCTGGTTCTTTTTCGAGTTTATTTTTATGGAACACACCCTAGTTGAGCATGACTTTGCCTCTTTAGTCGAAAAACCATTCACTTTTGCCCTCAACGAAGAAGTTTTTAGCACCATTGCCCAGAAAAAACAATATACCTCCTCTCTTTCCCCCGCCACCGCCACCCTCTCGGCAGTCACCCTCGAGTTAGACAGCTTTCCTATTTTTATTATCGACCAAGAGGCCAGCAAACGCGCGCGCGATCTGGTTATTGTCAATAAAAACACCAATCTCCTCCTTACCCCCACCGCCCAAGAACCTCTCATCACTGTCACCACCCCCGATTTTGTCACCATCACCATCGACGACTCTAGTTCCGACGTCACCGAGCTCATCGAAATCCCCACCGAAGACGGGGAAGTAGTCACCACCACCATCAATTAGCAGCGCCTTGTCCTTATTGCCATATTTTGTTACCTTATGTTTTACTACTTGACAAATTGATAGACTTATAGTATAATACACTTTACTAACCTATAAAAGGTTGATTAGAAAGTAAAAATTATGAACAAAATCATAACTAGCACCGCACTAGCATTAGTCATGCTAGTCATGAGTGCTCAAAACATTTTTGCTGACGACAGCCGCATCACCACCGAGGTGAAGCGCCACTGTACCACCAACTCCTACGGTCAAGAAACCTGTACGGAAGAAAAGACCGAAATCGAGGAGAAGGAGCGCGTTATCGTCAAGGAAACTCCTGCCGGCATAGTCAAGACCACTATCGTCGAGCATGAGACCTACGATACCTCCATGACTGATGCTCAAAACATCGTCCTCATGGTACTGATGGCTATCGCCTTCGGTTTTAGCGCGCTGCAGTATCGTAAGGCGTAATCTTACTACCAACATTACCAACTATTGACCCGCTCCCCTCTGGGGGAGCGGGTTTAGTTTTCTATTGTATAATAACCTTATGCAACTAATCATCGGTCTAGGCAACCCAGACGAACCCCAATACGCCCTCTCTCGGCATAACGCCGGAGCCCTCTTTCTCGACTACCTTCAGGCTCAGTTCTCCTCCTCCTCTTGGCAGCATCGCTCCAAGTTTTCCGCTCTTATCAGCAAAATTGACGTCCACGGCCATACTATTCTCTTGGCCAAGCCCCAAACCTTTATGAACTTAAGCGGTCAAAGTGTTCGCGCTATCGTCGATTACTACCATGTCCCTCTAGAGGAATTACTCATTGCTTTTGATGATCTCGACTTAAACTTAGGTGAATATAAGCTCCAGTCTGGCACTGGCCCTCATGGCCATCACGGACTCGAGAGCATTTATCAACATCTCGGCACTAAACAGTTCTCTCATCTGCGCCTAGGAATCGACACTAGGGCAGGGGAGAGAGTCATTCCTTCCGCCGACTACGTCCTCCAGCAGTTTTCTCAGTCAGAACTCGCTAGCCTCCAAGCAGTTTTTGGAATGGCCGCCGCCAAATCACTGGCATTAAAAAACGTCCCCACCCCCTGATAAAGATCGTCACCCGCCGCTTTGCAAATCGTACTAGCTACTTTCGCCGCTTCTATTTCATCATCAATCTTAGTCCAGACAGCCGCCACCAGTCCTGCCAGACAATCTCCCGTTCCTCCCTTGGTCATTCCGGCATTCCCTCCCCTGATTTCCTCCCTGATTTCTCCATTTTGAATTATTTTATCCACCACTCCCTTTAGCAAAAACACTTGCTCGCCCACTTTTGCCCCCTTAAATCGCTCCATTTCCCTCTCATGAGGGGTCAAAATCGCCCTTTTAGGCAATATCTCCAGATCTGCCACTTGCAGTGCTCCCGCATCGAGTACCCATTTTTTATCCGGATATTCTTTTAATAACTTATCCACCCATAACTTGGTTTTTTCATCTCGAGTCATGCCCGGCCCCATCAATACCACTTCCGCCTCTTTGATGTAATCACCAATCATTTCCTGATTAACCACAATCCCGTTCCAAAACTCCCCTTTATTTTTTTTCACCAACTCATTGTTCTCTGGTGTTGAGGCATAAAACACCATATCCACAAACCTACTCGCCACGTCCAAGCTCCATTTACTCGCCGCATGAAACAACTCACTCCCACCAATAATCAATATTTTGCCATTTTGCCCTTTATGCGAGTCTTCTCTAGGTATCAGCTTCTTGATTTGTTTAATCATTCTCCCTATATTATAATATACTTTATGTCGATTTCATCTCGTTTGTCCCGCCCCAGCACCCCTATCACTCGCCCTCAGCCTCTCCCTCCAGCCGCCACTTCCGCTCCCAAGCTCACCAACCGCTCCACTTTTCAAGAACGCATGAAGCTCAAAAAAATGTTTGCCGCCAGACCTAGTCTAGACAACCCTGCCAGCGCCGCCGCCAGAGAACGTTTTAATAAACAAACTCGAGATCTCAGCACCTCCGCCTATAAAGTTGATCCTCAGCGCCTCAAAACTGGCATTTCCGGCTCCACCGGTTTTTCCACTTCCAGCCTCTCCTCCAAATCATAGATTCTCCTCGCTAAATCAG
>WRMU01000019.1 GCA_009776965.1 Microgenomates group bacterium | reverse complement strand
TTTGTTAAAATATGGTTTATCTACTTCTGCCTCTTTTGGCAGCTCCTATTACTTTTTACTTTTTATAAGTTTACTAGAACTAGACCATGAACCTTCCAGACAATCTTCATCATCTCGCCATTATTTGCGACGGCAATCGCCGTTGGGCTCGAGCCAAGGGACTTCCTCCCATCGCCGGCCATACTTATGCCGTTAATAAAACTGGCCCCAAGCTCATTACTCACTTATCCAAACTCGGCCTGCCCTATCTCACTGTCTGGCTATTTTCCACCGAAAACTGGCATCGCAGCCAAGAAGAAGTTTCTGGTCTAATGCAACTTTTCCGCTCTTTCGGAGTCGCTAAACTCACTCAAGAAGCCAACAAGCTAAATCTTCGTCTGCGCTTCATTGGCCGTCTCACCGACTTCGATCCAGATTTGCAGGACATTTTTCGCTCTCTCACCGCCAATACTAAAAACAATACCGGCATGACCGTCACCGCAGCCATGAGCTATGGCGGACACGACGAACTCACCCGCACCTTCCAAAAAGTCCTTGCCTCCCACCCTCGTCTCACTCCCCAAAAAATTACTCCCGATCTAATTGCCAAACACCTCGATACTGCCGGCATTCCCGATATTGATATTCTCTTGCGCCCCGGCGGCGAACAACGCCTATCTGGCTTTCTCCCTTGGCAATCCACTTATGCCGAGCTCTTTTTTCCTCCCGAATATTTCCCCGACCTCACTCCCGCCAAAATCGACGAGGTAATCGCCCACTTCGCCAAAAGAGAACGGAGATTCGGGAAGTAAGGAAAGCATCAAACGAAGCATAAATCGAGGATTTTGCGCGGTTTTAATTAAAAAATAAGCGCAGATGGGCTAAAATGTATAGCGAAGCATAAATGGATTATTTTCGAAGTTGAAAGGAAAAAGAGATTCGATACGTACTTTACGTACGTTGAGAATCGCTTTTTACCTCTCGAGCTGTGCTCGAGACTTTCAACGATGAAAATAACCATTTAGGCGAGCTAGGATGGTATAATAGCCATATGACTGCAGTATATGCCGGTTCCTTCGACCCTTTTACTAATGGCCATCTCTATGTCCTTACTCAATCCCTAAAAATCTTTGAACGGGTCTATCTCGTCATTGCCCGCCACCCCTCCAAACAACGCCGCTTCTCCCCCACCCTCGCCCAACAATCTATCCAACAAATCATCTCCGACCTAAACCTCTCTCGACGCGTTTCTGTCGCCATCCACGACGAACTCACCATCGACTTCGCCCGCTCCAAAAAAGCCCTTTTCCTCATCCGTGGTCTGCGCAACAACACCGACTACGACTGCGAGGAAAAACTAGCCGCCTATAATCTGGAACATGGCGCCATTGAGACCATCTACTTCCGCGCCGGCCCTCATGCCGCCACCTCCTCCTCCCATGTCATCAAGCTTTTCCAACAAGGGAAAGATATCTCCTCCCTCGTCCCTCCCGCCACTCTCGCGCTCATGCAAAACCATCCATGCCCATAATTCTCGCCATCGACACCAGTTGCGACGACACTTCTGTCGCCATCTTAAATAATGAGCGGGTCCTCGTCAATATCATTGCCTCCCAAGTCGCTCTCCATATCCCTTATGGCGGCGTTTTTCCCACTATTGCCCGCCAAGAACATGCTAGAAACATTGACCGCTGTCTTGCCCTTGCTCTTAAAAAAGCCCAGCTTGACTTTTCCCGCCTCGACGCTCTCGCCGTCACCTATGGCCCCGGCCTCGCTCCTGCCCTCGAAGTAGGCGTGGCCAAAGCCAAAGAACTTGCCCTAAAACATCGTCTTCCTCTCATCCCCGTCAACCACATTGCCGGTCACGCCCTCTCTCCTCTGCTCGACAAATCACTCACCATTCCTCTCCCCCTTCTCGCCATCGTCGTCTCTGGCGGCCATACCGATTTTATCCTCATCAAAGACCTCAATAATTGGCAGTTACTTGGAGCCACTCTCGACGACGCCGCCGGCGAAGCTCTCGACAAAATCGGCCGCCTCCTCGGTCTTGACTATCCCGCCGCCGCCACTCTCGAAAAACTCGCCGCCTCCGCCCTCCCCAACCCCCAGCTCGACGCTTTCCTCAAGTTCCCCCTCCCCCTCACTGCTCGCAAGGACTTCAACCTCTCCTTCTCCGGTCTGAAGACGCATGCTAAAAACAGATTGAGGATGTTGGAGAGGAGAGAGCAAATTGATCTTTTGGGGCTAGAGAGCAAACGAGAGGATTTTTTAGCTTCCTTTGCCCTTGCCGCCCAGACCGGAGTCTTCCGCCACCTCACCTACAAACTAACCCGCCTCCTCACCCACCTCAAAACCACCACCCCCAACGACTTTCCCTCCATCGTCTTTTTGGGAGGCGGCTGTGCCGCCAATAAAACCCTACGCCAAACCCTGCGCGCCACTCTCAAGCCCTTCAATTTATCCCTCCGCGTCCCCTCCTCGCGTCGCTTCTGCGCCGACAATGCCGCCATGATCGCCTTCATCGCCATGCTCAATCCCTCTCATGCTCTGGGCACCCCCGAAGAAATAAACGCTCTCCAAAGAAACCCTCAATTAACCATTTAGCTTCGCTACCTTCTCTCTTGGTTTTTTTCTATTCGCTAATCACTTCTTATCGCTCAGTTCATCACTCTTGAGTTTCGCAATTTCCTGCTCAAAATCCTCAATTGTCGTAAAGTCTCGATATACGCTCGCAAATAACAAATAGGACAATTTGTCCAAACTCCGCAATCTTTCGATAATTAAATTACCAATTTCCCAACTTTTGATCTCCTTTGCCCCCTTCACCCGCAAATCTTGCTCCACACTCTCAATCAGTCCCTCAATCGCCGCCATACTCACTGGCCTTCTCCAAGTCGCCTTAGCCACTCCTCGCCTAATTTTCTCTCGATCAAAGTTTTCCTTGCTACCATCTTTCTTTATCACCTTCAAATCCAACCCCTCCACTCTCTCGATAGTCGTCCATCTTTTTTTACACGAAAAACACTCTCTCCTCCGGCGCACCGTCTCCTCATTATCTCGGCTATCAATCACTCCTGTTTGCAATCCCTGACAAAACGGACAGTTCATAATCCTCCTTCCCCTACTTGCCTATTTATTTTCTCCGTCATCAATTTTTCCTCGAGCATCACTGCCGCCAACTCCCCTCTATCCGCTTCCGGCAATCTCTTTTGCAAGTCCAACATTTTCTGCTCAGTTCCATTCATAAACTCCCGTAAATCATCCTTTTGTATCTCGCTCAACTCCCCATTTTCCCATCGCTCCCCCAAAACTTGCACTGCTGATCCAATATATTGATGCGCCTTACTCACCAAAGTAATCGTTATCTCCACTTTCTCCCTTTCACTCACCTTCATGTCCTCCGCCTTCATCGCATCATCTAGCCTCCTTTGGGCCATTGCCAGCTCCAGCCAAGGACGCTCTGTTTCATTGCTCTGCACCCCCAAGGCCCTCCTCTGCAGCAAATTAACCACCGGATAGAAGATATGGTCGGGCAAAATCTCATTACTAATATAAAACTTCCGCGCTAACCTCATTCCATTCACGCTTCGATAGGCCGGACTCACCGCCAGAAGCGACAGAAACAGCACCACCATTCCCGTCAGGAAACTCACCACCCCAAAAACAAACAATGCTCGCCGCCTAGGATTTATCATTGACATTGAGAGTATATTCTATCATAGTTACCAACTTCCCCAAACCAAAAATGCCAATAACTAAAACTCGCCTTAATCGAGGATTTTCGAAGTTGAAAGTAAAAAGAGATTCGATACGTACTTTATGTACGTTGAGAATCACTTTTTACCTCTCGAGTTGTGCTCGAGACTTTCAACGATGAAAATACCGATTTAGGTGAGTTTTAGGTTGACAAAATAGAGAGTGCGGATATAATCACCCTATGCTGAGAAACCCTAACTTTTATGCAGTAATTATGGCCGGTGGATCCGGCACCCGCCTCTGGCCGCTTTCCCGCTCCTCCTCCCCCAAACAATTCCAAAATCTTATCTCCGACCGCTCCCTCATCCAAGAAACTTACGACCGCCTAGCTCAGGTCCTCCCCGTCGAGCAGATTTATATCGCCACCATCGCCCGATACAAAAGCATTGTCCTTCAACATCTCCCCAAAATCAAAGAAGATCATCTTCTCCTCGAGCCTAGCAGTAGAAACTCCTCTCCCGCTATGGGCTATATTGCTTCGCTTCTCTATCAAAAAAACCCTCAAGCTATTATCGCCACCGCCCCCAGCGACCATGTCGTCAACAAAACCGCCGAATATATCAATGCCTACACCCATGCCTTCTCCTATATCGAGAATAACCCCAAGCAGCTCCTCACTCTCGGAATCAAGCCCGACAAGCCCAATACTGGCCTTGGCTATATGAAAACCGGCAAGCTCCTCCATGATAGCAAGTATCAAGTCTATCAAATTGCCCAGTTCAAAGAAAAACCCGACCTCAAAACTGCCATCGAATACGTCAAAAGCTGGCAATACCTCTGGAATAGCGGTTGCTACTTTTATTATGCCTCCGATATGATTGCTTGGCTTAAAAAAGCCCGCCCCCAAGTAATGTCTGGCATCAAAGAAATCCTCTCCTTGTCCTCTAAAGAGGGTGAGCAGAAGAAAATTGAAACCATCTACAATGACTTTGAAAATGAGCAAATCGAGATCTCTCTCATCGAGAAAATGGACAATGCGGTCGCTCTCCCTGCCGATCTTGGCTGGGATGACGTTGGTGCTTGGAATGCTCTCCAAGAATTATTATCCCAAAAATATGATGCCAAAATTATCTCCAAAGGCAATAATGTTGACCATGAGAGCGAGAGTATTCTGGTCTATGGCTCTGAGAAACTCATCGCCACTGTCGGCCTCAAAGACATCATTGTTGTCGATAGCCCCGATGCCCTGCTCGTCATGCATAAGTCCGCCGCCCAAGACATCAAAAAACTACTCGAGAAATTGAAAAAAGAAGGTAAGAACATTTACCTTTAGAAAGCACTCATGGAGAAAATCTTGGTTACCGGCGGCGCTGGTTTTATTGGTTCCAATCTCTGCAATCTTCTCCATAATTCCCATTACGCTGTCACCGCTTTCGACAGCCTCTCTCTGGGCACTCCCGACAATCTCCCCGAAGGAGTCACTTTTATCAAAGGAGACATCAATTCCTCAGCAGATCTCAATAATCTGCCAGAAAAATACGATTATATTATCCATCTGGCCGCCGCCTCCAGCGCCCCCATGTTTGAGAAAGATCTCGTTACCTCCTGCGAAACCAATATGATCGCCACTCTTAAGATTTTCGAGCTGGCCCGTTCAACTGGAGTCAAAAAAGTCATTTTCGCCTCCACATCCTCCATCTACGGCGACAACACCCCTCCCCTCTCCGAAGATCAGGCCGTCATTCCTCCCAATTTCTATTCCGTCACCAAACACAATATGGAAGAAATGGCTCGCGTTTATGCCGATCTTTATGATCTAGAGATCATTGCTTTTCGCTTCATGAGCATTTATGGTCTCCATGAAGAACATAAGGGCAAGTTTGCCAATCTCGTTAGCCAATTCCTCTGGACCATGTATCAGGGCAAACAACCCGTGATTTTCGGGGAAGGCAATCAAACCCGCGACTTCACCAATGCCATTGATGTCGCTCGAGGCATCAAGCTCGCCATTGAGACCGATAAAAAATATGGTTTTACCATTTTTAACATTGGCTCTAGCGTCGAATACCCTGTTCGCGATTTAGTGGGTAAAATTAATGCCGTTCTCGGCACTAACATCCAGCCTCGCTTCATTCCCAACCCCCTGCGCTGGACCGCCACCTCCCAGTATGGTGATTTAACCAAAATTGAGCGCGAACTTGGCTATCAGCCCAGCATCGACCTCGACACCGGCCTAAAAATGCTCGTGGAGAACCTACCCCAAGACCCCTCTCTCCTGCCCGACGTTAGTGATATTGAGAATACTCTAAAAAAATAATCTCCTCAAAATCAGTCCCAATACCCCCGACACCACCATCACCCCAAATGTCACCATCGCCATCTCTCTAAAACGCCCTCCAAACTTCGTATTTTTCACCACCGCCAAATAAAAATTGACCACCGCCATCATCCCCACTGCCAACACCACCGTCCATAATAATGCTAGCATCCCCACTTTAATCAGCAAAAACGGCGCAATCAGCACCATCACTGTTCCTGCCGAGGCCCCCAAAGTCCATAGCCCAGCCTTGAGTGCTTGGGCATCGTCCTCAGTTCGCTTCGAAACATACTCCCCCACTCCCGCCTCCAGCGCTATGCTAATTCCCGCTATCAGTCCAGCCAAAGAAATTAAGGAGGTGTCGTTCATCGCCAGCGTCAATCCCGCCAACATTCCGATCAGCCCCACAAATGCGCTGTCCAGCCCCATCACAATCGCCCCCATAAAATGTAATCGTTCTTCATTCAAAATCTCTAATAGCTCCATCTCATGCTTGGTAAAGTCCGCACTCACCCTCACCACCTCCGGCACTTTTTTCATCAACAGCTGATATTTCTCCTGCGCCACTCCCATAGTTCTCTCCATCAACTTTAATACAAACATCAACCCCAAAACTTTCGCCAGCATCACCATCAATCGTACTCTCCATTTTTGCGGCTCCAACATCACCCCCGTTCTCTCCGCCCAAAACTCTGCGTGCTCCTTTTCCAGCTCCGCCATTTTGATCAGCACTCCAGCATTATGGGGATCGCCAATCTCCCCCGCCAGAGCCACATACACCCCATACTCATTAATTTCTTCCTGCTCCATTTCCAAAGCAATGGCCCGAAGCCTAGGATTGATAATTCTCTTATCTCTTGTCATTACTATCATTATAGCACCAAAAAGTTGCTAAACTTTTCTAGGCTTTTCCCCAAAGTTTTAGCATCAATTTTTCCTGTCGCCACTATCGCCACTTGTAAATCCCTTGGCCATTCATCAATTCTTTTCCTGATTAACTCCGCTATTATCCGCTTATATCTATGCCTTTGCACCGCCAACCGCTGAGACTTTTTCGGCACAATAACCGCCACTTGCAGCTCATCCGTTTCCCCTCGCCGATAAAAAAACGTCAGGTCACTAGTAAAAAACTTCTCGCTCTCCGTAAAAAAATTGGGCATTTTTCGTAGAGGCAAACGATATTTTCGACTCAACATACTTAGTATTATATAATATACCCTCCAATGGCCAAATACTTTATTAAAACTTACGGCTGCCAAGCCAACAAAAACGAGAGCGAGCGCTACGCCACCTATTTCGAGCAAGAGCTCTCCCTTCAAGAAGCCTCCGATTGGCGAGAAGATGGAGTGAGCGAGATTCTTATCAATACTTGCTCTGTCCGCAAAGCTGCCGACGATCGTGTTTACTCGCTCCTGCGCGCCATGGGCGAGCATTTCCTCGGCGTAAAATCCGGAAAAAACCTCACCCGCCGGCCCCCTCCCGCCCGCCGCTCCTCCCGCCATCTTCCCCATGTTGTCCTCACTGGTTGCATGAGTCGCTATAGCGAGGCCAAAATGAAAGCTCGCTACCCCATTTTAAGCCAAATTGTCCCCCCCAATTCCCTCGGCTTCGCTTATCAACCCCAAAGAAAAGATCCTCATCAAGCCTTTATTTCCATTTCTAATGGCTGCAATTCTTTTTGTAGTTATTGCGTTGTCCCCTATGCTCGCGGCCGCGAACAATCTCGCCCCATGAATGACATTCTCGCCGAAGTCGCCCAAGCTGTCGCCTCCGGATTTACGGAAATAACTCTCCTAGGCCAGAACGTCAACAGCTATGGTTTGGAAAAAAAGAATATCGTGGAGCGCAAAACCGACTTTCGCCTCCGCGACGCCGTTTCTAACTTCCCCCAAAACCCCGACCAATACACCAAGCCAGTGGGCATCCCTCCCTTCGTGAAGCTACTTCAGGAAATATCGGCAATTGATGCCATCACCAAAATCCGTTTTATGACCAGCAACCCTTGGGACTTTCATGACGAACTCATTGCCGAAATTGGTGCCAATAAAAAAATTGATCGTTTTATTCATCTTCCTGTTCAATCCGGCAGCAATCGTATTCTCCAAAAAATGAACCGCGGCTACACTCGCGAAGATTATTTAAGTTTAGTCCATAAACTCCGCGCCGCCGACCCCAATATCACCATCGGCACCGACATTATCGTTGGCTTTTGTTCCGAAACCGACGCAGATTTTGCCGATACCGTCTCTCTAGTTAAGGAAGCCCGCTTCATCATGGGGTTTGTGGCCATTTACTCTCCTCGCCCCAGCACCCTCGCCCATAAAATGTTCCCCGATGACGTGCCCTTCGCCGTCAAGAAAAAACGCTTCGAGATTCTAGACAACTTGCTCAACAAACAACAGCTGGATAAGAGGCCAGTTATTGTCTAAAACACAAACAAAAATCTAAACAATGCCTCCCCACAAATCAAAGCTACCAGCGTCCCCACCACCAAAAACGGCCCAAAAGGAATAGCCGTTTTTCGATCACTTTTTTGCGTTAACAACAAAATCACCCCCACCAAACTCCCCAGCGCAAACGCCACAAAAAGCGCCGCCACCATCTTTCGATAGCCCAGCAGCAATCCCATCACCATCATCAACTTCACATCCCCCAGACCAAATGCCTCCTTTTTATAAATCCGCCTCCCCAACAAATGCACTCCAAAAAACACCACCCCCGCCCCCATCCCCGTCAACAATCCCCCTCCCAAATCCACCCATCTCATCGCTCCTGCCGCGCACAACAATAAATGATACCCCAGTATCCAACACGCCAAAAACGCATTAATCATATTCGGAATAATCTTATTGCGCAGATCAATCAAAAAAATCAACACCAAACACACTCCCGTCACCAGCCAAAAAGCCGGCTGCAACATCACCAAAGGCTGCTGCGTCAATCTAAAAAACCAACTCCCCATCACCCACCACCATAAAAACAAACAACCCATCATCGCCTCCATAATTGGATGAATAATATCAATTTTCTGGCCACACTTACGGCATTTTCCTTGCAGTAAAAACCAAGAAAATAACGGAATATTATCATACCACTCCAATTTATAGCCACATTTCTCGCAGCAGCTGCGCTTCCAGATCCAATCTTCTTTACGTTTCTGGCGATATAAAAGAACATTCAAAAAACTCCCCCAACAAGCTCCCAAAAAAAATATCATCCCCACCAATAATGCATAGCAAATAATCTCCACCCAAATCATACCCTCGATTGTAACACCACTTCCATCTTTTTTTACTGCGCAGTTTCACACCGCCAATTCTGCTCATTCATCGACCCATCCACGCTCGCGCACCCATCCACTCCATCCACCTCATACGGCGCATCCCGCAGTCCATACACGTCCTGCTCACATAAAAGCGCCGCTTGTTTCTTAAACTCCTCGCTCTGCGGCAAAAAACACACATTCACCAGCGAATTACCGCTCACTTGCTTCAAAATCAAAAACTGATCTCGCGCCAGCAATTCCTTTTTTTGCGCCGCGCTAAAAGCGCTAATATCAATAAACGCCTCCCGCCAAAACCTATCTGGATAAGTAGCCGGCCGATAAACATAAGCCGCCTCTCCCCTCCTATACGTGGGGATATATTCATTCACCATATAATTCCATGGCCAAGTCTGCTTATTGCCGTTATAGTAAACCACCAGTTTTTCCGCCATCGCCGCCGCCAGCTTTTGTGTTTGTCGATCTTGATGTTCTTTCCATCTCTCCCAAGGCTTAAGCCAAATACTCATCCCCGCTATCACTGCGATAAAAATCGCGCCAATCACCAACCCCTCGATCATGCTCCACCCATACTCATCAGGGTTCTGGCTTCGCATGCGGATGGACAGCGATTTTTTGGACATACTACCATCATACCACAAAACATCCGCTAGCCAAAACTCCGTTTTTTCTTGTATTGACAAACCCAACTTTTACCTCCATAATGAATGTTAGAAAAAAAACTTAGAAAAAGAGCCTATGCCGTCCAATTTCATCAGCCCCTTTTATTTCAACAACTATATATATATATATATATAAGAAAATAGCCCGCCTAGCGGCGATATCCTTCTGTTTGTTTTTAGGAACCAGTTTTTTTCTTTTAGGAATAAATCCTTCCGTGGTTTCTGCTCAAACTACTCTCGGAACTCTCACCCAAGGCCAAATTATTCAAATCGCCCCCAACTCAGGTACATATATGTGTAGTGATGAAAACTGCGCTGGTGACGCTACCCCCGCCGAACCCTACAAACTAATGTACTCCGGCCTCTCCGACGGAGCTACCCGAGGGTTTATTATGATAGACAACTACTGTGCTTGGAGAAGTGCGGATTGTACTTATGCGTATAATAACTCCCCTGGAGTAAAATACTGGTATGGGACAAGCTGGAACTCCAATGCTGCTAATACCACTCGCAGCAATGACTTAGGCGGTAACCGCCAAAGTCAACATATCCTGATGCAATTAGAAAACTTCTATAACTCTCTCCCCACCACTATCGGAGGTGTCGCCAAAGCCACCGCCATCCCCTCCAGAACCTTTAATATGATCGGCATTCCCTATACCTCCGGTACTGGGGCTATCTCCTCCGGCAATTGCCAAACCTCCACTAACTCTACTCCCTATGGTAATATCCAAGCTACCTTTACCGGAACTATTGGTACCACTGGAACTTGTACCATGACCTCCCGCGTTTCCCTCCCCTCCTACGAAGAATGGTTGGGCGGTCTCTATGGTTATGGATATTATCCCCCCTCCGGAACTCTAGGCTACGCCTTTTGTCAAGCCAGATATGGCGCTGCGGGATGCAATCAAGCTGGTTCTACAGTAGATGGTTTGGCTACCACTGCTACTAACAAGTTTAATCAATCCAGCTACCTTAAACGTCCTTACTATCCTTGGCTTAGAAGTCCGTATTCGGGCAACACGACGAGCGTGTTCCTTGTTCTTGCGAACAGCGCGACTCTTTCGCTCAACAGTTACAGTGCGAGCTACGACTATGGGGTTCTGCCCTGGCTTTATTTTCAATCTTCAATCCCAATTCTCTGCGGTTCAGGGACATATGCAGCTCCTTATCGCCTTGAATCGAGCGAATGTAACACCACCCCCACCATCACCATCGCCAATCCAGCAGGAAACCCTTGGAGAAGTGCCGTAAGTGGATATACAGATATCACGGTATCGGGATCAGTTACTGATCCCGATAATCAAACCCAAACCATCCAATATAGTATAGACGGAGGAGCATGGACAGCAGGGCAGAATCTAGTAGCTGGAAGTGGCACTAGGAGCTATAGCTTTAGTGTAAACGTAAGTGGTTTAGCCGAAGGTAATCATAATGTTAAAACCAGAACCTATGATGGAGTAGCTTACTCCGCAGAAACCACTACTCTGAGTTTTAGATTAGACAAAACAGTCCCCGCAGTCACCGATGTCACCTGTAATAGCGTATCTTGCACTAATACCACCAGCTATTACTCTGCCACTGGATTTGCCATCGCTTATACCGCCACCGATAGTGGCAGTGGTGTCTGTATGTATGAACAGTACCTTTATGGGCCCATTACTCCTTCCCCTAGAATAACCACTAACACCACCAATTCTATTACTTATTCTTCTCTGCCTAATGGGAGCTATAACATTCATGGTATAGTCCATGACTGTGTCGGTAATTATATCAATATAGCTGGCCCTTTCCCCACCTACGTGGTTTTAGACACAGCAGCTCCCACCTTCGCCCTCTCCCCATCTCCCACCGGTACTTCCAGCTGGACTACTTCCACTTCCGTAACTATCACCCCCGCCGACACCGGCGGCTCCGGCGTCGCCGAAACCCGCTACTCCACTACCAACAACCTAAACGCTACTTGTACTGCTGGAGGATCAGTAGGTACCTCCATTACCCTCAGTGCTGGAACTAATAACATCTATGTTTGTGTCCGAGATAATGCAGGGAATGTATCCACCAGCGCCGCAGCCTACAACACGGCAAATATGTATCAGGTGAATAAAGACCCAGACATTTCTCCCACGCTCGGCACTTTAGGCACCCTCACTCAAGGCCAAATCATCCAAATCGAGCCAGTCTCGGGGACATATATGTGCAGTGGCGATTTGGGCGCGTGCACTGGTAATGGTGCGGTTGCCGAACCCTACAAACTAATGTACTCCGGCATCTCCGATGGGGCTACTAGGGGCTTCATCATGGTGGATAACTATTGCGCTTGGAGAAGTGCGGATTGTACTTATGCATCCAATACTTTCAACAATAAGCTCTGGTATGGAACTTCATGGAACTCCAATGCTGGTAACCCCACCCGAAGTAGTGACCTAGGCGGTGGCCGCCAAAGTCAACATATCCTGATGCAATTAGAAAACTTCTATAACTCCCTCCCCGCCACCATCGATGGCGTAACCAAAGCCACCGCCATACCTCCCAGATCCTTTGATATGTCAGCTGTGAGCTGGACAACAAGCACTCCTACTAAAGCTTGTAATACCACCACCAACTCTACTGCCTACGGTAACATTGAAGCCACCTTCAATGGCACTTCTTGTACCATGACCTCCAGAGTTTCCCTCCCCTCCTATGAAGAATGGCAAGGTAGCTTAGTTGGTTATAGCACTTATCCTCCCTCTGGCACCCTCGGCTACGCCTTTTGTTTGGCCAGATATGGTGCTGCTGGTTGCAATCAAACAGGTTCTACAGTAGATGGTTTGGCTACTACCGCTACCGGTAAGTTTACTCAATCCAACTACCTTAAACGTCCCTACTACCCTTGGCTTCGTAGTCAGGAGGATGGTGGCGGGTCTAGCGTGTTCCGTGTTGATGCGAGCAGCTCGACGTATTCGCTCAGCCTTAACTCCTCGAATAACAGCTATGGGGTTCTGCCTTGGCTTTATTTTCAATCTTCAATTCCGATCTCGTCTGGAGCAGGCACCTATGCCGACCCATATACCCTAGAGCCTTCTGATCCCACAGTAACCAACTCAGCCGACCCTAGCATCGGAGCCTTTGCCTCATATAATACGGGGTTTGATAGTTTGGTTCTGGCGGGGACGGTCA
Organism: Microgenomates group bacterium; assembly: GCA_009776965.1. Lineage (GTDB taxonomy): Bacteria > Patescibacteriota > Microgenomatia > UBA1400 > PJMF01 > WRMU01. Next base: position 77 of record WRMU01000019.1, on the reverse strand, counting down.
ATGACGCAGACTCGGGACAGACCCTGACCATCCAATACCAAATAGATGGTACTGGTGGGACATGGTCTAACCTAACT